>JAOTWJ010000013.1 GCA_029862925.1 Gemmatimonadota bacterium
CGCGAGGGACTGAAGAGCGTGACGGCCGGCATCAACCCGATGGCCATCAAGCGCGGCATCGACAAGGCCGTGGACGTCGTCGTCGACGAGCTCAAGAAGCTCTCGGTGAAAACCTCGGGCAAGAAGGAGATCGCGCAGGTGGGCGCCATCTCGGCCAACAACGATATGGAGATCGGCGACCTCATTGCCGACGCCATGGAGAAGGTCGGCAACGACGGCGTGATCACCGTCGAAGAGGCAAAGGGCCTCGAGACGACGCTCGAGACCGTGGACGGCATGCAGTTCGACCGCGGCTACCTGTCGCCCTACTTCGTGACCGACCCCGAGAAGATGGAAGCCATCCTCGAGGACGGCTACGTGCTGATCCACGACAAGAAGATCAGCGCCATGAAGGACCTGCTGCCGGTGCTCGAGAAGGTGGCGCAGACCGGCAAGCCCATGCTGCTCATCGCGGAGGACGTCGAGGGCGAGGCCTTGGCCACGCTGGTCGTGAACAAGCTGCGCGGCACCCTCAAGGTGTGTGCGGTGAAGGCGCCCGGCTTCGGTGACCGCCGCAAGGCGATGTTGCAGGACGTGGCGGTGCTCACCGGTGGCAAGGTGATCAGCGAGGAAGTTGGCTTCAAGCTCGAGAACGCCGCGCTCAGCGACCTCGGTCGCGCGAAGCGGATCGTGATCGACAAGGACAACACGACCCTGGTCGACGGGGCCGGCAAGGAGAAGGACATCCAGGGCCGGATCCAGGAGATCAAGGCAGCGATCGAGAAGAGCACGTCCGACTACGACAGCGAGAAGCTGCAGGAGCGGTTGGCGAAGCTCGCGGGCGGCGTCGCCATCATCAACGTGGGCGCTGCGACCGAGACCGAGATGAAGGAGAAGAAGGCGCGGGTCGAGGATGCGCTGCACGCCACCCGCGCGGCCGTGGAGGAGGGCATCGTGCCCGGCGGCGGCGTCGCGATGCTGCGGGCGCAGGACGCGCTCAAGAAGGTCAAGGTGGCGGAAGAGGACGAGCAGGTCGGCGTCGAGATCGTGCGCCGCGCGCTCGAGGAGCCCATGCGGATCATCGCCCAGAACGCGGGCGCCGAGGGCTCGATCGTGGTTGAGAAGGTCCGTACCTCGAAGGAGAAGAACTTCGGGTACAACGCGCAGACCGACGAGTACGAAGATCTGGTGGCGGCCGGCGTGATCGACCCGACCAAGGTGGCGCGCACCGCGCTGCAGAACGCGGCGTCGGTGGCCTCGCTGCTGCTCACCACCGAGTGCGTGGTGGTGGAGAAGAAGGAAGACGAGAAGATGCCCGCGATGCCGCCCGGTGGGGGCATGGGCGGGATGTACTAGACCGCTGGACGGCTAGACGGAGCGACGGCTAGACGGTCAGTGGTTGGCAGGAGGTAGTAAATAGGACGCCCCGGGGAGCAGTCCCCGGGGCGTCCTTCGTTCGCGTCGTTCCCGTCCTGCCCGCCGCTACCGCCGCTCCAGCGTGATCGGCTGCTCCACGATGCCCGAGCCGGTGAGCGTCCCGGTCGCGACCGTGCCGCTGGCGTGCAGGTCGCCCACGAACTGGATCGGCGCGTAGTCGTCGGCCAATTCGAGCAGCAGATCCAACTCCGTGCCCGCCTTGGTGCCGGTGACCGTGAGCGACAACTCCGGGCCCGCTCCCCAGATCCGGCCCGTGCCCGTGATAGTCTTGGCGGGAAGGCCCGGCTGCCCGGCGCCTCGGCCAGACTCCTCGAGGTGGAGTTCCAGGTTGATGGCGGGCGCGGCGACGGCCCCGGTCCAAGCCCCGTCGAGCGGCGCCACCGCTGGTGCGGCAACGTCGCCACATGCTGCGAGAGTCGCAACTGCAAGCCCAGCAACAAGATATCTGAGTGTGCGCACGGACACTCCAGGCTCGGGTTGACGTCCCGAGTCTGAAGGTGCAGAAACCGCGCCACAACAACCGGTTGGCCGCTCGCGCCAAACCCCGCTTACCGCGAGGCCTCGCGTGTGATCCGACGGATCGTGGCCGAATCGGCCCGCAACAGCCCCGCGCCCGGCAGCCGCGGCAGCAACTCGGCCCAGCTCCGGTCCTGCCGGAACGCGCGCCGGAACAGGGGGATCGCGTCGTCGACCCGGCCCAGGTCCGCCACGGTCACCGCCACCCAGTAGATCAGCTCGCCGTTGGTCGCCGAGTCTGGCAGGAACTCCGACGCGCGGCGGTAGCTCGCGAGCGCCGAGTCGATCTGGCCGACGGCGACGTAGTTGTCGCCGTCGGTGGCCGCGCGGTACGCGCGCGCCATGGTCACCAGACGCCTGAGTTCGCCGAGCGGGTCGGGATGGTCTTCCACGCGGAGATCGAACGTCTTCTGCCACGCGGGCGCGGCGCGGTCGCCGCTCACCACCACCAGCGCCGCCGACTGCTTCCCGCGAATGTCGCCACCCGCCGCCTCGGCGGCGTCGAGGGCCGCGAGCAGCCGGTCGGCGAGGTCGCCCGTCGTGGATTCGAACGCGCGCGCCATCGCCGGCCACACGCGGTCGTTGCGCATGAGATTCGCCTGCGCGGAATACCACCGGCCCACGTGCTGGCCGGCGGCGGGGATGTCGCGCGAGCCCGTATGCGCCGCCACGCGCCCCGTGGCGTCGATCATCGCCACCTGGCGCACCTGGCTGTCGGGATCCGCGCGGAGCAGGGCGGCGAGGGCGGCGGGCGCCGACACGCCCGTCCGCATCAGGTAGAGCCCGCGCGGACCGTAGGCCGGCTCCACGAACGACTGCGTCGCCACCGCGCCCACCCCCGGCTCGGCCCAGGTCACCATGCTTCCGACGCTGAACCAGTGCGACTGCACCGCGACGCCGATCTCGCCCGTGACGCTGTCCACGGCCACGATGGAGTACGTATGGACGGGCCGGCGGGAGGCCTGCTGGGCGGTCAGCGGTGTGGTGACGGCGAGGGCGCCGGCGACCCCAAGCACGGAACCGACGGTGAGGCGGACGTGGAGGCGCATGAGAGCTCCCTGGGCGGATCGGGAATGGGTGGCGGGCCGGGCCGGTACGTGATGTAGATCACGGGGCACGCCGCGTGCTGGAACTCGGAATGCCCGGGCGGCGTACACAGGGCGTCGGCGTCGCAACGCAAGCCCGCACCGCGTGGCATCCGGTTCCGGTTGGGAGTAACTTATCCGCATGGGTATCCGTTCGCTGCTCGTCGCGCTGCTGCTGGCGTGTGTCCTGACGCCGGCGACTGCGCAGCGCGCCCCGCGGCTCGAGGGGACGTGGCGGGCCAAGACGCCCGACGGTCCCCAGACCGTGATCGTCCGGAGCGACAGCTCGGCGAGCTTCGGTGACGAGACCGTGCGGTGGCGCATCGTGGCGGACTCGATCTTCATCGCGCTCGGCGACGAGTGGATGGTGTACAACTTCGTCGTCGCCGGCCGGAAGCTCACGCTCTCGGGGGGGGACCTCGAGGAGCCGGTCGTCCTCGACCGCGTGGGGCCGGCGCCGGCTCGCCCCGACACGGTCCCGCTCCCGTCGGCCCCACCCATGCACCGGCGCGCCACGGCGCCCGGCGACACGCCATGACGCCCTTGGCGGGAGCGCACGCCGGCGCGCCCTCGTGACGCCCGAGCCCACCGCCGCGCCAGCCAAGCAGGCGGCGAGTTTCACGCGCGAGCTGCGCGATTTCCTGATTCAGCTCTCGATTGCCCTCCACCGCTACGCCATGTATCCCGAGGGCCACCCGTCGCTCGCCCCGACCGTCGATCACGTGTTGCGGCTCCTCGGCGAGGTGCTCGCCGCCCAGGAATCGCTGTCGCTCGGCGTCGCGCGGAACCAGCTCGTGATCGAGGGCGTCGCCACGGATCCGAAGCACCCCGTGCTCCGCGACCTCGCGGCGCGCCTGCACAAGCATCACCTGGGCGCCGTGAAGATCAGTCGCGGCGCCCAGCCGAACGAGCTGCACGAGTTCTTCAAGACCGTGGCGGCCGATCCCGACCGCACCGGCCAGCCCGTAGGCCTCGACCCGAAGTTCGCGGAGCGGGTCTGGCCGCGCGTGCGGTTCTACTCCCTCAGCTACGATCGGCTGCGCTTTGCACACCAGGATACCGCGCTCCCCGCCGACGAGGAGGCCCGGGCCGTGCGCACGCGGGCGGCGCAGCTGTGGCTCGGGCTCGCGCGGGCGGCGCTTGCGTCCGAGTCGCAGCAGGGGAAGGATGACCGGGAGTCGGACGCCGACGAGGATCTCGACCCCACGGAAGTCGCCAAGGCGATCGACGCCCACGGCCGCGATCAGGCGTACGACCAGGTGATCGTGGGCTACCTGCTCCAGATCGCCGAGGAGCTCAAGACCGGCCAATCGGTGGAGTCGACCGCGCTGCGCCGCAAGGTCTCGCAGATGGTGTCGTCGCTCGACCAGAGCACCATGAGTCGCCTGCTGGACATGGGCGGCGATGCGGGGCAGCGGCGCTGGTTTCTGCTCAATGCCTCGGAGGGGCTCGCGGCGGAAGCGGTGCTCGACCTCGTGCAGGCCGCGTCCGACACGCGCACGCAGACGGTCTCGCACTCGCTCTTGCGCATGCTCCAGAAACTCGCCCGCCATGCGGAGACCGGGCGGGGCCGCCGCAAGGTGACGGCGGACGCGTCGATGCGGGAGCAAGTGGCGGCGCTGATCCGTAACTGGTCGCTCAAGGACCCCAATCCCGACGAGTATCGGGTGGCGTTGCAGCGGATGTCGACCTCGGCGCCGCTGTTCGCGACGGCCGTCGACCAGCGCTACCTGCCCGAGCCGCGTCGCATGCTCGAGATGGCCCTCGAGCTGGATGTGACGGGACCGGCGGTGGAACGCGCCGTCGACGTGCTACTCGAGAAGGGCGAGTTGAAACCCATGCTGGATGCGCTCCGCGCGGCCGACGCGCCGACGGCGACCCGCGCGCTCCGCGCGCGGCTGGCGTCACCAGGGCAGCTCGAGCGGGTGCTCGCGCAGGAGCCGCTCGATGTGTCCCTGGTGGACGAGCTGCTCCAGCACCTCAGGATTGGCGCGGCCGACGCGCTGCTCGATGCGCTCATCGCCGCCGAGAACAGCCAGACGCGTCGCCTCCTGCTCGCCCGGCTCGTGGCGCTCGGGAACGACGTGGGCCCGCATGTCGTCGGCCGTCTGACGGACAAACGCTGGTTCGTGGTGCGCAACATGCTCGCGTTGCTCAGCGAGCTGCCGGCGCTGCCGGCGGGGTTCGATGCCGCCGCCTACGCGAGCCATGCCGACGGTCGCGTGCGGCGCGAGGCGTTGCGCATCCTGCTACGGGATCCCGCCACGCGCGAGCGGGCCATCACGCTGGGCCTCGCCGACCCGGACGACCACGCCGTCCGCCTGGCGATCACGGCCGCGGCGCGCGGCTGCCCCGAAACGGCCATTCCGCTCTTGGCGAGCCGCGCGGCATCCGGGGGCAACACCGACCAGCGCACGGCGGCCATTCGCGTGCTCGGCAGCGCGCCCCATGCGGCGGCGCTCGAGACGTTGCTGACGCTGGCCGCCCCGCGGCGCTCGCTGCTGGGCGTCAAGCCGCAGCCCAAGAGCCCGGAGTACCTGGCGGCCCTCGCCGCGCTCTCCCGCTACACGCAGGACCCCCGGGTCCGGGCGGCGCTGGCGGTGGCGGCTCGGTCCCGCGATCCCGACATCGCCGCCGCCGCGCTGGGCACCGTGGACGAGGAACCGTAGCGCATGTCCGCGTCCGTCGCGTTTCTGCACGGGTTCGCCCAGGCCCTCTCCGCGCTGGCCCTGTATCCGGAGGGACACGCGGCGCGCGAGCGCGCGCTCGACGCCGTCTACGAGAAACTGCGCGACCTGCTCGCGGAGGCGCCCCGCCCGACGTTCTCGTTCCTCGGCGACGAGGTGGTCTACCAGGACCGTCCGCTGCGCGACCTGCGGGCGTGGGATTGGAGTCGGCGCCTGGCCGAGATCGGGATCCAGCGGCTCCGCTTCGACTCCTCCGTCTCGCGCGACGAGCTGGAGGAGTTCCTCGATCTCGTCAACGCGCGGCTCGCGTTCAAGGACGTCGACTCCGCCGAAGCCCGGCCGACGCGTCCGAGCGGAATCCGCTACGGCCTGATCGGGATCGAGGGGCAGCAGGAGCGGCTCGATGCCGCGCCGACCGCGACGATCCGGTTCACGCTCCAGGAAGAGGCGGAGACGGTCCGCTGGATCCACGAGGAGCTGACGCAATCGGGCGGCCTGCCCCTCGCGGAGGCCGAAGCGGTCGTGCGAGGGCTCTCGGTGGCCATGCACGGCGATCAGCAGCTGGTCCTGCCCTTGCTCCGCCTGCGGGAGTTCGACGAGTACACGACCACCCACTCGATCAACGTGTCGGTGCTCGCGATGGCCTTGGCCGAATGGGTCGGTCTGGGCGCGCGGGACGTGCGGGCCTTTGGGGTGGCGGGACTCATGCACGATCTGGGGAAAGTGCGGGTCCCGGCGGACATCCTGAACAAGGCGGAGAAGCTCACGGCGGAGGAGCGGGAGGTCATGGCCGCGCACCCGGCGGAGGGCGCCAAGATCATCATCGCCACCGAGCCAGATCTCGATCTCGCGGCGGTCGTGGCGTACGAGCACCACATCATGATCAATGGGGGTGGCTATCCGCGCCTGACCTACGCCCGGGAGTGTCATGCAGCGAGCCGTCTGGTGCACGTCTGCGACGTGTACGACGCGCTGCGGACCGATCGGCCCTACCGCGACGCCTGGCCCTCGGACAAGATCCTGGCGTACATCGAGGAGCGCGCGGGCGTGGAGTTCGATGGCGAGATGGCCCACGCGTTCACCCGCATGATCCGGGAGTGGGAACCGGCGGTCACCGCGCTGGAGGAGTCGGACCCGCTGCCGGAAGAGCCAGTGTCAGCTGACTCGGCCCCCGCAGGCTGAGCGCCGCCAGCGGCGTCGTCTGGCTGGCGACCAGCACCCGTCCCCGAAACTGCCGTTCCCGCAACGCCGCCACCACGGCGCGGCGTGCCAGCACCGCCGTGTTGCACTGCTCGCTCAGATGCAGCAGCACGACGGCCTCGAGTCGGGGCCCGCACAGTTCGGCCGCCAGGGCCGCCGCCGCGCGGTTCGACAGATGGCCCGTGGAGCCGCCGATGCGCTGCCGCACGCTGGCGGGATAGGGACCGGTCCGTAGCAGCACCTCGTCGTGATTGGCTTCCAGCAGCAGGACCGAGCAGTCGCGCAGCAGGTGACGCACGGCGGCGGTGGGCCGCCCCAGATCGTAGGCTACCCCGATCTTGTGCCCCGCCAGGCTCGTGATCGCCACGGCCACCGGCTCGCGTGCGTCGTGCGCCGTCCGTGCGGCGCTCACCGTGAATGGGCCGATCGTGAGGGCGCCGCCGTAAGGGGGAAGCAGAATGCTCCTCGGCCCGCCGCCGGCGAGGGCGTGGAGCGTCCCGGCACTGGCGAACACCGGGCAGTCGTGTCGGGCCGCGAGGGCCGCGGCGCCGCGGGCGTGGTCGCCGTGCTCGTGCGTGAGCACGATGCCGGCGAGCGGGGCGAGGGGCACGCCCGCTTCCTCGGCGCGCCGCTCGAGCGCGCGTGGGCCGAACCCGGCGTCCACGAGGAGTGTGTGGCCCTGCGTCCGGAGCGCGACCGCATTGCCGCGGCTGCCGGAGCCCAGGACGGCGAGCTTCATGCGCCGGTCGCCTGCGTGTAGAGGGCGGTGAGCATCGCCTCGACGGCGTCGGTGACCTCCACCTGACGGCGCGCTAGCACGCGGCGCGCGGTCGTGAGGAATCCGTCGAGCCGCATCACCTCGCCTTTCGCGCCCCACGCGAATGGCGGGACGTAAGCGGGCGCCTGGCTCACCCCGAACAGGTTGGCCCCGGCCCCCACGATCGTGCCGGTCGAGAGCATGGTGCCGATCGCTGTCTTGGCGTGATCGCCCACGAGGCTCCCGAGGAACTGGCGGCCGGTTTCGATCCGGTCGGAGCCCACCTGCAGCCGCACGAATCCGTAGCTGTTCTTCAGGTTGGACGTCGTCGTGCCCGCGCCGAGGTTGGCCCACCGGCCGATCACGGAATGCCCCAGGAAGCCGTCGTGGGACTTGTTGCCGTACCCCAGAAACACGGCCTCCGTCATCTCCCCGCGCACCTTGCAGCGCGGTCCCACCGCCGACCACGCGATCGGCCCGCCTAGGACCTGACAGCCCGGGCCGATGTACAGGGGGCCCTCCAGCCGCGTGCCGCTCCGCACGTGCGTGTGCTGTTCGATCACGATTGCGCCGTGGCGCGTGTCGAAGACCACGCCCGGCTCCACCACGCAGCCGAGCAGGACGATCTCGTTGGGATCGCCGATCGCGATGGAGCCGTCCGGCAGGTGATCGCCGCCCTCACGCAGGAAGTCCATGGTGTCGGCTTGGAGAAAATGCTCCAGGGCGGAGACGACGTCGTACGCGCCGTGCAGCTGCATCCCCTCGAGCGGCACCGCCGCGCCGTCGTCGGACGCCTCGGTCCACGTGGCGCCCGCGGGCACCCACCATCCCACCGTCACGTCGTCGTTGACGAGGCGCGCCGGTCCGGTGGGGAGGTCGGGCGCCACACCGGACGGCGCGAAGTCCGAACGCCCCACGATGGCCGGACCGCGCACGGCGGCGCGCGGGGTCACCGGAGGCGCGCCGTCCTCGACGAAGGCGTGCAGGTGGTCCGGCGCGAAGATCGCGTGCGTCTCCCCGTCGGCCACCGCTTCCCAGCGCTCGCGGATGAGCCAGGCGCCCGCGCGCAGCTCGGCCACGGGACGGCTGGCCTGGAACGGCGCCCAGGCGGACGAGACGGCCGGTTCGAGGAGATAGACATCCGGCATGGGAACTCCTACGACCCCTCGCGCACGTCGCGCGGCATGGCGTCGAGCAGGGCCTTGAGCTCGGTGGCGCGCTCCAGCGTCGTGACCAGGACCTGCCCGTTGGCGCGCACGACGACGAGCCCGCGCACGCCGTCGACGACCACCGGTCCGTCGTCGGCCCACACGACCGTGTCGGCGACGTCGCGCACGAACGCCGAACCCACCACCACGTTCCCCTGCGCGTCGCACGACCGGACACGCCGCAGCGCGGCCCACGTGCCAACGTCGTCCCAGCCGAACCGGCCGGCGACCGCGACCACGCGCGTGCTGCGCTCGAAGTGCGAGACGTCGATGGCGATGGGGGTGACGGCGCGGAAGAAGCCCTCCACGTCGCCGCGCCCGAGCAGCGCCAGGTGCGGGGCGATTTCGGGGGCGTGAGCCGCCGTTTCCGCGGCGAAGCGCGCGGCTGTCCAGGCGAACAGGCCGCTGTTCCACAGGGCGCCGCCGGCCACGAGCCGGGCGGCCCGGGCGGCGTCCGGTTTCTCGGTGAAGCGCGTGACGCCCCAGACGCCGTCTCCCACTGCGTCGCCCCGTTCGATGTATCCGTACCCCGTGTCGGGACGGGTGGGCTCGATACCGACGGTCGCCAGCGCATCGTGGGTGGTGGCGGCGGCGAACGCCCGCCCGGCCGCCTCGCGGAAGCCCTCGGCGTCACCCACCCACCAGTCGGCGTGGAGCGACAACACGACCGCCGCCGGGTCGCGCGCGGCGATGTGCGTCGTGGCCCACGCGAGCGCGGGCCCGGTGGACGCCGCCCGCGGCTCGGCGAGGACGTGGACCGGCGCCACCGCGGCCAGCTGCTGCCGGGTGGCGTCCGCGTGCGCGCGACCGGTGACGACGAGTACGCGCTCGGGCGGCACGAGCCCCTCGAGCCGGCGCACGGCGTCGACGAGCAGCGGCACCGAGGTGGCCAGCGGAAGAAACTGTTTTGGTCGGGCGGGGGTAGAGAGGGGCCAGAAGCGCGTGCCGGAACCGCCCGCGAGCACGACCGCCCAGCGGTTCACCGCGTCACCCCGACGGGGGGATCACAGCAGACCGGCAATGGCCGCCCGGTGCTTGCGGAGCTCGTAGAGCAAGGCCCCTACGTTGGTCCCGGGGGCGACGACGAGCGCGAGCAGCGTCTCGGACGTGAGCAACTCCACCACAGCCAGCCCGTCGTCGAACTCGACGGCGCCCGCCGTGAACGCGCCGCATGCGGCCGTGTCGCCGAGCTGCCGGCAGGCGGACACGAGCGGCGGCACGAGCGCGGCGACGCTGTCGGGATCCAGCCCGTTGGCGGACACGGAATCGATCGGGAGGCCGTCGTGCCCGAGCACGATCGCCGCCTTGACGCCGGGACGGCGCGCGAGGGCGTGCACCACGTCGCGGATGGTCGACATGGCGGCCAAGCTAGAGGTGGCCCACAGTGAAGTCAAGCGAAAAACACGCACGGCGCGGAGGTTGACCGCCCCTCGGGCCGCGGCTAAGCTTCAGCCACAATCCATGCACGCTATCTCATTGCCATATCGTACCTTTGGCGGCCTGGCCCTGATCGGGGCCACCGCGGTCGTGGCCTGCAGCAATCCCAACGCGCTGCCGCCCGCGCAGGTGGACAACGTCATCGACACGACCGTGCTCTTTGCGCTCAGCGGCACACCGCTGAGCGCGCCGAGCGCGTTCAACGTGGTGGAGGCGACGACGGCGCGGACCGATCGCAACCTCCCCTTCGACTTCGCGTTCGACATCGCCGCCGCGGGAACGCCGCTCCTCTACCCGCCGGGATCCCTGGGCCTCTTCCCGGAGGCCGGCATTCTCGTGTCGACGGAGTCGTTCGCCGGCGTCCTGACCGCTCCGCGCGAGGGCTACGTGGCCGACAGTGCCGTCGCCGTCGCTGCGGGGAGCGTGTTCGTGGTGCGGTCGCGGTCGAGCAGCTCCCAGTGCGCGCTCGCCGGGTCGCTGCCGCGGTACGGCAAGTTCCACGTGCTCGGCGTCGACCTGCAGCAGCGCACCATCACGCTCGAGTTTCTCATCAACCGGAACTGCGGCTACCGCGGGCTCGAACCGGGTCTGCCCGCCGACTAGACCGTGATCGACATCCGCCAGATTCGCGATGCGCCCGACCGCGTGCGGGCGGCGCTCGCACGTCGCGCGGCCGCGCTCCCCGCGCGCGTCGACGACGCGCTGGCCCTCGACCGTCGACGCCGCGAGTTGCTGGTCGAAGTCGAGGCGCTCAAGGCCGAGCGGAACGAGCGCTCGATGGACGTGGGGCGGCGGAAGAAAGCCGGGGACGACGCGACGGGCCTGCTGGCCGGCCTCAAGACGCTGAGCGATCGCATCACGGCACTCGACGACGAGGTGCGCGCGGTCGATGCGCAGCTCGACGAGCTGCTGCTGCAGGTTCCCAATCTGCCGCTGCCCGACGTGCCGAGCGGCGACGCCAGCGCCAATGCCGTCGTGCGCACGTGGGGTGAGCCCCCGGAGTTCGCCTTCCCGCCCCGCCCGCATTGGGATCTCGGCGCCGCGCTCGGTCTCCTCGACCTGCCCACCGGCGCCAAGATCGCCGGCTCCGGGTTTCCGCTCTTCACGGGCCTCGGCGCCCGCCTCGTGCGCGCGCTGGCGAACTTCATGCTGGACCTCCACACCACGGAACACGGGTACGTCGAGGTGCAGCCGCCGTATCTCGTCAACGCCGACACGGCCCGCGGCACCGGGCAGCTGCCGGATCACGAAGGCAACATGTACGTGACCGCGGACGGCTTCTACCTGATCCCGACCGCCGAGGTGCCGGTCACCAACATCCATCGGGACGACGTGCTCGCCGGCGAGGCGCTGCCGCTGGCGTACGCGGCGTACACGCCGTGCTTCCGCCGCGAGGCGGGCGCGCACGGGAAAGACACGCGCGGCCTGATCCGGGTGCATCAGTTCGACAAGGTCGAGCTGGTCCGCTTCTGCCGACCGGAGGCCTCGGCGGCGGAGCACGCCGCGCTGCTGGGGCATGCGGAAACCGTCCTGCGCCGGCTGGAGCTGCCCTACCGGGTCGTGTTGCTGGCGAGCGGGGACATCGGGTTTGCGAGCGCCAAGACGTACGACCTCGAGGTCTGGGCCGCCGGGGTCGGGGCGTGGCTCGAGGTGTCGAGCGCGAGCACGTTCACCGATTTCCAGGCGCGTCGCGCGAACATCCGGTACCGGCCGGCCCCCGGCGCGAAACCCGAGTTCGTGCACACGCTCAACGCGTCGGGGCTCGCGTTCCCGCGCACGATCATCGCGTTGCTCGAGAACTACCAGCGCGAGGACGGCTCGGTGGAGGTTCCGACGGCGCTGGTCCCCTTTCTGGGGACCGACCGGCTCGCGCCCCGTGCCCCCTAGGCTCCCGCGCCGGTTCCGGCAACTCGGGCCCGAGGTCGTGCTGGGCCTGGTCGTCCTGTTGAGCGCCGTCTCGCTCTGGCAGGCGTGGAATCTCTCGCGCCACCTCCAGAGCGAGGCGCAGCAGGCGTCGCGCATCTACGGTCGGGTCATCGCCGCGCTGAACGACACGGCGGCGACGGCGCAGACCGAGGCCCTGCTCGACATCGTGACCGAGATCCGCCAGACCGAGCTGCCCGTGGTGATCACCGACACGGCCGGCCGGCCCACCCAGACCGTCAATCTGCCGTTCGACGCCCCCCCGGAAGACCCACGGGTGGTGGCCTACATCCGGCGCCTCGATCAGTCGAACCCGCCGATCGTCGTGGCGTCGCTCGGGGAGGTGCACTACGGCCGCCTGCCGATCGGGCAGCGGCTGCGACTCCTGGGCATCCTGCAACTCGCGTTGCTGGTGAGCGCCGTGGCGGCCGGGATCTGGGCGTACCGGACGGCGGTGGACCGCGACCGGGACCGGCTGTGGGTCGCCATGGCGCGCGAATCGGCCCATCAACTCGGGACCCCGCTGATGAGCGCGGCCGCGTGGGTGGATCGGTTGCTGGAGCGGGACGGCTATACGGGGGAGATCGCCGGGCATCTCCTGGCCGACCTCGACCGGCTGCATCGGGTCGCGCAGCGGTTCGAACGGATCGGGCGGCCCGCGCATCGCGACCGGGTGGCCCTCGGCACGCTGGTCGAGCGCACGGTCACGTATTTCGAGCCGCGCCTCCCGAAGCACGCGCATCAGGTG
This sequence comes from Gemmatimonadota bacterium, assembly GCA_029862925.1. GTDB lineage: Bacteria > Gemmatimonadota > Gemmatimonadetes > Gemmatimonadales > GWC2-71-9 > JAOTWJ01. The sequence continues at coordinate 12,978 of JAOTWJ010000013.1, forward strand.
CGCTTCGCGGTCCGCGCGCCGGGCGCCGGTCCGTTCGTCACCGGCGACCCGGTCCTGCTCGAGTGGGCGTTGGAGGCCCTCGTGCGCAACGCGATCGACGCGCTGCGCGGACGGGGGGGCACCATCACGCTGCGGCTCGAGTGCAGCGCGACCCGGGCGTATCTCGCGGTGCACGACGACGGGCCGGGAGTGGCGCCGGAGGTGCGGACGCGGCTGTTCGAGCCCGGGGTCACGACCAAACAGGGCGGGTGGGGCATCGGGCTGGCCCTCGCCCGCCGGATCGCGGAGGACATGCACGACGGCCGGCTCACGCTCGCGGCGCCCGCGGCGGGCACGGAGTTCGTGCTCGAGCTGCCGCTGGCGGCGGGATGACGACGCTGACCCTCAATGCGCCACAGCGCGCCGCCGTCGAGCACGCGCGCGGCCCGCTGCTGGTGCTCGCCGGGGCGGGCTCGGGCAAGACCCGCGTGCTCACCGCACGGCTGGCGCATCTCGTGGCGGAGCAGGGCATCCCAGCCGACCGCATCTTCGCCACCACGTTCACCAATCGCGCGACGCGCGAGATGCGGCACCGCGTGGCCACCCTCCTCGGGCGGGAGCCCGTCGGCCTGTGGATCGGTACGTTCCACTCGCTCTCGGCCCGGCTGCTGCGGCGCGAGGCCCGGCGGCTGGGATTCACCCCGCAGTTCACGATCTACGACGAAGCCGACCGGCTGGCCCTGATCAAGCGGCTGCTCGAGCAGGGCGGGTACGCGCCCAAGGCGTATCCGCCGAAACTCGTGCAGGCCATCATCTCCGGGGCGAAGAACCGGCTCGTGCCCCCCGAGGAGCTGGCGGCCGCGGCCGCCGAACCGGTGGAACGCGTCGCGGCCGAGATCTATCACGCGTTGGAGGGTGCGCTCCGCGCCGCCAACGCGATGGACTTCGACGACCTGCTGCTCCATCCACTCACCCTGTTCCGCGAGCATCCCGACCGGCTGGCGGTCTACCAGGAGCGGTTCCGGGCGGTGCTGGTGGACGAGTTCCAGGACACGAACCGCGCGCAGTATCTGCTGGTCCGCTCGCTCGCGAGCCGGCACACCAACATCTGCGCCGTGGGCGACGACGACCAGTCGATCTATTCGTGGCGCGGCGCCGACGTGCGCAACATGCTCGACTTCCAGCGCGACTTCCCCGCGGCGACGGTCGTGCGGCTGGAAGAGAACTACCGGTCGACGTCGGTCATCCTGGACGCCGCGAACGCCCTCATTGCCGAGAACACGCAGCGTCTGGGCAAGACGCTGTTCACGGCGCGTGCCGGCGGGACACCGATCCAGGTCGTGGCCACCGCCGACGAGCGCGACGAAGCCGAGTGGCTCACGCGCGAGTTCGCCACGCGGGCCGCGCAGGAGCACTACGCGCATGGCGATTTCGCGGTGTTGTACCGCACCAACGCGCAGTCGCGCGCCCTGGAGGAAGCGCTGCGCCGCGCCGGCCTGCCGTACCAGATCGTGGGGGCGGTGAGCTTCTACAACCGGCGGGAGGTGAAGGACCTGATCGCGTATCTGCGACTCATCGTGAATCCGGCCGACGACGAGGCGTTCCTGCGGGCGGTCCAGGTGCCGCGGCGCGGGCTCGGGCTGGCGAGCCTGGCGAGCCTGCAGGCGGCGGCCGGGCAGTGGCGCCGGGCGCTGCTCGAGACCGCCGCCATCGCCGACCGCATCCCCGAGCTGCGGCCGCAGGCGAAGCGCGCGCTGCAGGAGTTTGCCGCGCTGTGCGCGCGGCTGCGCGCGGAGGCGGCGACGGCGACCCCGGCGGGGCTGCTCGAGCGGGTGATCGAAGCGGTGCAGTACGAAGCCCACCTCGAAACCGACGGACCGGAGGGACGCGATCGCATCGAGAACGTCCGCGAACTGCTCGCGGCGGCCGCGGAGTGGTCGGAGGAGATCGACGGAGGCGACGCAGACGAGTCCGGGACGCCGCTGGAGCGCTTCCTCGCGACCGCCGCTCTCACCACGTCGGACGAGCAGGTTGGCGGCGATCCGGACGGGATCACGCTGATGACGGTGCACACGGCGAAGGGGCTGGAATGGCCGGTCGTGGCGGTGACGGGTCTCGAGGATGGGCTGTTTCCGCTGAGCCGCGCGCTGGAGACGGTCGCGGGAGCCGAGGAGGAGCGGCGGCTCGCCTACGTGGCGATCACGCGGGCCCGCGACCGGCTCTACCTCACGTGGGCCCGGGCCCGCCGTCGGGGCGGCCAGCTGCTGCCGGGCATGGCGTCGCGCTTTCTCGAGGCGCTGCCGCCGGGGGTCGTCGAGGAACACCGCAGCAGCAGCGTGTTCGGCGTCGAGGCCCTGCGTCGGCGGGGACGGCCGAGCACCGACGCCTGGTTCGGCGGCAAGCCGGACGTGCCGCTCGGCGTGACGTTCACGGTGGAAGACGAGTCGCAGGACGCGCCGCGGTACGTGAAGGGAGAACGGGTGCGCCACCGCCGGTTCGGGCAGGGCACGATCCGCGGCCTGGCCGGGCGCGGGCGCGAGCTCAAGGTGGACGTGGAGTTCGACGATCCGGAGGTCGGCACAAAACAGCTGCTCGTGGCGTACGCCGGCCTGGAACGCTCGTGGGACGGCGCCTGAGCCCCGTGTCGTGGCCCGGCGGCGTGCGGTGCGGCGCCCGGCGTCGGTGCGGGCTCGACGACTAGTCGAGCCCGGCGACGCGCCGTACGCGGTCTCGCCAGGGACGCTGCGACGCGGACGCCTCCCAGAACGGGAGCTCCCCGGGGAGCCCGCCAAACCGCTCGTCCGCCAGCTTCGCGAGCCGCCAGCTGTCGCTGGGAATCCGGTTGCGCATCACGTCCAGCCGCATCCGCTTCGCGAGCGTCAGCGAGGCCTCGCCGGCGGGATCCAGCCGCCGCGGCCGGGCCTCGTCGCCCTGCGCCAGCACCTCCATCACGAACTGGAACGCGACTGCCATCTGCCGCTCCACCAGATCGTCGGTGAGGTCCCAGCGGCTGCGTTCGGCCACCACCCGGAAGGCGCGCTGCCAGCTCTGCGTTTCCGTGAGTCCCACCATGCCCCGGAACAGGCGCCGGCTGGTGCGCACGGAGAAGATCGTGGGGGCCAGGATCCGGTCGAGATGGGAATCCGCGTCGAGATGGTTCATGCGGATCACGTCCATGGCCTCGCGGGCGTAGTGCTCACCGAGGTGCGTTTCGAACCGGCTTTCCCAGTAGGAGTGGCCGATGGCAATCGTGGTGGACGTGAGGACGAGCTGGCGCGGGACGAAGTAGTTATGCGCCACCGCGTCCGCCGCCAGGTGCGAGAGGTAACCCAAGCCGAAGCTGCAGAGCGCGTCCGAGTCTGCCCGATCCGCGATCTCCTGCCCCACGTGCCAGTGATGGCAGTGTCGGCCGATCGGGGCGTACTTCTTGGCGATGGACGTGTCGGCGGCGATGGAACCGTAGAGGTAGTCGTAGGGGTACGCGCGCAGCAGGTCGGCGACCATCCCGGGCAGTTGCGCGAGGTTGGCTAGGACCGACTCGCCCAAGTAGATGTGCGTGCCGGGGGACCACGCCACGGCGACGTCGGGGAGCAGCGCAAGCAGCGCCAATCCCGCGATCACGCCTCCGAGCACCGGGGCCCAGCGGAGCGGTGGCGTCAACGGCGACCCAGGAAGGCGCGCTTCGCCGCGCGGAACAGCCCGGACCCCCGCCGCGTCGTGCGCAGCAGTGCCGCCACGTCCAGCACCGTGTCCTCGAGCTCTTCCTGGAGGACATCGAGCAGCGTCTCGAGCTCGAGGAACCGCTCTTCCAGCGCGGTGGCGGTGCGTTCGGCGCGCTCACGCAGGCGCTTGGATGTGCCGACCACGGCCGCGACCTCGTCGCGGACGACCACGGCTACCCGGCCCGCGTCATCCACGGTCCGCCGCACCGCCTCGAGCGTCGGTCGTGCGTCGCGGTCCAGGTTCTCCATCAGGTGCGTGAGCCGCGCGGTCAGTGTGTTCATCTGTCGCAGGGCCGCCACCAGCCCGATCATCAGGACGAGCACGGACCCCGCCAGCACCGCCGTTGCCAACGCCGTCACCACGGCTGGCCACCCCGTCACGCGACCTCCTCGTCAGGCTGCGGGGCGCGTGCCAGGCACGGACCCGCCGTCAAGTCCAAATAACTGTCCCTGAATAGTTTGTCCGTCGCGGTCAGGTGTCAACGCTCTGCTTGACGCTGGATACGGCGGGCCCGTATGGTTCCGGCACCATGTCCCAACGTTTCGTCGTGGAAGGCGGCCAGCCGCTGCGCGGCACCGTCCGTCCGGCCGGCAACAAGAACGCCGCGCTCCCGATGATTGCCGCCGCGCTGCTCGGCGACGGCCCCTCCGAGCTGACCAACGTGCCGCGGATCCGCGATGTCGAGGTGCAGCTCCTGCTGCTCCAGGATCTCGGCGCAGACGTCGCCTGGACCGGCCCGCACTCGGTGCGAATCGACCCCGCCGCGGTGACGGCCAAGCCGCTCGACACCGCCCTCTGCGCCCGCCTGCGCGCGTCCATTCTGTTCGCCGGCCCGCTGCTCGCGCGGTTCGGCCGCGTCACGCTGCCACCTCCGGGCGGGGACGTGATCGGGCGCCGCCGCGTGGACACCCACTTCCTCGCGTTCGAGCGGCTCGGGGCGGAGGTGGACGTGGGTCACCAATACCAGCTCACGGCGCGGGAGCTCGTGGGGACCGACATCTTCCTGGACGAGCCAAGCGTGACCGCGACGGAGAACGCCTTGATGGCCGCCGTCCGCGCGCGCGGCCGGACGGTGTTGCGCAATGCCGCGGCGGAGCCGCACGTGCAGGACCTCGCGCGCGCCCTCACCGCCATGGGGGCACAGATCACCGGCGTCGGCACCAACGTGCTCGTCATCGAGGGTGTCGAGCAGCTCCACGGTACCAGCCTCGCGATCGGGCCCGACCACATCGAGATCGGGAGCTTCATCGGACTCGCGGCCGTGACCGACGGCGAGATCACCATCGAGGGCGTGCGGGCCGATGACCTGCACCCCATTCTGCTCCAGTTCGATCGGTTGGGGGTGCGCCCGCGGCTCGACGGGGTCGACCTTCGGGTCGAGCCGTCGCAGGAGTTGCGGATCCGCCCGGACATGGGCGGCCACGTGCCCAAGATCGAGGATGGACCGTGGCCGGCCTTCCCCGCGGACCTCACCTCCATCGCGGTGGTGGTGGCGACCCAGTGCGATGGGCTGGTGCTCGTCTTCGAGAAGATGTTCGAGTCGCGCCTCTACTTCGTGGACAAGCTCATCGGGCTTGGCGCCCGCGCGGTGCTGTGCGATCCCCATCGCGTGGTGATCGCCGGTCCGAGCCGGCTGCGAGGCGGGGTGGTGGAGAGCCCCGACATCCGGGCGGGCATGGCCATGCTCATTGCCGCGCTGGCCGCGGAAGGGCAGAGCACGATCCACAACATCGGCCAGATCGACCGCGGCTACGAGCAGATCGACGAGCGGCTGCGGGCCCTGGGCGCCCGCATCGAGCGGGTGGGAGAGCCCGACCGCGTCCGATGATCGACGCGCGACTCGACGAGGCGCCCCGGGCGGGCCCGGTACCGCGCCTCGAACTCGAGTCCTGGCGCGCGGCGTACGGGCTCGTGGCCGGCGTCACCGGTCGGGGCGCGGGCTTCAACCTGGGGCTGTTCTCCGACGAGCCCCGGGCGCAGGTGACCGCGCGGTGGGAGGCCCTGTTCGGCGAGATGCGACCGGGATTCCGGGGCTTCGCCGTCGGCCGGCAGGTGCACGCCCGCCGGCTCGCCACCCACGGCCCGACGCTCGCGGGGTGGCAGGTCCTGGACGGGGTCGACGGCCACCTCACCGCCCACCCCGGCGTGCTGCTCTTCGTGACCGTGGCCGACTGTGTCCCGATCTACCTCGCTCACCCCGACAGCGGGGCGGTCGCCCTGCTGCATGCGGGCTGGCGCGGGATCGCCGCGGGCATGCTTGAGACCGGCGTGTCGGCGCTGTGCGACCTCACCAAGTCGGTCGAGTCTGCAATCGTAATGCATTGTGGAGTAGCGATTTGTGGCACGTGCTATGAAGTAGGTTCTGAAGTGCATGCCGCGGTCCGCCACGTGGCGGAGCCGGCGCGCGGACCGCTCGACTTGCGGGCGGAATTGCTCGCGCGAGCCGGGCGCCTGGGGATCCGACAGGCGACGGCGAGCGGCTGGTGCACCGCCCACCACCGCGACCGGTTCTTTTCGCATCGAGCGTCGGGTGGGGTGGACGGACGGATGGTGGCCTACCTGGGGCGTCCCCTGAGTTGACCCCCGGAGACGGGGCCCCTATATTTTACCCTGTCAGCGGGCGTAGTCGGCCCGCACTTTTTTTTCCGTTCGCCTCCGCTATGCAGCCCACGCTTGACGTGCTCATCGCAGAGGTCCGGAAGCGGCTGGCCGACCTGGGATTCGAGTTGGTCGACCTTCGCCGCGGCGGGACCGCGCACCGGGTGCGCCTGCAAGTGCGGGTGGACCGCGCGGACGCCGCCCCGGGGCACGGGGTGACCGTCGACGACTGCTCGACCGTGAGCCGGGCGCTCGAAGCATGGCTCGACGCGAGTGGTCTGCTCGGTCCGCGCTATGTGCTCGAGGTGTCGTCCCCCGGCATCGAGCGACCGATCCGGTGGCCGGAGCACTGGGCGCGCTTCGTGGGACGTGACGTCCACGTGCGGCTGCAGGGCCGCGGCCGGCTGCGGGCGACGATCGTGGCCGTGGAGCCGGACGCGGAGACGGTCACGCTCCGGCCCGCCGCCGGGGACGACGTGGTGACGGTGCCCGTCGCGGAGGCGCGGGACGCCACGCTGGTCGTCGAGTGGGACACGGGCCTGCACCTTCGGGGCGGCACGGGCGACGGCACGACGTAGGACCTGACGCAGGACCCAAGGAGATTGCATGGCGACTTCAGCCGAGGTGCTCTCGGCCATCCGCGAGCTGGCCACCAGCAAACAGCTCGATCGCGAGAGCCTTCTGGACTTGCTGAAGGACGGCATCCACGCCGCCCTGGTGAAGAAGTACGGCCCGACGGTGCGGTCCGAGATCGACATCGACGAGGTGAAGGGCCACATGCGCGTGGCGGTGCTGCGGACGGTCGTCTCGGCCGTCGAGGACCCCGCCTGCCAGGTCTCGCTCGAGGAGGCGCGCTGGGAGGACCCGGACTTCGAAGTCGGGGACGTGCTCGAGGAAGACGTGCCGTTTCAGGACTTCGGACGGATCGCGGTGCAGGCGGCCAAGCAGCGGATCATCCAGCGGGTGCGCGAAGGGGAGCGGACCCGCGTGCGCGAGGAGTTCAGCGACAAGATCGGCGAGTTGCTGTCCGGGGAGATTCAGCAGATCGAGCGGGGCAAGCTGGTCATCATGCTGAACCGCTTCCGCGAGGCGGAGGCCATCATTCCGTACCGCGAGCAGAACCACCGGGAGCATTTCCACCAGGGCGACACGATCCGCGCCGTCCTCAAGCGGCTCGAAGAGACGCCCAAGGGGCCCCGACTGATTCTGTCCCGCGCGGATCCCCTGTTCGTGGCCGCGCTGTTCGAGCTCGAAGTGCCCGAGCTGCAGCAGGGCATCGTGCAGATCAGGACCGCCGCCCGGGAAGTCGGCAGCCGCACCAAGGTCGCCGTGGCCAGTCGCGACGACGCCATCGATCCGGTGGGGGCGTGCGTCGGGCTCAAGGGGAGCCGGGTGCAGGCGGTCGTGAACGAGCTCGGCGGCGAACGCATCGACATCGTGCCGTGGTCACCCGACCCGGAGCGGTTCGCCAAGCTCGCCCTCGCCCCGGCCCGGGTCGCCCGGGTGTTCGCCGATCCCGACAACCGGATCATCCAGGCGATCGTGGACGAAGATCAGTTGTCCCTGGCCATCGGCCGGAACGGCCAGAATGTGCGGCTGGCGTCGGAGCTCACGGGCTGGAAGATCGACCTCTACTCGAGCCGCGAGTGGCTCGAACGAGGCGGCGAGGGACCGCTGTTCGCGCCGCTCCCGGTGGAGCCGGAAGAGGAGGAGGCGTCGCACGTCTCGCTGCGGGAGCTGAAAGGCCTCCCGCCCGACCTGGTGGCGACGCTCGAAGCCGGCGGGTTGGTGGAACTCGGTGACCTGCTCGATCTGGACGTCGAGGAGTTGCAGCACATTCCCGGACTCTCGCCCGAGCAACTGGAGATGCTGCAGGGGTTCATCGCCGAGTTGACGGAGGAGCCCGCCGAGGCGCGACCGGCCGGCCCGGCGGTCGATGAGGCAGCGGCGGCCGATGAGGCGCCGGCAGCCGATGAGGCGCCGGCAGCCGATGAAGGGCCGGCGGCCGAGGCCGGCGACGCCGGGGACGCGGCGGCGGAGAACACACCGGTCGCGTGATCCCCGAATCGGCGCTCGGGCTGCTGGGGCTCGCGGCCCGGGCCCGGTCGCTCGCCGTGGGGACGGCGGCCGTGCGGGAAGGCTTGCAGCGGGGGGTGGTGCGGGTGGTGGTACTGGCGGCCGATCGCAGCGCCCGCACCGCCGACAAAGTGGAACGGCTGGCCCGGGGGAAGGGTGTGCCCGTCGTGCTCGGCCCGCCGGCTGCGGCCCTCGGTGCGCGCATTGGACGCGCCGCGGTTCAGGCGGTGGGAGTGACGGATCGGTCGGTGGCCGAGGGGCTGCTGGCCAAGCTCAGCAGTAGGCAGTAGGAGGATAGCGACGTGGGGACGAAGACGCGGGTCCACGATCTCGCGGCCGAGTTCGGGATCGAAAGCGAGCGGCTGGTTCGGCTGCTGGCGGAGCTCGACATGCACGTGCGGAGCCACCTCTCCTCGCTCGACGCGGGGCAGGTGGCGATCGTGCGTGCCCGCTGGGAGCGGGAGAAGCGGCGCAAGGCGGCGCCTGACCCGGCGAAGAAGACCCGACGGCGGACTCGCAAGGCGGCGGAGCCGGTCGAGACGGCGCCGGCGGAGCGCCCCAAGCGGCGGCGGCGCACGGCCGCCGAGGTGGCGGCCAAGGAGGCGGAGGAGGAAGAGCTGCTGCGCGCCAAGGAAGAGGCCGAGGCGGCCGCCGAGGCCGAACGGCTCGAAGCGGAGCCCGAGGCGAAGCCCTCGTTCGAGGAGCGGGCCGCCGCCCTGTTCCGCGACCTGCCGCCCGAGACCGTCGAGACCGAAGAGCCGGCGTCGGCCGAGGCCGCGGACGTCGAGGAAGCCGCCGCGGTCGTCGAGACCCCACCCCACGAGGTCGCCGAGCCGGCCGAAGCGCGGCCGGCGCGGCCCAAGCCCGAAACCGTCAAGCCGCTCCGCATCCCGCGCCCGGCCGCCGGCGTGCCACGGATCAAGCCGGTGGCGTCGGCGACGCCGCGGCCCGTGGCGTCCGCCGCGCCGGGCGAGGCCCTGGACACGCGCCGCGAGAAGGGGAAGAAGCGCAAGAAGGGCCGCCGGTCGCAGGTGGACCAGGAAGCCGTGCAGGCCAACATCAGCCGCACCCTCGCCTCCATCAAGGGACCCAGCGGCCGCAAGGGCGCGCGACGGCGCGACGACGAGCCGTCGTTCCGCGAGCGGGAGGAACAGCGGCGGCAGGAGGAGCGCGAGCGCGAGAAGACGCTCGTGCGCGTCAACGAGTTCATCACCGTCAGCGAACTCGCCGAGATCCTGGGCGTGAGCCGCACGGACATCGTCTCGTTCTGCTTCAAGGAACTCGGGATGATGGTCACGGTGAACCAGCGGCTGGATTTCGATCAGATCGAGCTCATCGCCGGCGCGTTCGGGTTCCAGGCGGCGCGTGAAGAGGAATACGCGCCCTCCGAGACCATCGAAGAGGAAGTGGACCGGCCGGAAGACCTGGTGCCGCGCCCACCGGTCGTCACGGTCATGGGGCACGTGGACCACGGCAAGACGTCCCTGCTCGATCACGTGCGGAAGACCAACGTGATCGCGGGCGAGGCCGGGGGCATCACGCAGCACATCGGCGCGTATCACGTCGAAGTGGCGCCCGGCAAGGGCATCACGTTCCTCGACACGCCGGGCCACCAGGCGTTCACCGCCATGCGGGCCCGCGGCGCGCAGGTCACGGACATCGTCGTCCTGGTGGTCGCCGCCGACGACCAGGTGATGCCGCAGACCGTCGAGGCGATCTCGCACGCGAAGAACGCGGGCGTGCCGTTGATCGTCGCCATCAACAAGATCGACCTGCCCACGGCGAACGTGGCCAAGGTCAAGCAGGACCTGCTGCAGCACGGCGTGGTGCTCGAAGAGTTCGGCGGCGACACCCTGTCGTCCGCCATCTCCGCCAAGGCGGGCACCGGCGTGGACGAGCTGCTCGAGAAGATCCTGCTGCAGGCCGACCTGCTCGACAAGCAGGCCAATCCCCGGCGGGCGGCCCGCGGGACCGTGGTCGAGAGTACGCTCGATGCGGGCAAGGGACCGGTCGCCACGGTGCTCGTGCAGAACGGCACGTTGAAGGTGGGCCAGGACTTCATCTGCGGGAACCTCGCCGGTCGCGTCCGCGCGCTGATCGACGAGCGGGGCAACCGGGTGGAGGAGGCCGGCCCGTCCAATCCGGTACAGGTGCTCGGGTTCGACGGCGTCCCGCAGGCGGGTGATCACTTCTCGGTCGTGGCCGACGCGGCACAGGCCCGGGACATCGCCCAGAAGCGGCAGCGGCTCGATCGCGAGGCGCAGCATCGACGCACTACGCGCGGCGTGTCGCTCGAGGATCTGTCCAAGCAGATCGAGGAAGGCACGGTCCGGGCGCTCCGCCTCATCATCAAGGCAGACCAGGCCGGTCCGGCGGAAGCGCTGGCGGACGCGTTCGCCCAGCTTTCCACCGCCGAAGTGCGCCTCGAGGTGATCCATCGCGGCGTGGGCGCGATCACGGAGAGCGACGTGCTGCTGGCCAAGGCGTCCGAAGCGATCGTGGTTGGGTTCCACGTGCGGCCGGACGCGAACGCGCGCAGCACCGCGGAGCGCGAGAAGGTGGATGTCCGGACCTATCGCGTGATCTACGAGGCGATCGAGGAGATGAAGCGGGCCCTCGAGGGGCTGCTCGCGCCCGAGGAGCGGGAGGTGGTCTTGGGCGAGGCGGAAGTCCGCCAGACGTTCAAGATCTCCGGCGTCGGGACGGTGGCCGGCTGCTTCGTCCGCCAGGGCATCATCCGGCGCAATGCCCGCATGCGGGTCGTGCGCGACGGCGTGGAAGTCTACGACGGCCAGGTCGCCAGCCTGAAACGGTTCAAGGACGACGTCCGCGAGGTGAAGGAAGGGCTCGAGTGCGGGATCGGGGTGGAGAACTTCAACGACGTGAAGGTCGGCGACGTGCTGGAGTCCTTCGAAGTCGAGGAAGTCGCCCGGACCCTCGACCTCAGCGAGCCATCGCGGGTATCCGAGTAGGTCGGCCCCGCGGTCGGCCGGACGGGAGACTGGACCGGTGGTGGTGGGCATCGTCACCTGGGACCTGCATCTCAACGGGTGTGCGTCGCTGAAGGATAAGCGGCGCATCCTGAAGAGCCTCAAGGACCGGCTGCATCGGCGGTTCAACGTCTCCGTCGCCGAAACGGCGCACCAGGAGCTCTGGCAGCGCGCCGAACTCGCCTGCTGCGTGATGGCCACCGATCGGCGGCAGGCGGAGACGGTTCTCGGGGCGGCCGACCGGCTCGTCGCCGGCGACGGGTTCGCCCGCATCATCGACTCCACCATGTCGTTCGTATGAAGCGCGCCAGCCGACATCGGCCCGAGCGCCTGGCGGCGCTCATTCACGAGACGCTTGCGGAAGGGCTGGCGCGGGAAGTGAAGGACCCGCGGGTCGGCTTCGTGACCGTCACCGGCGTCCAGGTGACGCCTGACGGTGCCCACGCGGTCGTTCGCGTGAGTGTCCTGGGGGAAGAAGCCGACAAACAGCGGGCCGTGGAAGGTCTCGACAGTGCCCGGGGCTTCCTGCGCTCACTGCTCGCCAAACGTCTGGCGCTGCGGATCGCGCCCGAACTCCGGTTTCAGCTCGATCGCAGCCTCGAGCACGCGCGGAAGATCGACCAGATCCTCGATCAGCTCAAGCAGGACACGGACCCTGCCGAGTGACGGGTTCCTGCTCGTGGACAAGCCGCCCGGACCGACCTCGCACGACGTCGTGGCGGCGGCCCGGCGCGCGCTGCGCACCCGGCGCGTCGGCCACGCGGGCACCCTGGACCCGTTCGCGTCGGGCCTGCTGCCGCTGCTCGTCGGGCGGGGAACCCGTCTCATGCCGTACGTCGTGGGGTTCCCGAAGCGGTACACCGGGGTGCTCCGGCTCGGGATCGTGACCGATACGGACGATGGGACCGGAACGATCGTCGCCGAGCACGACGGCGGGCCCGCCGTGTCGGACGAGGCGCTCGCCGCCGCCATGACGGCGCTCACCGGCACCATCCAGCAGCTTCCCCCCACGTACTCGGCGAAGAAAGTCGGCGGCACGCCGGCCCATCGCCGGGCGCGGCGCGGCGAGGTCGTGACGCTCGCGCCGCGTACGGTCGAGGTCCACCAATTCGCGATGGCGGATCGCGCCGGCGCCGACGTGACGTTCGCGGCCGACGTGGGGAGCGGCACGTACGTGCGTGCCCTCGCCCGGGACCTGGGGCTGGCGTTGGGGTGCGGGGCGCACCTCCGGGAACTGCGGCGCACGGGCGTGGGGCCCTGGCACCTGCGGGACGCCGTCCCGTTCGATGCCCTGGTCCGCGGTGATGTCGGGTTGGCGCCCCTCCTGGCCGCCGTGCCGCATCTCCCCCGCCGGGACGTGACCGGAGAGGAGGCGGCGGCGGTCCGCCACGGCCGCCCCGTTCCCAGCGGCGCCGTCCACGAGGGGCCGGTCGCCGTGCTGCAGGACGGCGCCCTGCTGGCCATTGCCGTCCCACGCGGCGACGTGCTTCAGCCCCACACCGTGCTGGCCGAATGAACGGCCCCACGGTCGTCACGGTCGGCAGCTTCGATGGGCTCCACCTGGGGCACCGCGCGGTGCTGGAGGAGATCGCCGTGCGGGCCGACCGCACGGGATGGCGGAGCCTCGCGGTCACCTTCGCGCCCCATCCCCTGGAAGTCGTCAATCCGCAGGCGGCGCCGCCGCTGCTCACACTCGACGACGAACGGCGCGAGCTGTTCGCCCAGAGTCCGGTGCACGCGGTCGCGTTCCTGCCGTTCACGCGCATCCTCGCCCACTACACGCCCGACGAGTTCGTGCGGCTGCTGCTCGACCGGTTCGCCCTGCGCGAGCTGGTGATCGGGCACGATCATGGCTTCGGCCGCGGCCGCGCCGGCGACGAGTGGGTGCTGCGGGAGCTCGGAGCGCGCCTGGGCTTTGCGGTGGACGTCGTGCCGCCGATCCAGGTGGACGGCCGCGAGGTGTCGTCCACGCTCATCCGCCGCGCCCTGGCCGGTGGGGATCTCGCCACGGCCGAGCGGCACTTGGGGCGCCGGTACTCGATGACCGGGGCGGTCGTACGCGGCGCCTCCCGCGGGCGGACCTTGGGATTCCGCACGATCAACGTGCAGGTCCCCGACCGGCGCAAGCTCCTCCCGCCCGACGGCGTCTATGCGGTGGACGTCGAATGGGCGGGCGGGCACTCCGGGGGCATGATGCACATCGGTCCCCGGCCCACGTTCGGGGAAGCCGACCGCTCACTGGAGATCCACCTGTTCGAGGGGGCGCCGGAGCTGTACGGTCACCGCGTGAAGGTCACTTGGGCCAGGCGGCTCCGGGACGTGCAGGCCTTTCCCACGGCGGAGGCGTTGCAGCGCCAGCTCGCCCGCGACCGGCAGGAAGCCCTCGCGGCCCTGGCAGTGCCACCCACGCCGTCGCCTGGTTAACTTGTGCGGGCTTTAGCCCATACGCCATGTTCAGCTCAATTCGGAACCGTCTGATTGTGATCGGGCTGCTGCTTGCGGGCAGCGTCTGGTCGTTGTGGCCCCGCGAAGTGACGGTGCGGCAGCTCGGCGACGACGGTCGCATGCAGGACGTCCGCCAGACCCGCACCCCCCTCAAGCTGGGGCTCGACCTCCAGGGCGGCATTCACCTGGCGCTCGAGCTCGACGAGAGCCGGGGCGCGGTGGCCAACCCGTCCGACGCGCTGGACCGCGCGCTCACCGTGATCCGGCAGCGCATCGACGAGTTTGGCGTGGCGGAGCCGCTCGTCCAGAAGGCGGGAGAAGAGCGGATCATCGTCGAGCTTCCCGGCGAACGCGATCCGGCGCGGGCCAAGAGCATCATCCAGCGGTCGGCCTTCCTCGAGTTCCGGATTACGGACATGCAGGGGCAGTTCCGCGAGGCCATCCCGCGGATCGACCGGGCGCTGCAGCGCGAGGGCGTGGTCTCGGCCGCGGAGCGCCCGGCGCGCCGGGCCATCGAAGACCTGCTGGAAACGGCCGTCGACAGCGCCGCCGCCGACTCGGCCGCGGCGGACTCGGCCGGCGGTCCGGGCCCGTTCTCCACGCTCCTGTTCGAGGGGCAGCTGCCGGGCGAGTATCTCGTGCCGGAAGAGAGCTTCCCGCGGGTGGACAGCCTGCTGCGCCTGCCCACCGTGGCGCGCGAGGTGCCCCGCGGGCTCGAGCTGATCTGGGGCGCCGATCCCAGCTCGCAGGGCGGCCGGTCGTTCCGGCCGCTGTATGCGGTGGACCGCCGCGCGATCATCACCGGCGAGCAGCTCGCCGATGCCGAGGCGTCGCTCGACCAGTTGGGCGGCGGCGCCATCGTGCGGTTCCAGCTCACGCGCGCGGGGGGCCGCATCTTCGGGCGGGAGACGGCGCGCCACATTGGCGACAACATGGCGATCATCCTCGACGGACGGGTGCAAAGCCAGCCGCCGGTCATCCGGTCTCAGATCAACCGCGACGGGCAGATCGAGCTGGGGAACGCGGATCTACGCGAAGCGCAGGACCTGGCCCTGGTGCTCCGGGCGGGCGCGTTGCCCGCGCCCCTGCAGATCGTCGAGGAGCGGACCGTCGGCGCCAGTCTGGGTGAAGACTCGATTCGCAAGGGCATGACGGCCGCGATCATCGGGGCCTTGGCGGTCGTCGTCCTCGTGGCGGTGTACTACCGCTTCGCCGGGCTCCTGGCGGTGGCGGCGCTGGGCGTTTACGCGGTGCTCACCCTCGGCGGCCTGGCCGGGTTCGGGGCCACGCTCACTCTGCCGGGGCTCGCGGGGTTCATCCTGTCGGTCGGCATGGCGGTCGATGCGAACGTGCTCATCTTCGAGCGGATCCGGGAGGAGCTCAAGACGAGCAAGACGGTCCGGGCGGCCGTGGACCAGGGGTTCCAGCACGCCATGCCCGCGATCGTCGACTCCAACATCACCACGGTGCTCACGGCGCTGTTTCTCTTCCAGTTCGGCACGGGACCGGTCAGAGGGTTCGCGATCATCCTAATCGTGGGGATCTTCGCCTCCTTCGTGACCGCCGTGTTCGTGACCCGGACGTTCTTCATGATCTGGCTGGAGCGCCGGTCTCAGACCCAGGAGCTCGCGATCTGATGAGGCTGTTCGACAACGCCAAGTACGATTTTCTGGCCGTCCGCCGTGCGGCTTACCTGCTCACGGCGCTCGTGGCCCTGCCGGGGCTCGCGATGCTGGGGCTGCGCGGTCTGAACGAGAGCATCGAGTTCACGGGCGGCACGCTCATTCAGATCCATACCGTCGACTCGACGCTGACGATCGCCGGGATCCGTTCCGCGCTCGAACGCCAGAACGTCACGGGTGCGCAGCTCTCGACATTCGGCACGACGCGCGACTTTCTGATCCGGACGCCGATCGCCGCCGGGACGGACGTCTCGGAG
Organism: Gemmatimonadota bacterium; assembly: GCA_029862925.1. Classification (GTDB taxonomy): domain Bacteria; phylum Gemmatimonadota; class Gemmatimonadetes; order Gemmatimonadales; family GWC2-71-9; genus JAOTWJ01. The sequence goes on from JAOTWJ010000013.1 coordinate 28,728, forward strand.
GACGCCGCCCAGGTGGCGGCCCAGCGGGTGGACAGTGCCCTCACGCGGGAGTTCGGGGCCGGCCAGTACTCCGTGGACCGGGTCGAGGCCGTCGGGCCCAAGGTGGGGAGCGAGCTGCGCACCAAGGCGCTGATGGCCGTCCTGCTCTCGTTCGGCGCCACGTTGATCTACCTCACGTTCCGCTTCGAGTGGCGCTTTGCCATCGCCGCGATCGTCGCCACCGCGCACGACATCCTGCTCACGGTGGCGTTCGTCTCGCTGATGAACCTGGAGATCACGCTCGTGGTGGTGGCGGCCGTCCTGACGATTGTCGGCTACTCGCTGAACGACACGATCGTGGTGTTCGACCGGGTGCGCGAGAATCTCCACAAGTTCAAGCGGGCGAACATCTACCAGATCTTGAACCGCAGCGTCAACGAGACGCTGCCGCGCACGGTCCTGACCGGCGGCACGACGCTGGTCGCCACCGTGGCCCTGCTGGTCTTCGCCGGTCCCGTCATTCGCGGGTTCGCCTGGGTGATGACCTTCGGGATCATCGTCGGCACCTTCTCTTCCATCTACATCGCCTCCCCCGTGCTGCTGGCCATCGAGCAGAAGTGGCCCGGAGAGGACGTGCGCGGAGCTCGCGCGTTGGCTCCGCAGGGCGGGGGCGCGCAGGCCACCTGAGACGCCCCAGTGCTCGTCGACACGCACTGCCACCTGGGTGACGCGGCGTTCGACGAGGACCGGGCGGCCGTGGTCGCCCGGGCCCGGGCCGCCGGCGTGGGCCACATCGTGATCGTCGCCGACTCGGCGGCGGCCACGGCCCAAGCCCGCACGCTCGCCCAGGCGCTCCAGTTGTCGGCGACGGCGGGCGTGCATCCCCACGAGGCCCGCACGTGGACCCCCGCCGTGCGGGACGCGGTGCGCGCGGCACTCGAGGATCCCGTCGTCGTCGCCGTCGGCGAGACGGGGCTCGACTACCACTACGACCATTCCCCGCGGGCCGCTCAGCGGCAGGCGTTCGAACAGCAGCTCGCGCTCGCCGCCACGAGCGGCAAGCCCGCCGTCGTGCATGCCCGGGACGCGGATGACGACGTGGCGGCGATGCTCCGAGCCGCCGCCGGCCCGGCCGGCCCCGGGGTCGTGCTCCACTCGTTCAGCGCCGGCCCGGCCGTCATGGCGGCAGGGCTGGAGACGCGCGCGTACTTTTCTTTCAGCGGGATGATCACGTTCCGCTCGTGGCGGCAGGCGGAGGTCGTGGTCGCGTGTCCGGCCGACCGGTTGCTGGTCGAGACCGATGCGCCGTACCTGGCCCCCGCGCCCCACCGCGGGCAACGGAACGAGCCCGCCCACGTCCGCCGGATCGCCGAGCGGCTCGCGGAGCTGCGCGGCGTGTCTCCCGCGGAGATTGCACGCCTGACGACCCAAAACGCGGCGCGCTGCTTTGGTGCGCGCGTCGCCCAACCTGTCGATACTCGCCGATGACCAAGGTTCCGTCTGATATCGCCATTGCCCAGGCCGCGCGCCTCCGTCCGATTGCCGACGTGGCCGCGCCGCTGGGGCTGACCTCCGACGACCTCATCTACTACGGCCACACCAAGGCCAAGGTGCGGCTCCAGGCCTTCGTAGACAAACCGCGACGCGGCAAGTTGGTGCTCGTGACCGGCATCAGCCCGACCGCGGCCGGCGAAGGGAAATCCACCGTCACGATTGGGCTCACGCAGGCGCTCCAGCGGCAGGGCCGGAGTGCCGTCTGCTGCATTCGGGAGCCGAGTCTCGGGCCGGTGTTCGGCATCAAGGGCGGGGCCGCCGGCGGCGGCTACGCCCAGGTCGTGCCGATGGAGGACATCAATCTCCACTTCACCGGCGACTTTCACGCCATTTCCAGCGCGCACAACCTGCTGTCGGCCATGCTGGACAACCATCTCCATCAGGGGAACCCGCTGCGCGTCGACCCGCGCCGCATCACGTGGCCCCGCACGATGGACATGAACGACCGTGCGCTGCGCCACATCGTGATCGGACTGGGCGGGCTGAACGGCGGCGTGCCGCGCGAGGATCGGGTCGTGATCACGCCGGCGAGCGAGATCATGGCCATCATGGCCCTGGCGCGTGATCCCGAGGACCTGGAGCAGCGGCTCGGCCGGATCATCGTCGGGGCCACCACGGATCGCCAACCGGTGCGTGCCAGCGACCTGAAGGCCCAGGGCGCGATGGCCCTGCTGCTCAAGGACGCGATTCAGCCCAACCTGGTCCAGACGCTCGAAGGCGGCCCCGCGTTCGTGCATTGCGGGCCATTCGGCAACATCGCGCACGGCTGCAACTCGGTCATCGCCACCGACGCGGCGCTCCGGCTCGCGGACCTCGTCGTGACCGAAGCGGGGTTCGGGGCGGACCTGGGCGCCGAGAAGTTCTTCGACATCAAGTGCCGGACGGGGAGGCTCGAGCCGGCCGTCGCCATCGTCGTCGCCACGGTGCGGGCGCTCAAGCTGCACGGCGGCATGCAGAAGGATCAGCTCGGGACGCCGAGCGCCGAAGCGGTGGAGCGGGGCTTCGCCAACCTGCGGCAGCATGTCGAGAACGTGACGCAGTTTGGCGTGACGGTGCTCGTGGCGCTGAACCGCTTCGTGACGGACACGCGCGAGGAGCTCGCGGTGGTGGAGCGGGGGTGCTCGGCGCTCGACGTGCCGGTGGCGCTCACCGACGTGTGGGAAAAGGGTGGCGAGGGCGGCTTCGCACTCGCCGAGCTGCTGCTCGCGACGCTCGCGAAGGGGGGCACACGGTTCAAGCCGCTCTATGACCCCGCCCGCCCGATCCGCGAGAAGATCGAGACGATTGCGACGGCCCTGTACCGGGCGGACGGGGTGGACTTCCTGCCGCCGGCGGAGCGCGCCCTGCGGCAGCTCACCGAGTTCGGGCTGGGGGACACGCCCGTCTGCATCGCCAAGACCCAGTACTCGTTCAGTGACTCGCCGGCGCTGCTGGCCGCGCCGCGCGGCTTCCGCATCACGATTCGCGACCTTTATCCTTCGGCGGGCGCCGGATTCGTCGTGGCACTCGCGGGGGATATCATGACCATGCCGGGCCTCGGCAAGACGCCGGCCGCCGAGCGGATGCGGCTCCACCGCGACGGCACCATCGAGGGGCTTTTCTAGGAGGGGAGCGGGCATGCGTCTCGTCGCCACGTCGGCCGCGCCGGCCGCGATCGGTCCCTACAGCCAGGGGGTCGTCGCCGGGGGACTCGTCTACACGGCCGGACAGATCGCGCTCGATCCGGCCACCATGCGGCTCGTCGACGGCGACGTCGGCGTGCAGACGGACCGAGTGTTTGCCAACCTCAAGGCGGTCCTGGCCGCCGCGGGCTCGGGGCTGGATCGGGTCGTGAAGGCCACCGTGTACTTGGTGGACATGGCCGATTTCCAGGTGATGAACGAAGTGTACGCGCGGGAGTTCGGTGCCCATCGGCCCGCGCGGTCCACGGTGGCGGTCCGCACGCTGCCGAAGGACGCCCGGGTCGAAATCGACCTGATCGCGATGGCGTAACGCCGTACGGGGGCGGATTGGGCCTGGTGGTCTGCGCGGTCTTCAAAACCGTCGGGAGGCGCCTGTGGCGGCTCCGGTGGGTTCGATTCCCACACGTTCCCGCCACGGCGGCGTGGCGGTGAAACGCGCCTACGTCGTGGTGAACCCGGTCGCCGGTCGCGGCCGGGGCCGGCGCCTCGCCCAGCCCATCGGCGAGGCGTTCCGTGCCCGCGGGTGGGACGTCGAGGTACGCGCCACGACGCGCGCGGGGGAGGAGCGGGTCTTGGCGGCGGCCGCGGCGCGCGACGGCTGGCCGCTGGTGGTGGTGGCCGGTGGCGACGGGACGGTGCACGAGGTGGCCAATGGACTCCTGCGCGAGGCGCCCCACACCACCCTCGGCGTGCTCGGGGCCGGGACGGGTAACGACTTCGCCGGCCTGGTCGGCACGGCCGGCAGCGTGGAGCAGGGGGTGCGGGCGCTGGAACGCGGGCAGGATCGGTCGTTCGACGTCGGGCAGGTCGAGGGGGAATACTTCACCAACGGGTTCGGGGTCGGCTTCGGGCCGGCGGTGCTCCAGCGCATGGAGCAGTTGCCCCGCCTGCGCGGGTCCGTGCTCTACCTCGGCGCCGCGATGCGCACCTTCGTCGGCTTTCGGCCGGAGACCGTGGAGCTGGACGCCGACGCGCATCGCGAGGTGGGGCCCCTGATGCTGGCCGAAGTCGCCATCGGTCGCACGGCGGGCGGCGGATACCGCTTCACGCCGCACGCCGATCCCGAGGACGGGCTGTTCGACGTCTGCGTCATCCGTCGGGTCAGCCTGCTGCAGTTTCTGCGCTACCTGCCGCGCGTGGCCGCGGGCACGCACGCGACACTGCCGCCGGTCACGATCGTCCAGGCCCGGGCCGTCCGCATAGCGACCCCCGGGCGCGCGCTGGTGGCCCATCTCGATGGGGAGGTCCGGACCTATGGCGGTGACACGCTCGACGTCCGCCTGCTGCCCCGCGCGCTCAAGGTTCGATGCGCGGCCTGACCGCGGGCGTCGTACTGCTGCTCGCCGCCGGCACGGCCCACGCGCAACTCCCGGTCCCGACCGCGCGGCCTCCCCGGGCGGACACCGTCAGCGCGCGCGACACGGTCAAGGTGCCGCCCTTCCGCATCCAGCCCCCCATCTCTCCCCTCGGGGCCTTCGCCCGCTCGATGCTCCTGCCGGGATGGGGGCAGGCCGTGCTCGGGCGGCGCGTGACCGGGGCGGTGTTCGTGTTCTGGGAGGGCATTACGCTCACGATGACCCTCAAGGCCGCGCACCAGCTCGGCTATCTCGAGGACATCGGTGACGTGGAACGCGTGGAGTCCAAGAAACAGGAGATCCAGGATTGGGCCGTGATGCTGGTCTTCAATCACCTCGTCGCCGGGGCCGAGGCGTTCGTGTCCGCCTACCTCTGGGACTTCCCGGTCGAGCTCGACACCCGGACCCTCGGAGACGGGGCCGTCGGGCTGGGCCTGCGCGTTCGGTACTGACTCAGGGGAACGAGCGCAGCGCCGGTCCGTCCGCCGTGATCAGGGCGTAGCGGCCGCGCTCCAGAAACGCGCCGGGGTTGAGGTACCACCGTCCCGGCGCGACCTCCTCGAGGGCGGGCCGGTGGGTGTGGCCAAGCACGAGCAGTTCCACCTCCGGGTGGTCGGCGAGATACGCCCGCGCCCACGCGGCCTGCGCGGCGGCCGCCCGCGCCAGCACCGTCTCGTCGCGCGTACTCTCGGCCAGCGTTCCCGACATGGCGTCCACCAGGCGGACCCCGAGATCGGGATGCAGCCAGCGGAACAGCGCCGCGGTGGCGGGCCATCGCGTGACGCGGTGCATGAGGCGCGCGCTCCGATGCCGCTCCGCCAGGCCGTCCCCGTGGGCGACGTACGCCCGCCGCCCGGCGAGCGCAAGGGACGTCCCGTCGGGGTGGAACGCCGCGCCGAGTTCCCGCTGCCAGAAGTCGCCGCCCCAGCGGTCGTGGTTGCCGCCGGTGAGCGTGAGCCGCACCCCGGCCCGGCGCAACCGGTCGAGCGCACTGAGCACGGGGAACGCCCGGCGCGGAATCACGGCGCGATACTCGAACCAGAAATCGAACAGGTCCCCGTTGATCACGAGGTGTCCCGCGAGCGCGGGCACGGCGTCGAGAAACCGGTGGAACGCGTCGGTCACCTCGGGCGGGGCCTGCCCGAGGTGGGCATCGCTCACGACGGCGACCGCATCGCTGGGCACGGGTCGCAGTATATTGGGGGGCGCCGTCCGACGCTACGCATCGCCATGTCTGGAACTACGAGCATCGACGTCACCGTCCGCTACGCCGAGACGGATCAAATGGGTCTGGCGTACCACGCGAACTACCTCGTGTGGTGCGACATCGCCCGGACGGAGTACTTGCGGGAGCGCGGTCTGAGCTACCGGACCATGGAGGCGGACGGGTTGCTCCTGGCTGTCGTCGAGGCGGAGGTACGCTATCGGGCGTCCGCACGCTACGACGACCGGTTGCGGATTGCGTGCTGGGTGCGCGACGTTTCGTCGCGCCGGGTGGAGTTCGGCTATGCGATGGAGCACGCCCCGTCGGGCCGGCCGGTCGCCACCGCCCGCACGGCGCTCATGGCCCTCGATGCCACCTATGCCATCACCAGGATACCAGTGGAGATTCGTGCCGCGCTCGAGCCCATCCCGGATCCGGTCCGCCTGTAGCGCCGCGCTGCTCGTGGCGGCCGTCGTCCCGGGTGCGGCCGCGCGCGCCCAGGATCCGGCGATCGTGGAAGTGCTGGCGACCGTCCTCCAGGCGGAAGACGCGCGCCGGTTCGACGCGGCCCTGCTGACGGGCGCCGCCCGGCACGCCGATCCGGGCGTGCGCCAGGTCGCCGCGCTGGCCGTCGGGCGGATCGGGGACCGGGCCGGGACCGACCTCCTGCTGGAAATGCTCCGGGATCCCGACAGCACGGTGCAGCGCAGTGTGGCGTTCGCGCTGGGGCTTCTGGCGGACGAGCGGGCGTTGCCCACGCTGCGCGAGCTGGTGGTCAACACGCCGCCCGATCGGCAGCACGACGTCCACGCCGAGGCGATGACCGCCATTACCAAGCTCGGGGGCACCGGGGCCGCCGCCGCCGTGCGCGAGGTGCTCGGGCCGTGGGTGTCGCGCGCGGCCTCGACCGTTCCCCCCGTGAGCGTCGACGCGGCGCTGACCGATGCCTGGCGGCTCGGGGCCGAGGCGCCCGTCGAGCTGCTGATCGAGTTCACGGTGTCTCCCGTGCGGCGCGTGAAACTGGGCGCGATCTACTCGCTCGCCCGGCTCCGGCCGCCGGCCGCATCGGACGTGCTGCTACTGGCGAGCGACGATGCCGATGCCGAGGTGCGTGCTTACGCCGTGCGCGCGCTCACGGCGAGCTACGCCGATACCACCGGGCTCGACCGGTCGGCGCTCGCCGCCCGCGTCCGGCGCCTGGTGTCGGACGAGGATGCGCACGTGCGGATCAACGCCCTGCGAAGCCTCGGCACCTATCGTGACAGCGCCCTCGTCACCACCGCCGGCGATCGGGTCGCGGACGGCGATCTGGGCGTGCGCGTGCAGGCGGTGCTGACCCTCGGTGACCTCGGGGGCGCGGCCGCCGGGGCGGCCCTGCGCGACCAAGTCGGGCGCCGGCCGTTCGCCGTGCGCCGAGCCGCGCTCATCGGCCTGGCCCGCGTGGCGGGAACCGCGGCGCTCGATCTCGTCGGCGAGTGGCTGGCGAACCCCGACTGGACGTTCCGCTTGGCGGGCGCCGAGGCCCTGGGCCACATCCCCAAAGACACGGTCATCCCGTGGCTCACGTATCTCACGCAGGACGAGGATCCGCGCGTCGCCGCCGTGGCCCTCACGAGCCTCGCCGCCGTGGGGCCCGACACGGCGACTGTGTGGTCCCGGCAGCTCATCACCCATCGCGACGCGGTGGTGCGCGCCGCGGCCGCCGACCGCCTCGCCGCGGCGGCCAACCCGGCCGACATCGATCGGCTCGTCGCCGGGTTCCGGCTGGCGCTGCGTGACTCCATTGCCGACGCGCGCATCGGGATCGTCACGGCGCTCGGCCGGATCGCGGAGCGCGGGTTCGCCGAGCGCGTGGCGGTCGAAGACCGGTTTCTCGCCGCCTTCCCCACGGTCGACGACTATCTCGTGCGGCGGGCCGCGCTCGAACGGTTCCCCGAGGCCGCCCGGCGCTGGGGTCCCCCCACGCCCATCGAAACGGGACGCGGCCTGCAGGACTACCGCGAAATCGCGCGGCGGTCCCTCACCGGGGCCGGCGGCGGTCAGACCCTCATCGTGGATACCGACCGCGGCCGCATCACGATCGACCTGTTCGCGCGGGATGCTCCGATCTCCGTGACGGTCTTCCTCCAGTTCGTGGACCAGCGCGTGTTCGACGGCACGCTGTGGCATCGCGTGGTGCCCAACTTCGTGATTCAGGGCGGGGACCCCCGCGGCGACGGGTGGGGCGGACCGGGCGTCGTGCTGCGCGACGAGGTGAACCGGAATCGCTATCAACGTGGCACGGTGGGACTCGCGTTGTCGGGCCCCGATACGGGCGGCAGCCAGTTCTTCATCACGCACAGCCCCCAGCCGCATCTCGACGGGATCTATACGGTCATCGGCCGGGTAATCTCCGGCATGGACGTCGTGGACCTGACGACCCAGGGCGACCGGATCCGCTCCATCCGCCGCCAGTGAGTCGCGCCGTGCGTGATTCTCTCGTCGTGTGGACCCTGGCGGCCGTGGCGCTGAGCGTGTCCCCGGCGGCAGCCCAGATCAATTACTTCGGCCAGAACAAGATCCAGTACCGGGATTTCGAGTGGCAGGTGCTGCGGGGCGAGCACGTCGACCTCTACTTCTATCCGGAGGAAGACGAGCTCGCGCGTCTTGCGCTGGTCTACGCGGAGGAGAGCTTCGCCGTCCTGGAACGGAAGTTCGGGCACACTCCGCCGCGCCGTATCCCCGTCATCATCTACGCCTCCCATTCCGACTTCGAGCAGACCAACGTGCTTCCCTTCGTGCCGCCCGAGGGCATTCTGGGCGTCACCGAGTTCCTCAAGCGGCGGGTCGCGGTCCCGTTCCAGGGGAGCTACGCCGAGTTCCGCCACACGATCCGCCACGAGCTCGTGCACGCGTTCCAGTTGAGCGTCGCAGCGGAGCGCTTCGAGCGGTTCCCCCGGGGCAGTCGGCCCACGCTGCCGCTCTGGTGGTCCGAAGGCCTGGCGGAGTTCTGGTCGGGCGGGGAAGACACGCGCGACGAGATGGTGCTCCGCGAGCTGACCATTTCGGGGGTGCTGCCGTCGCTCCAGCAGCTCACCTGGATCTTCGGCGGCGTCGTGTACCCGCTGGGGGGGGCGATTCACCGCTGGCTGGCGGAGACGTACGGCGACTGGCGCGTGCAGGTCCTGTACCGCGACCTGTGGAAATACGACTCGTTCGAGCAGGCGATCGAGGCCGTCTACGGCCTGCGGTTCGACGAGCTGAATGACCGGTATCAGCACGAGTTCCGCCAGCGCTACTTCCCGGCCGTCGCCGCACGCGAGCCGATGGGACTCACCGCGTGGCGACTCGCCGACCTGGCCATCAAGCCGGTCGCCTATCGCAGCCCGGACGACTCGAGCGCGCAGGTGCTCTATTTGTCCCCCCGCAACGGCTACATGTCGATCTACGCCACGGCGCTCGACCGGCCGGGCGAAGGCCGGCCGGTGGTGCGGGGCCAGCGGTCGCCGGAGTTCGAGTCGTTCCATCCGTTTGCCTCCCGGCTCGACGTGCGCGACGGCGTCGCGGTGTTCACGTCCAAGTACCTGGAGCGGGATGCCCTGTTCTTTTGGGACCTCACGGCCAACCGGGTCGTCGGGCGGTATCAGTTCCCGGACCTGGTCTCGGCCCTGTCACCCGCCTGGGCGCCCGACGGGCGGAGTGTCGTGTTCAGCGGGCTCACCGTGTCCGGCATCTCGGACCTGTACCGCCTGCGGCTTCCCGAGGGCACGCTCGAGCATCTGACACAGGATCGCTACCAGGATCTGGATCCGACGTTCGCGGCCGACGGGCGCACGATCGTGTTCGCCTCCGACCGGACGCCGTTCGGGGCGGAGGGCGCCCTCAACCTGTTCCGCCTGGACGTCGAGAGCGGCGCGATCGACTACCTCACGTACGGACCGTGGCGCGACGAAGGGCCGCGCCGGGCGGGCGACGGCCGGATCTACTTCGCGTCCGACCGCGGCGGCGTCTACGACGTCTACTCGGTTGATTCGCTCGGGAACGGCCGGCAGGAAACCCGCACGCTCTCCGGGGCCTTCGATCCGCAGTGGGTCGAGCCGGAGCAAGCGCTCGTCTACGCGGGGTTCCACGAGCTGTCGTTCGGGATCTTCCGGGCCCGGCCGGACGACCTCGCCGATCCGGTCACGTTCGCGCTGGCGCCCGAGCGGACGCCGCCGGGCTGGCCGTGGCCCGAGCTCACCGACTCGCCTTACGCGCGCGCCGACCCGACCCGCTACGAGCGGCGGTTCTCCCTCGACTTCGCCGCCGGCGATGCCGTGGTGGCTCCGGGCGTGGGCGCGGCGGCCGGCGCGCTGTTCCTTTTCTCCGACTTCCTGTCGGATCACCTCCTCTTCCTGAGTCTCACGTCGTTTCAGCAGAGTCAACTGGGGAATTTCCTCGAGAACTTCAGCGGGTCGGCGTTCTATCTGAATCAGAAACGCCGGCTCAACTGGGGCGCCGGCGCCTTCCGGCTGCGGGGCGTGTTCTACGAGGGGGATTTCGAGACCATCTACGAGGAGACGTCGTTCGGCGGCTTCGCGGTGGCGCGCTGGCCGTTCTCCCGCTTCTCGCGGGTGGAGGCGCAGCTTCGACTCGAGCGGTCCGACCGGTTCGATCTGGTGGGCGGGGATCCGGAGGAGCCACGGCGCGTGGGCTGGCTCGCGTCCAACTACGTGAGCCTCGTGCGCGACAACTCGCTGTGGCTCGCGACCGGACCCATCGACGGCGAGCGACGCAACCTCACGGTGGGCGTGACGAACGATCTCTCCAACGGGCGGTTCGACTCCTGGCTCGTGAACGCCGATCAACGACGTTACTTCCGGCTGGGACAGCGCTCGAGCGCGGCGGTGCGGCTCTACGGGTATCTCTCCGAGGGACGGCGCCCGCGACGCATTTCCATCGGCGGCTCGTGGGGGTTGCGCGGGTACCCGCGCTTCGGCGGCGTGTCCGGCACGCGGGCGTTCCTGGTCAACACCGAGCTTCGCTTCCCGCTGTCGACGTTCCTCGCCATCGGGTTCCCCTTTGGGGAAGTCCGCTTCCCCGGCGTGCAGGGCGCGCTGTTCAACGATCTCGGCGGGGCGTGGACCGACGGGACCACCGGGCGTGGCGTGCTCGGCAGTGCGGGGTTCGGGCTGCGCATGGCGGTCCTGTTCCCGCTCGTGCTGCGGCTCGACGTCGGCTGGCGCTACGCGTTCGGCAACACGCAGCTCTACTCGCTGCCCGATTTCAGTCGGGACCGCAGCTTCGTGGACTTCTTCTTCGGCTTTAACTACTGATGCGGCAAGACGTTGTGCTTGACCGGTCTCGGTGGCGCTCCTATTATCCGCTGGTCGTCGCGGCACTGGTGGGCGCGGGGTGTACCCCGCGCCTGACGAGTATCGCCCCGGTCGACCTCGTCCCGATCCCGGCGGATAGCGCAGCCGGGTGGGCGCGCGCGTTTCGCCCCGCGGCGCCCCTGCAGTATGAGTTGCGCTGGCGGTTCGAGAATCGGCAGGGCCGGTCCGCCGGGCGAGCGACCGTGCGGTACGCGCCGCCGGACACGGTGCGGTTCGACTACCGCGGACCGTTCGGGCGGTCCGGCAGTGCGGTCGTGGTGGGGGGGGAGGCGGTGTGGGCCGAGCCGGAAGGGGATTTCCGGAGCCTGATCCCGGTCGCCCCGGTCTTCTGGGCTGCGCTGGGTGTCACGCTGCCCCCGCCGGCCGAGGCGATGGTGTACGGGCGGGACGGACCACGGCGACGCGCCTGGCGGTACGTTGACGGGAACGAGGCGATCGATTTCATCCACCTGCGGGAGCAGTCGCGGTTCCTGGCCGAGCTGCGACGCGACGACCGGATCGCCGGCGTGGCCGATGTGGAGCTGGCGGCGGCGTCGCGCGCGCCCGTCGGCGCCGTCATGCGCTTCCCCGCGGACGGCTCGCGCCTCTCGTTTACCGTCACCTCCATCGACACGGTGGCGTCCCATCCGCCGGAGACGTGGATCAGGGAGCCCTAGCGCCGTT
>JAOTWJ010000102.1 GCA_029862925.1 Gemmatimonadota bacterium
ACGTGCATGAGGCCCGGCTATGCCGTGGCAAACTCCACGCCAGTAACCTACGGGACGGCTCGGCAAGCCGCCATCCGGGCTCCCACGGATCGTCTTGATTCTCCCGGCGGGCCGGGCTACAATCCGTCGCCGGAGCCCGCCGCGCCCTGGTGGTGAAACTGGTAGACACGCTGTCTTGAGGGGGCAGTGCCGCAAGGCGTCCCGGTTCGAATCCGGGCCAGGGCATCCCCGCCACCGTAGCTCAGTGGTAGAGCTCTCGATTCGTAATCGAGTGGTCGTCGGTTCGAGTCCGACCGGTGGCTCTGGTTCCACCCCGCAGCCCCCGCCCAGACGGATCGACGGATCGATCGATCGATGGATCGCCCCGCCGATCCCCGGAACTTCCACCGGCGTGACGCGTACGGATGGCGACGTCCGGCTCGTGCCGGCGAGCCCCAGCGGAGATCTGCCATGCCGATCCGACTGCTCGTGTTTGCGGTGCTCCTTCTCGGAAGTCATGCGCCGCCGCTCACCGCCCAAGACACCACGGCGTACGCGGGGCTCGAGTCGCGAGCCATCAAGGCGCTGTCCGACGAGCAGGTGCGCCAGCTCGAGGCGGGCGACGGCATGGGACTCGCCCTCGCCGCCGAGCTGAATCACTACCCGGGACCCAAACACGCGCTCGCGCTGGCCGATTCACTCGGCCTGTCGGCGGCGCAGCGTGGGATCATCCGCCAGATCGAGGAGCGCATGCGGACCGACGCGCGCCGCCTCGGGGCCGACGTGCTCGCGCGGGAGCGGGAGCTGGACCGCCAGTTCGCCGCCGCCACGATCGACAGCGCGGCGCTCGCACGGCTGACGACCGCGCTCGGGCAGCTCCAGGGCGCCCTGCGCTACGCGCATCTCGCGGCCCACCTGGCCGTCACCGGGGTGCTCTCCCCCGAGCAGCGCCACGCGTACGACCGGTTGCGTGGCTACGCCCACGCCGGTCGGCAGGACCATCGCCACGAGCCGTGATCCGCGGCCACGCCGGACCCATTACCTTTCCGCGCTGTCGACCGACGACCATCCCCTCTCACTTCCGAGCGATTCGCGAGACGATCCGTGTTGACGACTCCCCGTGTGTTTCCGGTGCTGCTGCTGAGCGCGGCCGCCTGCTCCCCGCAGCCCCCGGCCCAGGCGCCCATTCCCACGCCCGTGGCCCCCGTCGCGGCCGCGGTCCATCGGACCGAGCCGGCCATCACCGCGCGCGACCTGCGCGCCCGGTTGTTCGCCTACGCCGATGACTCGATGATGGGTCGCGAAGCCGGCACGCTCGGCAACGTGCGCGCGACCGATTACCTGGCGGCGGAGTTGCGGCGGCTTGGCGTCGAGCCGGCGGGAGAAAACGGCACCTACTTCCAGACCGTCCCGATGATCCAGAGCGCCGTCGACACGACGGTCACCGTGGCCGTCGGTGATTCGATCCTCACCCGGTGGAAGGACTACGCCCCGATTCCCAACCTGGGCGGGTTCCTCCCGTACGGGATGCGACGCTCCCTGGACGGCGTGCAGGTGGTGTTCGGCGGCCGGCTCGGGGATACGACCCAGGTCCTGACGCCGGAGCAGGCCCGCGGCCGCCTGGTGGTGATTGCCCCGCCGGCGGCGCCGATCAACGCCATGGCCGCGCTGGGCGCGCTGCCGGGGCGCTACCCCGACGCGGCCGGCGTGGCGATCGGCATCCTGGATTTCATCCCGCCCGCCGACCAGGGCTTTCTCCGCGAGCCGCGGGAAGGGCTCGGTGGCGATTTGCCGGACGGCCCCCTCGGGATGTTCGTCACCCTGCGCACCCTGGGCCTGCTGCTCGGCGCGCCGCTCGAGTCGGCCACCCTGGGCGCCGCGGGGCGAACGCTGCGCGGGTCACCACGGTTCGCGGCCCAGCCGCTCGCCTATCCGGCCCGGAACGTGGTCGGCGTGGTCCCCGGCCGCGACTCGCTGCTCCGCCTGCAGTACGTCGCGCTCGGCGCCCACAACGACCACGTCGGCCCGAGCGGCCGGCCGGTCGATCACGATTCCGTCTGGGCGTTCAACCACGTCGTGCGCCCCTTGGGGGCCGAGTCGCCGTCGCGCACGCCGACGGCCGACGAAGCGGCGCGCATCCGGACCATCCTCGACAGCCTGCGCGCGCTCCGGCCCGCACGGCCCGACTCCATCTACAACGGGGCCGACGACGACGGGTCGGGCTCGGTCACGCTGCTCGAGCTCGCGGAAGCCTTTGCCCGGGCGCCCGAGAAACCGCGGCGCTCGATCCTGTTCGTGTGGCATACCGCGGAAGAGAAGGGGCTCGACGGCGCCCAGCACTTCACGGACAACCCCACCGTGCCGCGCGAGGCGATCGTGGCGGCGCTCAACATGGACATGGTCGGGCGCGGCGACACCGGCGACCTGCCGGACGGCGGTCCCGGGTACCTCCAGTTGATCGGCTCGCGGCGGCTCAGCACCGAGCTGGGCGATCTCGTGGAACGCGTGAATCAGCGGGCGAACTACGGCTTCACGTTCGACTACACGTTCGATGCCGACGGGCATCCGCAGAACTACTACTGCCGCAGCGATCACTACATGTATGCCCGCTACGGCATCCCCATCGTGTTCTTCACGACGGGCAGCCATCAGGACTACCATCAGCTGACCGACGAGCCACAGTACATCGCCTACGACAAGATGGCCCGCGTCGGACGGTTCGTGATGGACCTCGCGCGCACGGTGGCCGACCTCGACCATCGCGTGGTGGTCGACAAGCCGAAGCCGGATCCGACGGCGCCGTGCCGGCAGTAGGTGTGAGAGGGTGAAAAGTGAAAAGTGAAAGGTGAAACGGAACTCACCAGGGACAGCTCCAGTTTCACTTCTGACTTTTCACTTTTCACTTTTCACAAGTGTATCCAGTACGATCTTCCCCAGCGCCGTCCGCGGGATCTCCGCCACGATGCGGAGCGCGCGCGCCCGCTCGAACGGCAGCACCCGCGCGTTGAACGCCGCCCGCAGCCGTTCCGCGGCGGCGGGATCCGCGGCGGCCACCAGCACCAGCACGGCCCCGAGCCGCTCGTCGGCTACCGGCACGAGTGCGGCGTCGCCGGCGAACGCGGTCTCCAGCGCCAGCGCGTCCAGGACCTGCTGCAGAGCCGTCACCGTCACCAACTCGCCGCCGATCTTGACCACCTCGCCCGCGCGGCCGCGCACGTCCACCGTGCCGTCCGCGCGCACCGCGCCCAGATCGTCCGTGCGCCACCAACCGTCTCGCTTGGGGTCGTCGAGTCCGGCGGCCGTGGCGTAGCCGGTGAACAGCGCGTCGCTCTTCAGGGCGAGCGTCCCGTCCGCCTCGGTCCGCATGGTCACGTGCGGCAGAATCCGGAGTGCGGGGACAGCGCCGCGATCCAGCGATGCGAGCTCGGCCGTCGCGGCCTGCGAGGCGCACTCGGTGGCCCCGTAACTCGGCAGCAACGGCCAGCCGAGCGCGCGGCCGCGTTCGTAGAGCGGTGCCGCCAGCGCCCCGCCCCCCACGATCACGGCACGCACGGTGGGCGGCGCGCGCAGGCCCCCGCGCACCAGGTCGCTCACTTGCGTGGGCACGAGCGCGCTGAGCGTGGCGCCTAGCGCGGCGGCCCGCCGCCCGAACGCCGCCGGATCCCAGGGGTCGAGCACCTCCACGGACGCGCCGCTCAAGTGGGCGCGCGCGTGGATGCCGAGTCCGCCCACATGGAACGGCGGCAGCACGTTGAGCCACACGTCGTGGGCGTCGCTCGCCAGGTGACCGTTCACGGCGGCCGCCGACCTGAGCAGCGCCCGCTTGGCGAGAGCCACGGGTTTGAGACGGCCCGTCGAGCCTGACGTCGTGAGCCAGACGTGCGCCGCGAGCGGCGGGACGGCCGCGATGAGATCGCGCACCCGCGCCGCGTCGGCCGCGGGGAGCCGTGGGTTGAGCAGGACCTCGGTGGCGGCGTCGTCCCAGCGAATCACACCACGAGCCCCGCCACGAGGAGGGCGCCGAACACGAGCTGCAGTCCGGCGGCGCGCGCCAGCGCCCGGTTGTACGAGGGGCCCGGCGGTTCGCGCACCACGATCCGTACCGTGCCGAGGCCCAGGGGCAGGCTCAGCAGGGGCAGCAGCGCCGCCAGGACCGCGTCGTGGCGCAGCCACACGAGCCCGAGCAGCGGCGGGGTCAGCGCGCAGAGCGCGATCTCCGCGCGCCCGAACGTGCGGCCGAGCATGACGGCCAGCGTGCGCTTGTCGGCGCGGGCGTCCTCGACGATGTCGCGCAGGTTGTTGACCGCGAGCAGCGCGCACGCCAGCAGGCCCACCTGCACGCCGGCCAGGGCGACCGTCGGATCCAACCGTCCGGCGTGCAGCCAGTAGGTGCCGCCCACCGCGCCGAGGCCAAAGAAGAGCAACACGAACAGCTCGCCGAGGCCGTGGTAGGCCAGGGGATACGGCCCGCCGGTGTAGGCGTAGCCGAACAGCAGCGACAGCAGGCCCAGCGCGAGAATCGGCCAGCCGCCGGCGAGCACGAGCGGCAGGCCGGCGGCGACGGCCAGCAGGAAGCTCGTCCCCGCCGCCCAGCGTACCTGGCGTGGGCTCAGCAACCCGGCCTGCGTCACCCGCAGCGGGCCCGCGCGGCCCGCCACGTCGGCGCCCCGCTCGAAGTCGAGCAGATCGTTGTACAGGTTGGTACCGATCTGAATCGCGGCGGCGCCACCGAGCGCCAGCGCTGCCAGGGTCCACCGGACGGGGTGACCCTCGAACGCGGCGAGCGCGGTGCCGACGCCCACCGGGACGAGGGCCGCGGTGAGCGTCGTGGGCCGCGCGGCGAGCAGCAGCGCGCGTCCGCGCGATGGGCTCACGGCAGGCGTGGGAATTTCGAGAAGTCGGGCGGTCGGCGCTCGTTGAACGCGTTCCGTCCCTCCTGTGCCTCCTCCGACATGTAGTAGAGCATCGTCGCGTTGCCCGCCAGCTCGAGCAGACCCAGCTGACCGTCGCAGTCCGCGTTCATCGCGGCCTTGAGACAGCGCAGCGCCAGCGGCGAGTGGCGCAGCATCTCGCGACACCACGTGAGCGTCTCGGCTTCGAGTTGCGCGAGCGGCACGACGGCGTTCACGAGACCCATCGCGAGCGCCTGCGGCGCGTCGTACTGGCGGCAGAGGTACCAGATCTCCCGCGCTTTCTTCTGCCCCACGATCCGCGCCAGATAACTCGAGCCCAGCCCGCCGTCGAACGAGCCTACCTTGGGACCGGTCTGGCCAAAGCGCGCGTTGTCGGCGGCGATCGTGAGGTCGCAGACCACGTGCAGCACGTGACCTCCGCCGATCGCGTACCCCGCCACCATGGCCACCACGGGTTTCGGCAGCGCGCGGATCTGCTTCTGAAGGTCGAGCACGTTGAGCCGCATCGTGCCGCCCTGCTCGTGATCCACGTAGCCCGCGTCGCCACGGATCCGCTGGTCCCCGCCCGAGCAGAACGCCTCGGGTCCTTCCCCGGTCAGAATCGCGACGCCGATCGTGGGGTCGTCGCGCACGACGGCAAACGCCTCCTCCATCTCCCGGACGGTCAGCGGGCGAAACGCGTTGCGCACGTCCGGCCGGTTGATCGTGATCTTGGCGATCCCGTCGGCGGTGCGCTCGAAGCGGATGTCGGTGAACGCCCGGATGGGCGTCCAGGTGTCGGTCGGCATGGGGAGTCGCGTCCTGAGTTGATGCGGGAGGGAAGATACCTACTCCACCGTCTTGAGAAACCCCACCACCTCGTCGGCGAACCACCGCTCCGCTTCCCACGGCACCCGGTGTCCCGCGCCGGGGGCGGCGCGGAGCGCGCCCCGCGGCAGCGCGTGCACCGCGGCGTCGCCCTGCGCCACGTAGCGTGGATCGTCCGCGCCGGTCACCCACAGCACGGGGCAGGGGATGGCGTCCAGGCGGTCGGTGAGGGGCGGCTGGGTGCCGAGCGACCAGTCCTCCAGCGCGGCGGCGAGCGCGGTGCGGTCGTAGGCGGCTTCCGGCCGGGGCTGGCGTTGCGGACGCCCGCCGAACACGTCGCGCGCGTCCCAGTCGGCCAGCACGCGGTCCCACGCGTCGTCGCGGAACCGGCGGGCCCAGGCGGCGTCGTGCGCGCGCCGCGCCGCGCGCGCCGCGGCGTCTGCCAGGCCGAGGTGCGCGGACACGATGACCGCCCCGCGCCACAACGCGGGCCGGGCGAGCAGGGCGTGGAGCGCCAACCGGCCGCCCAGCGAGTAGCCGATCACGATGGGTGTGGGGTCGGCGGCGGCCACGTGCGCGGCGAACGCGGCGCCCCACTCGGTCAGGGACCCGCGGGCGGGCACGGCGACCCCGCGCGGCGCGAACAGGCTTGGCGTACGGATTGCCGGGTGCCCGGCGGCGGCGCAGGCCGCGCGCAGGGCGTCCCAGTCGGCGCCCAGACCCAGGAACCCGTGCAGGCACCAGATCACGTGCCGTCGTCGAGCGCGTCGTAGGCGCGCCACCACCGCGCCGTGGCCGCGTTGTCCGGCACCAACTCGATCACGCAGCGCGCGTCCGCCGGTGCCGCCGCCGGCACCGCCGTCCAGCGGTGATGTGCCAGTCGCCACATGCCGGCCCATGCGGAGAAGTCGTGGTCGTGTTCGTTCCGCAGGACCGCGTGCGGCGAGAGGCGGGCGAAGATCTGCCCGCCACCGTTGTTCACCACCACGATCCGGATCGGGCCGGACACCAACTGCGGCAGCACCCACGGCGCGGCGAGATCGTACAGGGCGGTCAGGTCGCCCACCACCGCCCAGTGCTCGCGCCCCGGCGCGCACATTCCCAGGAACGTCGAGAGCTGCCCGTCGATGCCATTGGCGCCGCGGTTGACGGCCACCTGCCACCCGCGGGCCTCGCGCCGCGCCGCCAGGTCCCACACGCGGATCGGCAGGCTGTTGCCGAGATACACCAGCGCGCCGTCCGGCACGCGCGCCGACAGGGTGCGGATGAGCGACTGCTCGGCGCGCGGCTCGGTGGCGCACAGCGCCGCGACCAGCTCCGCCCGCGCCCGATCCCGGTGCAGCAGGGAGTCGGCACGCCGCGCGGCCGCGACGGACGCCGCGCGCAGCACGTCGCCGGGCGGGCCGACCACGAGAGCCGCGTGCGTGAGCCCCGGGAACGGCGCCCGCGCCACCGCGCACACCCGTACGTCGCGCCGCGTCTCGAGGTCGCGCCACAGGCGCACCGTGGGAACGCCACCGATGCGCAGCACCCCGTCGAACTCGGCGCGGCGCAGCACGCCCTCACCGGAGCGGAGCAGCAGCGCGTCCAGCGCGCGATCCTCGCGCAGGCCCGACGCCGCTTCCGCATACACCGGCGCGCCGTAGCGGCCCAGGAACGTCCGCACCCCGTCGTGATCCCGCGCGTCGAGCGGGCCCACGAGCACGAGCGGCCGCGTGGTCTCCGCGAGAAACGCGCGCAGGGGGGCCAGGTCGTCAGCGGCGGGCGTGGCGGGCTCGGCAAGCGGTGCCGGCCGGAGGCGGAGCACCGGCACCGGGCCATCCACCAACGGCTCATCGAAGCAGATGTTGAGGTGAATCGGATGGTCGGCGTGCCAGCCGCTGAGGTCCGGCCGGTCGTCCGGGCCTTCGCCGTCGAAGCCGGTCGGCGCATAGCGCCCGAACAACCCGGCCTGCTCGATCGTCTGGGGCGCGCCGGTGCCGCGGTAGGCGCGCGGCCGGTCGGCGGTGATCAGTACGAGCGGCACCGCCGCGTAGTGCGCCTCCACCGCGGCAGGCAAGAGTTCCGCGGCGGCCGTTCCCGAGGTCGTCACCACGGCCACCGGCCGGTGGGTCGCCTTGGCCCGGCCCAGCGCGAAGAACGCGGCGGCGCGTTCCTCGAAGAAGAACCGCACCGAGAGTCCGGTGACGCGCTCGAGCACCAGCACGAGCGGCGAGTTGCGGCCGCCCGGACACACGCAGCATTCCTCCACGCCGTGTGCCGCGAGCTGCTCGACGAGCGCCGCGGCGCGGGCGACGTTCACAGGCCGAGCATGTCCTTGACCGCGTCCCGCTTCATCCGCAACTCCTCCCACTCGGCGTTCAGCGTGCTCTGCGCGATCACCCCGCCGCCGACCCCCAGCGCGACGTCGTGGCCGCGCCACTGCACGTTGCGGATGGCGACGAGGCACGCCGCCTGGCCGTCCGGCCACTCGATGCCGAACGGCGCGCCGAACCGGCCCCGCTCCACCCCGCGGTCCAGCGCACGCAGCAGCGCGAGCCCCGCCCGACGCGGCGCGACGCCCAGAGCGGCCGTCGGATGCATGGCGCGAGCCACCTGAGCGAAGTCCGGCGGGTGGTCACAGCCCACACTGAGCGGCGTGCGCAGATGGGTTATGTGCGGCAGGGTGAGCACGTCGCGCACGCCGACCGTGACGTGCCCGTACCGGGCCAGCACGTCGATCAGGTCGTCCACGACACTCTGATGCTCGGCCAGTTCCTTGGGATCGGTGAGCAGGGCCTCAGCCCCGTGGGGGGGGGCCGTGCCGGCGATGGCCGCCGTATCGATGCGCGCGCCGTCGAGCCGGCGGAACAGAAACTCCGGACTCGCGCCGACCATGCCGTGGTCGCCGTCCCATACGCCGTACACCAGGCTCGCGGGCGGCACCTCGAGCACCCGGGTGAGCAGACGGTGCAGCAGCGGCGCGCCGGCGACGCTCGCGCGGCCGCGCTCCAGGATGACCGGGACGGCTTTGGTGAGCTCGCCGCGGGCGATGGCCGCCATCACGGTGTGGAACGCCTGGTCGTACGCGTCGGCGTCCGGCGCCGACCAGCGCACCGCCACCGGCGGTGCCGGGGGGTCGCCCAGTGCCGCCAGCAGCTCGCGGCGGGTCGTCACGCGCCAGGAGGCCGGATGCAGCCACGGGCACGGCTCGTCGCCAAAGAAATCCGGCGCGTAGCAGGCCAGGGTATCGCCGCGCCGGCTGGCGGCGGCCGCGAACGGGCCCAGCCCCACCACCAGCGCGTTGGGCGCGTACTCGAACACGAACCCGGAACGGAGCAACGCGTTCATGCGTCGATTCCCTGCCGCTGTGGGACTAGGTCGGCAGACCGTGGCCTTCCATGAGCTCGTGGCGCAGCCGAGACGCCAGGGGTGCCGCAGGACGCGTCGGTGCGCGCCGCCGCAGAGCGCGACCAGGCTTCGCGGAGCCGCGCGCACCGCAGCGACCGGAGGCACACCCTGGCGTGTCGCTGCGCCACGCGTCGCTGCGCTTCGTGTCGAAGCGCAGCGTGTCGCTGCGCCTGGCGAATGCCCAACGTCACCGGCCCAACACCTCGGCCAGCGCCGGACGCAGCTCCGGAAAGCGGTGCGTGTACCCGCCGTCCTGGGCCCGCCGCGGCAGTACGCGCTGCGAGGCCAACAGGGTCTCGGCGGCCTCACCGAGCGCCAGCCGCAACGCAAACTCGGGAATCCGCGCAAAGGTCGGCCGGCCGAGCACGTCGCCCAGGGCCTCGACAAACTCCGCCACGCGCACGGGCGTCGGCGCGGTCACGTTCACGGCGCCGGTGAGCGTGCCGTCCAGGGCGAACAGCACGATGCCCACCACGTCGGCGATGTGGACCCACGACCACCATTGGGTGCCGCTCCCCCAGGCGCCGCCCAGCCCGAGCTTGAACGGCGTGAGCATGGGGGCCAGCACGCCGCCGCCGGGTCCCAGCACCGGGGCCGTCCGCAGCAGCACCACCCGCGCGACGTCCTGCGCGGTGCGCGCGGCGTTCTCCCACTCCACGCACAGCCGCGCCAGGAAATCGGTGCCCGGCGGCGCGGTCTCATCCAGCGTCGTGTCCCCGTGCGAGCCGTAGTACCCCACCGCGGAGCTGCTCAGCAGCACGGCCGGCGCCGGCGCCGCCGCCCGCATGGCCTCCACCATCGTGAGCGTGGTCTGCACCCGACTCGCGCGGATCACGTTCTTCCGGGCGGTCGTCCACCGGTGCGGCGGGTCCACCAACGGCGCCCCCGCGAGGTTGATGACCGCGTCGCAGCCGCCCAACGCGCTCTGCCAGGGCCCCGACCGGGTGGGATCGCCGCGCACCACCCGGACGCGGTCGTCGTCCCACGGGTTCGCGTCCTGCCGCGACACGACCACGCAGTCGTCCCCGCGCTCGAGCAGAGCGCGCACCACGTGCCGCCCGATGAACCCGGTGCCACCCGTCAGGAAGACCTTCATGGCGTCGCCTCCACCCGCAGCCGGGCATCCACCGCCACCGCGCCGCGCTCCAGCGCGAACAGCGGGTTGATGTCCATCTCGGCGATGCGCGGATGGCGCGTGGCGAGCTGCGAGACGCGCAACAGCGCCTCCTCCAACGCGGGGAGATCCCGCGCGGGCTCGCCCCGCACCCCTTCCAGCAGCCGGTACGTCCGCACCTCGCGGATCATCTGGTGCGCGTCCGTATCGAGCAGCGGCGCGAGCCGCAGCACCACGTCGCGCAGGATCTCCACGTAGACGCCGCCCAGCCCGAACATCACCATGGCGCCCACCCGCGGCATGCGCGTGACCCCCACGATCGTCTCGCGCCCCGGCGGGGCCATGGCCTGGAGCAGCAGACCGGCGGTTGGGCGGTGGAGCGGTTGGGCGGTTCGAACAACTGACGGATCGACGGATCGACGCATCGACGGCGCGACCCCGCTACCCGCCGAGCCGCGCTCCTGCTCATCCGCCCAACCGCCCGCCCGCCCAACCGCCCCGTC
>JAOTWJ010000014.1 GCA_029862925.1 Gemmatimonadota bacterium
CGGAAGAGCCATCGACCTCGTGAAGAACCCCTATCACGACGTCGAGCCCGATGACCTGCTGCGGTTCGGCCTCATCCCGGAACTCGTGGGGCGCCTGCCGGTGGTCGTGGCCCTCGACCAGTTGGATGAGGATTCGCTCGTCCGCATCCTGGTCGAGCCGAAGAACGCGCTGAGCAAGCAGTACAAGAAGCTGTTCGAGCTGGAGAACGTGGGTCTCACCTTCGACCCGGAGGGCCTGCGCGCCATCGCCGTCCGCGCGATCAAACGCGGCACGGGTGCCCGTGGGCTGCGGTCGATCCTCGAAGATCTGATGACCGATCTCATGTTCGACCTGCCCGACCGCAGCGACATCCGCGAAGTGGTGATCACGAAGGAGTGCGTGACGGAGGGCCGCCCGCCGCTCCTCGTCACGGAGCGTGCCCGGGCCAAGAAGGAAGCCTGACGGACGCCCGCTTCGTCGGCAGTTACCCGGCCGCCGACTTCCGTCTCGTCCCAGTTCTGCCAGAGCTCACCGTCGCCGGGCGCTCCAACGTCGGCAAGTCGTCACTCATCAACGCATTCCTCGGGCGCCGGGCGCTGGCGCGCACCAGCCGGACGCCGGGCAAAACCCGGTTGTGCAACGTGTACGCGGTGGACGAGCGCTATTATCTCGTGGACCTCCCCGGGTATGGCTACGCGCGCGTCTCGCAGCGGGAGCGGATCGGCTTCCGGCGCCTCATGCGGGACGTGCTCGTCACGCGGCCGCAGGTCGTGGGGGTGCTGTGGCTGCTCGACATCCGGCATCCCCCCTCGCCGGACGACCACGCGATGCACACGCTGCTGGCCGAGTGCGGCCTGCCGGTCTTGCTCGCCGTCACGAAAGCCGACAAGATCCCCCGGAGCAAGCGCTCCACGCACGTGCGGACCATTCTCGACGCGCTGGAGTTCGCAGAGGACCAATGCGTGATCACGAGCGCCGAGAGCAAACAGGGGATCCCCGAGCTGCGGGACGCCGTCGCCGGGCTCACGGCCCCGCCGGCCGGCAGCCGGCGGTGAGCGCTGCCCGGCGCGCCGTCCTGGCGCTCATCGCCACCGTCGCCTGCGGCGGCGGCGGGGTTCCGGGTCCCCTGCCACCGGACGCCGGCCGCGCGACCGCGGACGACCTGCCGCCGGTGGGATACGGCACTCTCAAGCTCGACGACATCGCGCTGCTGTTCGAGACGGGGGACCTCCGGATCCGGGTCCTGCCGCTCGACGAGCGGGTGATCCGCCTGCTGGCGCCCGACTCGTACGAGTCCCTGCACGGGCTCAAGCGGCTGCGCGCGGCCGAGATCGACTCGGCGGCGCGGAGCTACGGGGTCGCGGATCCGTCGCTCTTCTCGGTGTCGTTCTACGGACTCCGGGAGCGGGCCCAGTTCACGCCCGAGGAGCTGACCGTGCAAAGCCGCGGCCGGTTCTTTCGGCCGTTCGCCTACGTCCCGCTGAGCCCGCGCTGGGGCGAGCGCCAGGCGGCGCTGCGCGAGTCGGCGGTTGCCGTCGCGCTGTACGAGTCGGGCATGGCCCTGTTCGAGGACGAACTGCTCGTTTCCTACCAGGGGGTCACCACGCGTGCGTGGGGACAGATCGCCCGCGTGCTCAACGCCGAACGCGCCGCGGCCCTGTCGCGTGCGGCGGCGGCCGGGAAGCGCTGAACCCCGCCCACTCCCGGCCCGCGGAATGTGACCGAGACCCCGGCGGGGGTCGAGCCCGCCCCACACTCTAGGCGGGCGGGCACCTCGGATATCGGCGAAGGGGGTCTCCGCGAGGTCGGGGCTGGACGGTCGGGGCGCGACACCGTGAAATTCGTGCTCGGGAAACCGAAACTGGAATCGCGTCGTCGCGGTGGGACGGGTCCATGACGATCCCGCCCGTTGCGACCTCCATCCGGGGAGCCTGCAGATGCCGCACCGCCCACTGCGCCAACTGACACTTCCGCCCGACGCCGAGCGGGTCTACGACCGCTGGCTCGGCGAGCTCCAGGGCCGGCTCGCCGATCCGGCCTGCGACCGTAACCGGCTGTGCCGGGACGTGCTGTGCGAGCTCTACTATCCCGGCCGCGGAGACTGGGACACGCTGCTGCACGACCCGCGGACCCCCATCGGCACGCGCGCCGCTCTCCTGGCCCTGGACCCCCGCAACATCACGCTCGAGCCGGAGCACTACCACGAGATCGATCCGGAGCGATACGCGCGCGTGAAGCCCCTCCTGTGGCTGTGGCAGGGATTCGACCGGTCGCCGCTGGGCGGCGGCAACGTGACGGTGGGCGTCCGGTTCCGGCGGGTGCTCGCGCCACACGTGTTCCGGCGCTGCGGTCGCAACTTCAAGTGTTTCCAGTTCGTCGAGTTCTCCTTCGGGTACAACATGGAAGTGGGCGACGACGTGGTGGTCCACCGCCACGTGCTGCTCGACGATCGCGAGACGATCGCGCTCGGCGACCGCGTCTCGATCGCCGACTATGCGAACGTGTACACGCACTCGCACGACCTCGTGGACCAGGAAACCGTGAGCGCCACGCCCATCCGGCTCGGCCGCGGCGTGCGCGTGACGTACCACGCCACCCTGCTCGAGGGCGTCGAGGTGGGCGAGCAGGGCATGGTTGGCGCGCTCGCCGTCGCCACCAAGTCGGTGAAGCCGTACCACGTGCATCTCGGCATCCCCGCCGTCCCCAAGCTCGTGAAGCCGAACGCGCCGCCGCCCTGGGGGACAGCCCCGGCATGAGCAGCCCGGAGTTCGTGGCCGTGGCCGCCGCCGTGGCGGCCCTGCTGCTCGGCTGGTGGCTGGGCGGCGCGCGGGCCCGTGGCGCGTCCGACACCGCCCTCCGGGAGACCCGCAGCGAGTTATCCCGCCGGCTGAACGACGTGTTCGCTCTCCAGGAGCTGTCGTTCATGCTCTCGGAGTCGCTGCAGCCCGCCCGCATCGCCGAACAGGTGACCAGCTATCTCGCCCGGTTCACGGACGTGCAGGGTTCGCTCGTGGCTCTGGCGGCGGACGGTGGCCGCACCCTGCGGGTCGCGGCGGCCACCGGCACGCTGAGCGCGCTGCGCAACCGCGAGATCGCCGAGGACGACGAGGGGCTCGTGGCCGGCGCCTTGCACCGGGATCAGTACGTCCTCGAGGACGGCACGGGCACACGGCCTGTGTTGGCGGCCGGGATCACGGCGGCCCGGGCCGCGGTGTTCCCGCTCCGCGCGCACGGGGTGACCGTCGGCGTGCTCGCCGTGACGGATCCGGGCCGCACCCGGTTCGACCCCGAAGACCTCCGCCTGCTGTCGACCGTCGCAACCCACGCGGCGATCGTGCTCTCGAACGCCCGTTTCTTCGACCTCGTCCGCGCGGGCCGTGACCAGTGGGAGACCACCTTCAACGCGCTGTCCGAAGGGCTCGCCGTCGTGGACGAGACCGGCCGGATTCGGCGGGCCAACCGTGCCCTCGCCGGGCTCGTGGGCCATTCGGTGCCGTCGCTGGTCGGCATGTCCCTCTCCGAGGCGGCGCTGGGCGGCTCGCACGAACTCGTGGAACTGCTGGACGCCGCTCGGCGGCGAGAAGGCGCGCCGGTACGCACCGTCCAACTCCCACGCTTGGGGCGCGTGTTCCGCGTGAGCGCCGCGGCCATGCGGGGCGAGGACGACACGGCGTGGGCCGTCGTCTTGATCGAGGACGTGACGGAACAACAGCGGCTCGAGGCGCAGCTGGTTCAGAGCGAGAAGATGGCCGCGGTCGGTCAACTGGTGTCCGGGGTCGCCCACGAGCTGAACAACCCCCTCACTTCCATCGCCGGCCTGACGGAGTTCCTGCTCGAACAGCCGGCCCCGACCGACCGGGATCGTGACCATCTGCGGGTCATCCGCGAGCAGGCCGACCGCGCCGGCCGGATCGTACGAAACCTGCTGACGTTCGCCCGGAAGGGCCCAGCCGACGTGGGCGAGGTGGACATCAACGACATCGTCCAGCGCACGGTGTCCCTCGTGGGGTACGAGATCCGTCTGCGCGAGGTGCACCTCGAGCTGGCGTTGGATCCCGCGCTGCCCCCACTCACCGGCGACCGCTACCAGATCCAGCAGGTCGTGCTGAACCTCGTCACCAACGCGATCCAGGCCGTGCAGGACAATCCGCCCGATCGTCCGCGCCGGATCGGGATCGTCTCCGAGCTCGACGGCCCGCAGGTCCGGCTCCGCGTGCGTGACTCGGGTCCCGGTATCCCGGAGGACCTGGTCCCGCAGATCTTCACGCCGTTCTTCACGACCAAGGCACCCGGCCACGGGACCGGGCTGGGATTGTCGATCTCCTATCGGATCATCGAGGGCCACGGCGGTACGCTGCGCGTGCAGCGAGCGGTCGACGGCGGCGCCGTCTTCGTGATGCAGCTCCCGGTGCGGTCACCGGTCCCGGTCCCGGTGGCACCCCTCGGGTCGGCGGTCGCCGGGCCGGAGGAGCACGACCTTCCCAGTGCCCCGCAACGCGCCATCCTGCTGGTGGACGAGGACCCTGCGATCCGGCGGATGATCGGGGTGTTGCTCTCGGGTCCGTCGCAGGTGGTGGAGACGGCCTCCGAGGCCGGCCAGGCGCTCGAGCTGCTCGACGCGCACGCCTTCGATCTCGTCATCGCCGACGCCCGGGTACCCGTGTCGGCGGGCGAGCGCCTCGGCGATACGCTGCTTCGCCGCTGGCCCAATCTCCGGACCCGCACGATCTTCCTCACCGCCGACGTCCGGCCCGAGACGGACGCCTGGCTGCAGGAACTCGGCTGTCCCTACTTCCTCAAGCCCTTCCGGATTGGCGAACTGAAAGCGGAAACGGCGCGGATCCTGCGCGCGCAGGGCCTCGCCACTCAGTGAGGGCGGCGGACGCGGCGGAGCACGGCGTCGAGCCGCGCGGAAAGGGCCCGGGCACGGAAGGGTTTGCTCAGGAAGTCGTCCGCCCCGAACTCGAAGACCCTCACCTCGTTTTCTTCGTCGCCGCGCGCGGTGAGCACCACGACCGGGATGTGCTCCGTCGCCCGGCGCGAGCGCAGGTGCGACAGCACGCCGTACCCATCCAGGCCGGGCAGGTTGAGATCCAGCACGATGATGTCGGGCGCGTGGCGGTCGACCTGATCGAGCGCCTCCACGCCGTCGCCCGCCTCGATGACCACGTAGCCGTCGCGCTCCAGCAGGTCGCGCATCACCCGGCGCAGCTGGTCCTCGTCATCCACGAGGAGCACCGTGGCGCCGGCCAGGCTGTCGTCGCCGCGCGCCGTGGGAGGCGCTGCGTCGGCCTCCTCCAGCAGCTCGAATGCGCCCTCGAGGCTCGTCCCAACGCCGTCACCGGCATCCCGCTCCGCCTTCCGGGCGGGAGGGGTGGCACGCGGGGCCGGCGGCTCGGTCACCGGGTGCGGCACGGCTTCCGGGCGGGGGCGTGGCCCTGAGCGGCGGCGCTCCAGCGGTTCGTCGTCCTGCGGCATGTCCACGACCCGCAGCAGTTCATCGATGGTGGACTCCCCCCGCACGACGTGCTCGAGACCGCTTTCCCACAGACCCTGCATGCCGTCGGCGCGCGCCGCCTCGGCGATCTTGTCGGCGGTGGCGTTCTGCCCGATGCGGCGCTCCACCTCGGGCGTCACCTTGAGCACCTCCAGGATCGAGAACCGACCGCGGTAGCCCGTCAACGCGCATTCCTGACACCCCACGGCGCGGTAGAGCGGGGTATCGGGCGTGATCCACCGATGCATCTTGGGCGGGATCGACTCGACCCACACCTCCTTGCACGACGGGCACAGTCGCCGCATCAGCCGCTGGGCGATCACGCCTCGCACCGCCGTGGCGATCTTGAACGACTCAACGCCGATGTCCACGAGACGGGTCACCGCATTGGGCGCGTCGTTGGTGTGCAGGGTGGACAGCACGAGGTGCCCGGTGAGCGACGCCTGAACGGCAATCTGCGCCGTCTCCCGGTCGCGGATCTCGCCCACGAGCACGACGTCGGGGTCCTGCCGCAGAATCGACCGCAGCGCGGAGGAGAAAGTAAGCCCCGCTTTTTCGTGGACCTGCACCTGCACGATCCCGGCGAGGCGGTACTCCACCGGATCTTCGACGGTGACGATGTTCACGCCCTCGCTCTGGATGTGCCGCAACGCGGAGTACAGCGTCGTGGTCTTGCCGGAACCGGTCGGCCCGGTCACGAGGATGATCCCGTCCCTGTTCTCCAGCAGGCCGCGGATGGCGGTCGCCTCCGGCTCGAGCAGCCCCAGCGAGTCGAGTGAGAGGACCGTGCGCCGGGAGTCGAGGATCCGGATCACGACCTTCTCGCCGAGCGAGGCGGGCAGCGTCGAGACGCGCAGGTCGACGGGCGTCCCGTTGACCGCGACACGCGCGCGGCCGTCCTGCGGCCGCAGCCGGTCGGCGATGTCGAGCTGCGAGATGATCTTGAGCCGGGAGATGAGCGGCAGGCCCGCGGCGCGGGGCACCTTCATCACCTGCCGCAGCACCCCGTCGATCCGGTAGCGGACGGCAACGCCACCTTCCTCCGGCTC
This sequence comes from Gemmatimonadota bacterium, assembly GCA_029862925.1. Classification (GTDB taxonomy): domain Bacteria; phylum Gemmatimonadota; class Gemmatimonadetes; order Gemmatimonadales; family GWC2-71-9; genus JAOTWJ01. Next base: position 6,527 of record JAOTWJ010000014.1, read on the forward strand.
GATGTGGATGTCGCTCGCCCGCGAGAGAATCCCCTCCGAGAGAATCAGATCCACCAGCCGCACGACCGGCCGCTGCGACGCCTGCTCGGCTGAGATGGTCAGCTCTTCGGCGAGCCGCTCCTCGTCGATCTGCTGGACGTTGGTGTCTTCCATGCCCTCGAGCAGCTTGTCGATCACGTTTTCCGGCCGGTACAGCTCGTCGATCTTGTTGCGGATCGCCGCGGGGCTGGCAATCAGCATCCGCACTTCCCGTCCGGTGGCGAACGCGATCGTCTTCTCGCAATCGAGATCGAACGGGTTGGCGGTGGCGAGCTCGAGGTAGGAGTCGGTGACGAGGATCGGCAGGACCGCATAGCGCCGCGCAACCTGCTCGGGCACCAACTCGCGCGCGACCCGGTCGCTCTGCGACAGATCCGCGAGCTTCAGCCGGAGGCGCGTGGACAGCGCCCCGAGAATGGCTTCGTCCGTCGCCACCTTTTGGGCGACGGCCGTCTCCCAGAGGAATTCGGTCGCTTTCGGGTCCGCACGGAGTGCGGCGACCTGCTCGTCGCCGAGCAGCTCGGCGAGCGTGGGTCCCACCCACTCGTCGCGGAACACCTTTACGGCGTCGGCGTCCTTCTCGTGGTGCTCAGCCATCGCCGACAAGATAATGGCCCTGCGGAGGCCGGCCAAACGATCCGCATCACAACAGCGGCCACAGGGCCCGGCGCACGTCCACGGTTACCCGCACCGCCCGCGCCCGGGGGGCCCAGCCGGCGTCGACCCGGAGCAGATTGTGAAACACCTCCGCGCCCAGCCCGACCACCGGGCGCGCACCGTCGCTCGTGCCCCACGGCAGACCCACGACGGGCTCCGCCGCCCAGCCGATGGCCACGTAGGGCTCCACCACGAGCTGGCGGCCGGTGGAGGCGAACGCCCCCAGCGGGATGGCGGGGAACGGGATGTCGACCTGCCAGCCGACCCGGGCGAGTGCCGCGGCGCGCCCCCCGAACGCGCGGAACGGCTCGCCGACGAGCGTGCCCCGCCCTCCGAGCACGAACAGCCGGTGCGGCGGCAGGTCGGTCGAGCCCCAACCCGCCCACACCCCCGCGGTGAGCCGGCCGGGTCCGGCCGGGACCGCCGCTTCGCCCCCGCCGCGGAGGCGGGCGTACGAGGCGCCGGCCTGCGTCCCCGCTTCGACTTCCACGCGCCCGCGGACCGATCCGCCGACCACGCGGCGGGTGCCCGCCTCCAAGCCGATGGCCGCCACCCCCCACGTGCCCGACCCGAGCGCCGGGTTGGGCCGGTACCCGCCGGTCGCCGGGCCCGCCGTGACCGGGAGCGACGCGGTGCGCTGTACCCCCGCCCGGACCCGCACGGCCCGATAGGCCCCGCGGAGTTCGGCCGCGTCGAGCTGGACGTAATCCCCGAAGTCGTCCCCCAGCTCCTGGGCGAGGACGGAGTTCAGCACGCCCGAGATCACGGGCTCGTCCCCCACGTCCGCCACCGTGCGGGCCGCCCGCAGGGCGAGCCGGCCGCGCGCACCCTCGTACCGCAGCTCGAGCCCCCCCTTGGGCCGTGCGTCCGAGAACCCGACACTCGCCCAGGCTCTGGCGGCAAAGGGGCCGGCCCCGGGACGGAGCAGCACACCGAGTCCCGGCGTGAGCCCCTCGACCCGGTTCACGTGCAGTAGTTCCGACAGCGACTCGATGGACAGGCTGCCGGTGCGGAGACCCGACAGCGACCGGGACCCCGCCAGCGCCTGGACCTGGGCGCGGACGTCTTCCATGCGCAGGACCGGTCGCGGACCGAGCACGTCCGCCACCGCGGCCTCGAGCCGATCGGGCCACGGGAACGAATCGCGCGCGAAGGGGGCCGCCACGATCTCCGGCCCCAGGAACGTCCCGCCCGGCACTCCGACGTCGAACGCGTAGCCGTCGATCTCCCAGTGGGCGCGGATGATGCCGCGCGCCGGCACGTCCAGCCAGGTGCTGCGGCGCCGGATTTCGATCTCCTGCCGGCGCGGGAGCCAGTAGCGCCCGTCCCAGAGCCCGTTCTCCAGCACGACCGCGATATCTTCGAGGCTCGCATCGAGGTAGGCCGCACGGGTGAAGCTGAACTCCAGGCGCACCAGCTCGCCGCCGTCCGCGTCCAGGTACATGGTCCCCACGATCCGCGGGGCCGCGAACATCCGGGGCCGGAACGCGAGCGCGTGTACCCGCACCGTGCGCCCGGGCAGTTGGATCAGCAGGGAATCGGTGAACGCATAGTCGTACAGCGCCGGCCCGTCGGGGGCCAGCGGGTGCGGCACGTCCCGCACTTCGTCGCCCTCACCCAGGCGGATCCGATCGGCGAACCCGTTCTGCACGATGCCCAGATGGTCGCGGTGGTACTGGATCTCGGTCGGGAGGTCGGCGCGGTCGCGCCACCCGATGATACGCTGCTTGCTGCGTCCCGGCGTCTGCCAGTAAACTTCCAACTCTAGCTGGTCGGATTTCACCAACCGCGGCGGTTCGCTCAGACCCTCATGACCCAATTGCGCCAGGAAGAACACGAACCCGTGCGCGCGGGCCCGGAAATCGCGCAACCCGCGCGCCGGGTCGTCCACGCGCCGCAGGACGCCGCGCGCGACCAGTGTGGTCGCGGCGCTGTCGTTCCAGCCTTGGGCGGCAAGCGGAGCGGCGGCGACGGCCAGGCAGACGGCAAGCAGCAACGGACGCAGCATTCCCGCGCAATATCTCGGCGGGCGCTGGCAGCGGCAAGCGCGCTGCTCGCACTCGGCGTGGCGGCGTGCGAGGACTTGGGCCCGATCGGCGGCACGACCGTGCCGACCGCGGACCTCGTGGTGCTGCCCCTGGCCGGCGGCGCGCCCGCGGCATCCGCCGCCACATTCTGGGTCTCGAATCGGACCCCGGTGGTGCGGTCGCTGCGGCATCCGGACGCGTTCAACACGCTGTACCTCGAGCTGCGGTTTCCCGCGGGCTGCCTATCGAGCCTGAACGGCCAGCCGCTCACGGTGAACGATTCCGTGCTGGTGACGGTCGCGCCCCGGGCGGGCGGCTATGGGTTCACGCTGTCCCCGAGCGGGCTCGTCTTCACGCTCGCGAGCACCCCCAGCGTCACGCTTTCCTACGGCCGCTACGCCGATCCCAGCGTGGCCGACGGCGTTCCGACGTATCCCGACCGGGCGAGTTACCTCGCCGCACTGGAGATCTGGGAGGAAGCCACCGTGGATCGCTGGCGGGTGGCGCGCGGCTCGTCCGCGACGGGGGTCGACGAACTGGGCGCCGCCGTGGACGCGCCCGGCGCGTTCCTCGTCGCGGCGCGCCGGTGATCCGCGACACCAGCTTCGCGACGTTCCGTGCCGCCGCCCGGGACGGCCGCCGCACGCCGGTCGTCCGGGAGTTCGCCGCCGATACGCTGACCCCCGTCACCGCGTTTGCGGCGCTGGCGCGTCCGCCCTTTGGCTTCCTGCTCGAGTCGCTGGTGGGCGGCGAGCGGTGGGCGCGTTACACGTTTCTCGGCACCGAGCCGTCCACGGCGTTCCGCTACCGCGGGCCGCGCGTGGAGCAGTGGGAGCCCGAGACCGGGTGGCGGCCGGCCGGCGAGGCCGCCGATCCGATCGCCCACATCGCGGCGTGGCTCCGCGCCCGACCGGCCGTGGCGCTGCCCGGGCTGCCGCGCTTCACCGGCGGAGCGGTCGGCTACCTGGGATACGACGTGGCCCGGCGCCTCGAACGCCTCCCGCATCCGCCCCCCGACGACCTGGGATTGCCCGACGCGGTGTTCGTGATCGCCGACACCGTGCTGATCTTCGACAACGCGTTCGGCCGGGCCATCCTGGTCGCCACGACGCACCCGGGCGCCGACGCCGACGACCGCGCGCTGCGCGGCGCCTACGATACCGCGCTGGCCAGCATCGCGCGCCTCCTCGACCGGCTCGCTCACCCGCCGGCGCTGCCGCCGTTCGCGCTCGGGCCGGCGCCCGACGTTGCCGTGTCCGCCCCCTACTCCGAGGAGCGGTTCGTGCACGACGTGGCCACGGTGCAGGAGCACATCCGGGCGGGTGACGTGTTCCAGGCGGTGTTGTCACGGCGTCTCGATGTCGCGGACGCGCCGGAGCCGTTCCAGGTGTACCGCGCGCTGCGCACGCTCAATCCGGCGCCGTATCTCTACCACCTCATGCTCGACGACCTGACCATCGTGGGCAGCTCGCCGGAGGTGCTCGTGCGCGTGGGGGACGGGGCGATCACGGTGCGGCCCATTGCCGGGACCCGTCCGCGGGGGGCCACCCCCGACGACGACGCGCGGCTGGGCGAGCACCTGCGCCGGGACCCCAAGGAGCTGGCCGAGCACGCCATGCTCGTGGATCTCGGGCGGAACGACGTCGGTCGGGTGGCGCGGTTCGGCTCGGTGCGCGTGACGGCCGACCGGGTGCTCGAGCGGTATTCCCACGTCCAGCACCTGGTGAGCGAGATCCGCGGCACGCTCCGTCCCGGGTTCGACGCCGAACATGCGCTGCGGGCCTGCTTTCCGGCCGGGACCGTGAGCGGGGCGCCCAAGGTCCGGGCGATGGAGATCCTCGACACCCTTGAGCCGACGCGGCGCGGCCCGTATGCGGGCGCGGTCGGCTACCTGGGGTGGGGGGCGACGACGCTCGACACCGCGATCACCATCCGGACCGCCGTGCTGGCGCACGGCCGCGCCCACGTCCAGGCCGGCGCGGGCATCGTGGCCGACAGCGATCCCGCCCGGGAACTCGCGGAGACGGCGAGCAAGGCCCACGCGGTGCTCGCGGCCCTCGCGCTGGCGCGGTCGCACCCGCCGCCGTCGGGGGATATATTCCCGCCCCGAGGAATCGGCACGTGAGGGCATTCAAACTCTTCGCCACATCAGGGGGGCAGACGATCGAGCTGCCGCCCTCCGGCACCGTGCTCGTGGGCCGCGCCGCCACGAGCGACGTGCCGATCTACGACCCTACCATCTCGCGCCGCCATGCCGAGCTGTCGCGGGGGCCGAACGGCGTCCAGATCCACGACCTCGGATCGAGCAACGGCACGTTCCTGAACGGCGAACGGGTGGCCGAGACGACGGCCGTGGACGGCGACGTCGTGACGTTCGGCAAGGTGGCGTTCCACGTGCGCGAGGTGACGCCGGCGGTCGCGCGGCCCGCGGTGGACCCCGGGTTCGTCGTGCCGCCGCCGAGCGCCACGATCGTGCGCCCGGTGCCCGTGGCCGACGAGGCGCTCCAGGCGGTCGCGGTGGCGCGCACGAGCGCGGCGACGCAGCTCAAGGTCGAAGGGGACTCGCTCGAAGTCCGCCGCGCGCGGGGCCTCGCGGTCCTGCTCGACATCTCGAAGGAGCTGTCGCGCCATCAGGACGTCGACAAACTGCTGCAGAAGGTGGTGGACATCACGTTCCAGGTGATGAACGTGGATCGCGTGTCCATCCTCATGGTGGAGCCGGTGTCCGGCGAGCTGATCCCGCGCCTGTCCCACAACCGGCTGGGGGATCAGGCCGGCGGGAGCCGCCACGTGCCGCGCTCCATCGCCCAGCGCGCCGTCGACGAGCGGCTGGCGATTCTCACCGACAACGCGGCCACCGACGAGCGGTTCAAGGGCAAGTCCATCATGATGCAGAGCGTGCGCAGCGCCATGTGCGCCCCGCTGATGGGGCGCGACGGCCGCGTGCTCGGACTCATCTACGTGGACAACCTCACCGCCACGAACTCGTTCGGGGACGAGGACCTCGACTTCCTCATCGCGTTCTCCGGCATCGCGGCCGTGGCCATCGAGAACGGCCAGCTGAGCGAGCGTGTGCGGCGCGAGGCCGTCGTGCTGTCCAACTTCCAGCGCTACTTCGCGCCGAACCTCGTGCAGCAGATCGTGAGCCAGGAAGGCGAGATCCAGCTCGGCGGGACCAAGCGCCCAGTGGTGATCTTCTTCAGCGACATCCGCGGCTTCACGTCGATGTCCGAGCGGATGTCGCCGGATGAGATCGCGCACGTGCTGACCGAGTACTTCACCGAGATGGTGGAGATCGTGTTCAAGCACGGCGGCACGCTGGACAAGTTCATGGGAGACGCCATCATGGCGCTCTGGGGCGCGCCCATCGCCCACGAGAACGACGCCGGACGGGCGATGGACGCCGCCATCGAGATGCAGGCCCTCCTCCAGACGTTGAACGACAAGTGGGAGGCCGCAGGCCGCCAACGGATCGAGATCGGGATCGGGATCAACTTCGGTGAGGTGTTCGCGGGCAACATCGGCAGCGAGCAGCGTCTGGAGTACACCGTGATCGGCGACGCGGTCAACATCGCCTTCCGGCTCTGTTCCAAGGCCGGCCCGGGTGACATCCTGGTCTCGGATTCCTTCCGCCAGGCGCTGCCCGACCCGCCACCGCTCGAGCCCCTGGAGACGATCGAACTGCGCGGCAGGGCGAAGGCGGTCCAGGTCTACCAGGTGAAACGGTAGGGCCGCCCCGCCTCGGCCATCAGGTCCACCACCAGTCGCAGCGGCAGGCCGATCACCCCGAAGCAGTCGCCCTCGATGCGTTCCACCAGGACCGCGCCCAGCCCCTGCAGGCCGTAGGCGCCGGCCTTGTCGAGCGGCTCGCCCGTCGCCACATACGCACGAATCAAGGCGCGATCGAGCGGGCGGAACCACACCCGCGTTTCGTCGTGGCGTTCCCACCGGTGGTCGTCCCGGGCCAACGCCACCGCCGTGATGACCCGATGGTCCCGCCCCGCCAGCCGCGCGAGCATGGCCTCGGCGTCCGCCGCATCGGCCGGCTTGCCCAACGGTTCGCCGTCGAGCACGACGACCGTGTCGGCGGCCAGCACGTCGCAGCCGGGGCGGCGCCGTGCCACATTGGCCGCCTTGTCCTCCGCCAGCCGGATGGCCGTGGCAAGCGGGGTCTCGCCCGGCCGGGGCGTCTCGTCGACGTGCGCGGGATCCACCTCGTGGGGAATGCCGAGCAGGGCGAGCAGCTGCGTGCGGCGCGGCGACGCGGACGCGAGGACGATCATCGCTCCAGCACCAGCGTCACCGGACCGTCGTTGACGAGCTCGACCGCCATCAGCGCGCCGAAGACACCGGTCGCGACGGTGAGGCCCTGCGCCCGGAGGGCGGCGACGAATCGCTCGTAGAGCGGAACGGCAAGGTCGGGCGGCGCGGCCGCGACGAACGACGGGCGGCGCCCCTTCCGGGCATCCCCGTACAGCGTGAACTGTGATACCACGAGCAGCGCGCCGCCCACGTCCATCAGCGATCGGTTCATCTTACCGTCGCGGTCCGCGAAGATCCGGAGGCCCGCGATCTTCTCGGCCATCCAGTCGGCGGCGGTCGCGTCGTCCGCGTGCGTGAATCCCACCAGCACCACGAGCCCCTGCCCGATCGCCGCCACGGTGCGGCCATCCAGGGTCACCGTCGCGCGCGCCGCGCGCTGGAGCACGACCCTCACGCCGCGGCCCCGCATGCCACCACGGCCGTCACTCGACCGTGACGGACTTGGCCAGGTTGCGCGGCTTGTCGACGTCGCAGCCGCGACGCACCGCGATGTAGTAGGCGAGCAACTGCAGCGGGAGCACGCTCAGGATCGGCGTCAGGCAGTCTGCGGTGGGGGGGATCGCGATGACGTGGTCCGCCAAACGCGTGATCTCTTCGTCCCCCTCGGTGACAACCCCGATCACGCGACCGCCGCGCGCTTTGACCTCCTGCACATTCGACACGATCTTCTGATAGGTGCCGTCCCGCGGAGCCACGACCACGACCGGCATCATCTCGTCGATCAGGGCGATCGGCCCGTGCTTCATCTCCGCGGCCGGATAGCCTTCCGCGTGAACGTACGAGATCTCCTTGAGCTTCAACGCGCCTTCGAGCGCCACCGGGAAATTGTAGCCCCGTCCCAGGTACAGGGCGTTGGGCGCCCGTACGTAGCGCTGCGCGATTTCCTCGATCTCCGGCGCACGCTCCAGCACCTGCTGCACCTGGTCGGGCAGCCGTTGCAGCGCCTGAATGAGCGCGCGACCCTGCAGCACCGACATGGACCGCAGCCGCGCGATGTGGAGCGTCAGCAGCGCCAGCGCCGTAACCTGTGACGTGAAGGCCTTGGTACTGGCGACGCCGATCTCCGGGCCGGCGTGCAGATAGATGCCACCGTCCACCTCGCGGGCGACGGACGACCCGACCGCGTTCACGATCCCGAGCGTGTGCGCGCCCCGCTGCCGCGCTTCGCGCATCGCCGCGAGCGTGTCCGCCGTTTCGCCGCTCTGGGAGATGCCGACGACCAGGGTCTCCTCGTCGAGGATCGGATTGCGGTAGCGGAACTCGGAGGCGTATTCCACCTCCGTCGGGATCCGGGCCAGCTCCTCGAGCATGTACTCGCCGATCAGCGCCGCATGCCAGGACGTCCCGCAGGCCGTCAGCACGATCCGGTCAATCTCCAGCAGCTCGCCCGAGGTGAGGTTGATGCCACCGTGACGGGAGGTCCCCTCGTCTTCGAGCAGCCGGCCGCGCAACGTGTTCCGGATGCTCTCCGGCTGCTCCATGATCTCCTTCAACATGAAGTGCGGATACCCACCGCGCTCCACCGCCCCGATCTCCCATTCGATCGTCCGCACGGCCTTCTCGATGGGCGCCGTATCCTGATCGTAGATCGTGTACCCGTCGGCGGTGAGCGCCGCCACCTCGCCGTCATCCAGATACACGACCGATCGGGTGTGCTCGAGCACCGCGGCGGCATCCGACGCCACGAAGTACTCTCCGTCCCCGATCCCCAGCAGAATGGGCGAGCCCATGCGCGCCGCGACCAGCGTGCCGGGCTCCCGCGTGGACACGACGGCCAGCCCGTACGTGCCCTCGATGGACCGGAGGGCCGCGATGACCGCCCCAACCAGGGAGCCGTCGTACAGCTCCTCGATCAGGTGCGCCAAGACCTCGGTGTCGGTCTCGGAGCGAAACCGGTGCCCCCGGCGCTCGAGCGTACGGCGCAGGGCCGCGGCGTTCTCGATGATCCCGTTGTGGGCCAGCGCGATCGTCCCGCCGCAGTCGGTGTGCGGGTGGGCGTTCTCCTCAGTCGGCGCGCCGTGGGTCGCCCAGCGCGTATGGGCGATCGCCGCGCGGCCGGCCGGCACCCGCCCGTTCAGCCGCTGCTCCAGCACCGCGATCCGTCCCGCCGCCTTCTCGACTGTCAGGACCGCGTGGTTGACCGTGGCCAGTCCCGCCGAATCGTACCCCCGGTATTCGAGCCGCTTGAGCGCGTCCAGCACCAAAGCCGCCCCGTCCTGCGGGCCAACGTAGCCGACAATGCCGCACATGCGTCTGATGCCTCGCTTCCCGTCCGACGATCTACGCGACCAGGTCCCCGGCCGCGGCCACGAGCGCCTCGGCCGCGTCCGGCGTGCGCGCCTCGGCGATGAACCGCACGATGGGCTCCGTCCCCGAGGGGCGCACGTGCAGCCAGCGATCGGCCCACGCCAGCCGCAGCCCATCCTGCCGATCGGTGGCGGCGTCCGGGAACCGGGCGATCAGCGCCCCGTAGGCCGCGTCCAGGTCCGCGCCGCGCGGTGCCTTGGCCTTCACGATCGTGTAGCGCGGCCGGGCGGCCACCCGGTCGTGCACCGCGTCGCCGGTGGCCGCCAGCAGGTCGAGCACGAGCGCCGCCGCGAGCGGGGCGTCGCGGCCCAGATGGAGCGCGGGCAGCATCACCCCCCCGTTCCCCTCCCCACCGACCACCGCGCCCGCCCGGCGCATCGCGCGGGCCACGTTCGCCTCGCCCACCGGCGCGCGCGCGACCGTGACCCCGTACGCGCCGGCGACGTCGTCGACCACCAGCGACGTGGACAGGTTCACCACGACGGGGCCCGCGCGGCGGCGCAGCACCGCCTCGACGGCGAACGCGAGCGTGTAGTCCTCTCCGATGGGGGCGCCCGTACCGTCCACGAGAGCCAGCCGGTCCACATCGGGATCCACCGCGATGCCGAGGTCCGCGCCGGTTCGGCGCACGAGGGCGCTCAGCTCGCCCAGATGTGCGGGGATCGGCTCCGGGGCCCGCGGGAATCGCCCGTCCGTCTCCGTATGAATCGCGGTGACCGTACAGCCGAGCGCCTCGAGCAGCGCCGGCATGATGGTGCCACCCGCCCCGCGCACACAGTCGAGGGCCACGGTGAAACCCCGCGCGCGGATCCGGGCGACGTCCACATGGGGGAGGGCGAGCACGCGGGCGAGGTGGCGCTGCACGGCCCCGTCGTCCCGCGCGGTGTCCCCCAGGCCGTCCCAGCCGGCGCGCGGGAGGGTGCCGGCCAGCAGCGCCTGCAGCCGCTCGGCGGCCGGCTGGTCGAGAAACAGGCCGTCCGCGCCGACGAACTTGAGCGCGTTCCACTCGATCGGATTGTGGCTCGCCGTGATCACCAGGCCGCCCCCGGCGCCGTGGTGTTCGACGGCGAGCTGCGCGGTGGGCGTGGGAATCAGACCGGCGTCGATCACCCGGCACCCGACCGACACCAGCCCCGCCGCGGCCGCGGCGGCGAACATCGGCCCCGAGACCCGGGCGTCCCGCGCCAGCACCACGGCCGACGGCCGCTCGCCATTGCGCACCAGCGTGCCGAACGCCGCGGCATAGCGCGCGACGAGCTCCGGGGTGAGGTCCTTGCCCACGATGCCCCGGACGCCGGACACCGAGACCATCAGCGTGTCGGCCGGTGCCGCGCTCATCCCGCCTCCTCGCCGAGGAGATCGGCGCCGAGCACCACCCCGCGCGGGGTGCGCAGGCGCGAGGCCGACGGGACCGTGGGCGGGGCCTCCCGACACACGACTTCGAACGCCGCGATCACCTCCGGATCGAACTGCGCCCCGGCGCACGCCCGCAGCTCCGCCGTCGCCGCCGCCGCCGACAGGCCCGCCCGGTACGGCCGGCCCGTGGTCATGGCATCGAACGCATCGACGACGGTGACGATGCGGGCGTGCAGTGGAATCGCGGCATCGCGGAGCCCGTCGGGCAGCCCGGTGCCGTCGAGCCGCTCGTGGTGCCACCGGATGATCTCGAGTGCCGGGTCCGCCCCTTTGAGCAGCGGCGTCATGATCCGTGCGCCGATCACCGTGTGCTCCATGATGTGCCGATACTCTTCCTGCGTGAGCGGCCCCGGTTTCTGAAGGACCGTCTCGCTGACGCCGATCTTGCCCACGTCGTGCAGCTCGGCGCCGAGCCGGATGATCTGCACCGTGTCATCGTCCAGCCCCAGACGTCGCGCCGTCGCCTCGGCAAAAGCGGCGACGCGCACCGAATGCCCGCGGGTGTACCGGTCCTTGGCCTCGAGCGCATGCACGATCGACTGGATGCCCTCGAGAAACAGCTCTTCGATGCGGCGCGCCTGCTGGCGCACGAGGTCGGCCAGATGCTCCTGGTAGCGCCGGTTCTCGAGCAGCAACTGGCGACGCTCCACCGCCTGATGCACCCGCTGCCGAAGCTGCGCCATCTGGAACGGCTTGACGATGTAGTCGAAGGCCCCCTGGCGCAGGCAGTCCACCGCGGTGTCCAGTTCCGCCACGCCGGTCACCATGATGACTTCGATGTCCGGGTGACTCGCCCGCACGGTCTGCAGCAGCTGCAGGCCGTCCATCTCGGGCATCTGGATATCCGAGACGATCACGTGTGGCGACTCGCGGCGCAGCAGCTCGAGCGCCTCCCGCCCCGTCGCGGCCTCGACGCACGTACACCCGCGCCGCGCCAGGCCGCGCGCGATGGCCGATCGCACGATCTCCTCATCGTCAACCACCAGACAGCGAATAGAGGAGAGCTCAGGCATCTCGCTTGAACGTAGCCGCCACCACGTTCCCCTACAAGCACGGTCGCTTGCCGGGCCCGGCGGCGCGCGAGTAGGTTCCGAGGCCCGAGACGGATAGGCTCATGGCCCGCGTCCACGACGACGATCTGCGGCACGGGTTCGCCACCCGCGCCATCCACGCCGGACAGGCGCCGGATCCCACCACCGGGGCCATCATGCCGCCCATTTACCAGACGTCCACCTACGTCCAGGACGGTCTGGGACGGCACCGCGGATTCGAGTATGCGCGGACCCGGAACCCGACGCGCGACGCACTCGAACGCAACGTCGCGGCGCTGGAAGGCGGCCGCCACGGCCTCGCCTGGGCCTCCGGCCTCGCGGCCACCGACGCGATCCTCAAGCTCCTCTCGGCCGGCGACCACGTGGTGTGCGGCGAGAACGTCTACGGGGGCACCCACCGCCTGATGCAGCAGATCTTCGCCCGGCTCGGCCTGGCGTTCTCCTTCGTCGATACGCGCGATCCCGAGATCATCGATCGAGCGTGCACCCCCGCTACGCGGATGCTGTTCGTCGAGACGCCCACCAACCCGATGATGCGGCTCACCGACCTCGCCACCGCCGGAAGACTCGCCCGGGAGCGCCAGTTGCTCTTCGTGGTGGACAACACGTTTGCCACGCCGTACCTGCAGAACCCACTGGCGTTCGGCGCCGATCTGGTCATGCATTCCAGCACCAAGTACCTGAACGGGCACAGCGACATGGTTGGGGGCATGATCGTCACCGCCCGCGACGACCTCGCGGAGCGCCTGGCGTTTCTGCAGAACGCCTCCGGCGCGGTCCCGGGTCCGATGGACTGCTGGCTGGCCCTGCGCGGGACCAAGACGCTCCCCCTGCGGATGGCGCGGCACGACCAGTCCGGCCGCCGCATCGCCGGGTGGCTCAGCGAACGGTCGGAGGTCCAGCGCGTGTACTATCCCGGCCTGCCGACCCACGAGCAGCACGAGCTCGCCTGCCGGCAGATGCGGGGGTTCGGCGGGATGGTCTCCTTCGACCTCGGCTCGCTGGAGGGGGCCCGTCGGGTCGTCGAGGCCACCAGGATCTTCGCGTTCGCCGAGTCCCTGGGGGGCGTCGAGAGCCTGATTGGCCATCCGGCCTCCATGACGCATGCGAGTGTCCCGCGCGCGATGCGCGAGGGGATGGGACTGACCGACGGCCTGGTGCGGCTGTCGGTCGGCATCGAAGACCCCGACGACCTCATCGCCGATCTCCGCCAGGCGCTCGATCGGGCCGGCAAGGCGTAACGTGAAACCGACCGGCGGGGCAACCGTACGGTCCAAGAGACCCGAATGACGTTCATCAGTTCTCCACGCTGGAGGCAGTCATGAGTGACCCGACGGGCACGCCAGGTCCCCGGCAGCGCACCGTCCTGACCCAGATCGCGCCCGACGCCTGGGAGCACCCGGCCGATCGCGCGGCGCTCAACGCGCTGCGCAAGGTCCCCGGATTCGATGATGCCGTGAAGCGCATCTTCGGCTTCTTCGGCGAGCGCGGCATCCGGTTGCTGTTCCAAGCCAACGCCGTTCGCTGCGGCCCGCGCCAATACGCCCGGCTGCACGGGTTGCTGATCGAAACGTGCGGCACGATGGACTGGCCGGAGGAGCCCGAGCTCTACGTGACCCAGACGCCGATGGTGAACGCCGGGGCGGTGGGCTTCGAGCATCCCTTCATCGTCCTGAATTCGGGCGCGGTGGGCCTGCTCGACGACGACGAGCTCCGCGTCCTGATCGGGCACGAGCTCGGCCACGTCATCAGTGGGCATGCGCTCTATCGCACCATCACCATCCTGCTGCTCGAGCTCGGATTCCAGAATCTGCCGTTCCTCGCGGGCATCGCCCTCATGCCCATCAAGCTCGCGCTGCTCGAGTGGTTCCGGAAAAGCGAGCTGTCGGCCGACCGGGCGGGACTCCTCGCGAGCCAGGACGAGACCGCGTCGCTGCGCGTCTTCCTCAAGCTCGCCGGCGGCGGCTCGATGCAGGATATGAACCTCGACGCCTTTCTCGAGCAGGCGCGCGAGTACGAAGCGCAGGGCGGCCCGCTGGATCAGGTCTACAAGATCCTCAACACGCTGGGGGCCTCCCATCCCTTCAACACGTTGCGGGCGGCCGAGTTGAAGCGGTGGATCGAGGCGGGGACGTACGCCCAGATTCTCACCGGCGACTACCCGCACCGCGGCGCCGAGTCGCAGCAGCGCTCCTACATGGACGACGTGTCGGACGCGGCCAGCCATTACGCCAAGGAAGCGAAAGACGTCGTCGGAGACGTGGCGGAAGCGGCCAAGCGGGCGGCCGCGGCCTTCGCGGACGCCTTCAAGGAGTCCCGCAAGCAGTGAACGTGCTGGTGGTCGGAGGCGGCGGGCGGGAGCACGCGATCGCCTGGAGGCTCGCGCGCACCGCCCGCGTCTTCTGCGCCCCCGGGAACCCCGGCACGGCTGGCCTCGCCACCAACCTCCCCATTGCCGTCACAAACCACCGCGCCCTGCGCGACGCGGTCCGCACGCACGCCATCGACCTCACGATCGTCGGGCCGGAAGGACCCCTGGCCGCCGGGCTCGCCGACGAGCTCGGCGCGGCCGGACACGCCGTCTTCGGCCCATCGGCGGCGGGCGCCCGCATCGAAGCGTCCAAGGCGTTCGCCAAGGGACTCATGCACGAGGCGGGCATCCCCACGGCGGCGTCCCGCACGTTTACGCACCTCGACGACGCGCGTCGCTACATCGACCGTCATCCCGAGCCGCTCGTGGTCAAGGCCTCGGGACTTGCCGCCGGCAAGGGCGCGGTCGTCTGCGCCACTCGGCCGGACGCCCTCGCGGCGGCGCGCGCCATGTTCGACGGGCAGTTTGGCCCCGCGGGCGACCAGGTGGTGATCGAAGCGTTCCTGGAGGGCGAGGAGCTGTCGGTGTTCGCGCTCACTGACGGCGAGCGCGTGTTGCTGCTCCCGGCGGCCCAGGATCACAAGCGGCTGCACGAGGGGGACACCGGCCCGAACACGGGCGGGATGGGCGCGTATACACCGGTCTCGATCGCCACCGAGCCGCTGCTCGATCGCGTAGAGCGGGAGATTCTCCTCCCGACCCTCGCCGCCCTGGCCGCGCGCGGCGCGCCGTATCGCGGCGTGCTCTACGCGGGCCTCATGATCGCGCCCGACGGCGCTCCCGCCGTCATCGAGTTCAACTGCCGCCTGGGCGACCCGGAGGCGCAAGTCGTCCTGCCCGCCACGGACGCGGACCTGCTCGAGGACTTCTGGCGGATCGCCGCGCAGGAACCCTGGGCCCCCGCGAGACGGCACCTCCCGGCGCAACACGCCGCCGTGACCACAGTCGTGGCCGCCCCCGGCTACCCCGAGGCCCCGATCAAGGGCGCGCGCGTCACGCTCCCGACCGAGACGCCCCCGGACGCCCTGGTGTTCCATGCCGGCACCCGCCGGGAGGCGGACGGCACGCTGGTGGTCGCCGGCGGCCGGGTGCTGTGCGCGACGGGATTCGGGCCGGACGTGGCGGCCGCCGCCACCGCGAGTCGGCGGCTGGCCGACGCGATCGCGTTCGACGGCAAGGTCCTGCGCCGGGACATCGCCTGGCGGGAGATCCAGCGTGCCGGAGCTGCCTGAGGTCGAGACGATCGTCCGGGATCTCGCCTCTCGCCTCGCCGGTCGCGCCCTCCGTCAACCCCACCTCCACAAGACCGACGTACTGCGCGGCGTCTCGCGCCGACGCCTGCTGCGCACGCTCGACGGCAACCGGATCGCGGACCTCACCCGCCGGGCCAAGCACCTGGTTTTTTGCCTGGAGACGGGGCACCGCATGGTGATTCAGCTGCGCATGACCGGCTCCCTCCTGCTCCATCCGCGGCCGCTGAACCGGGAGGCGCGGCGCTACGCCGTGCTCGAGGTGCAGGTCCGCGGCGCCGGCCGGCTCGTGTTCCGCGACGTGCGGCGGCTGGGCACGATCCACCTCTTGGACGAAGCGGGGTGGCAGGCCTATACTGCACGCATCGGTGACGAGCCACTCGACGCCGACTTCGATCTCGCCCGGTTCCGGGCCCGGCTTCACGGCAGCCGTCAGGCAGTCAAGAAGGTGCTGATGGACCAGCGCAAACTGGCCGGAGTGGGGAACATCTACGCCAACGAGGCGCTGTTCCGGGCCGGGGTGGATCCGTCCCGCCGAGTCGATCGCCTGCGCCCGGCCGAAACGGCTCGCCTGTTCGTGGCGGTGCGCCAGGTGCTGGCCGACGCGGTCGCCGGTCGCGGGACGACCGTGCGCGACTACCGCACCGGCACCGGGCAACCGGGCACCTATCAACTCGCGCTGCACGTGTACGGTCGCGACGGCGAGCCCTGTGTCCGCTGCGGCACCCGGCTGGCCACCACGCACGCCATCGACGGGCGGGCCACGACCTTCTGCTGGCGCTGCCAGGGAGTTCGCCCAGATGGCGTCGCGTAAGCGGCGGCGCAAGCCCGCGCCGCAGCCGGAGCTGCGCTGCCAGTGCGGTGAGGAGCTGAAACGGTTTCGCCCGTTCTGCCCCCGGTGCGGCCGCGCGCACATCTGGGGCGACACGGCGCATGAGACCAATGCCGAGTGCGGCCACTGCGGGTGGGTGGTGTCGGACTACTCATGGTATTGCCCGTGGTGCGGCGAGGATATCCACGAGGCGGACGTGTCGAGCGACCGTCCGCTCAAGGCGCCGGCCGGATTCCGGTTCTCCGCCAAGTGCGACGCGGGCTGTGGAGGCGGCGTGCAGTACCCCATGCCGCACTGCCCGTGGTGCGGGGCCGAGCAGGAATGGCCCGACGACGAGTACGAGGGCACGTGTCCCCACTGCAGCCGGGGCGTGGACGACTGGATGGACCACTGCCCGTGGTGCGGAGAAGACGCCACGGGCCAGGACCTCATTCCCCGCGCGTTGCGTCGCGTGCGCCGGCTGCTGCTCGTCTCCCGCATCCGGCCGTGGGGCTTTCGCATCCTGCTGCGGCCGGGCGTGTCGGGCGTCGACCCCAAGTACCCCAAGATCGTCGAGATCGACAACGACTGGGTGGGGAAGCGCAACCGGCACGAGATCCCGTGGCCCATGCTCGTCGGGCTCACCTGCCACGAGCTGGGCCACAGCTTTCTCTACCACCACTGGCGCTGGACCCGTGATTGGCAGTTCGTCGAGGCGTTCGGCGAGGTGGACAAGGCGTATCGAGTGTCCGACGCGGGGTGGGTGGACTTTCAGCGTCGGCGGGTGACCACCACGCATCCCAACTTCGTGACGGCCTACGCCGCGACTCATCCGCAGGAGGATTTCGCGGAGACGTTCCGCTTCTACGTCACCCGGCGGGGCCGCATGCGCGAGCTCCTGGCCGAGATGGGGCAGAAGCGGAAGGGTGTGGTGGTGTACCAGAAGTTCCTCGAATTGCACCGGTATCTCCGGGGCCTCCGGTGACCAGCCTCGCGCTCCCGCTCGTCGATACGGAGCGCCTTCGCCGCCACGTCGCGGCTCTCGCGGAGAATCGGCCCGGGGTCTACCGCATGCTGGATGCGGCCGGGCGCGTCGTGTACGTCGGCAAGGCCAAGCGGGTGCGGACTCGGCTGCTGTCGTATTTCCGCGCCGCGTACCCGGAGGACAAGGCCGCCCGGATCGTCGAAGCCGCCGCGCGGATCGAGTGGGACTACGCGCCCTCGGAGTTCGCGGCGGGGCTCGCCGAACTGCGCCAGATCCGGCGCCATCGCCCGGCGTTCAACATCCGCATGAACCGTCCGGGCCGCACGGCGTTCATCAAGGTGTCCGACGGTCCGGCGCCCAAGCTGCAGGTCGGCCGCACGCCGATCGACGGCGCGGTCCGCCACTACGGCCCCTACCGGGCCGGGTTGCGTTTGCGAGAGGGCGTGCGCGTACTGTCGCTCGAGTTGGGGCTGCGGGACTGCGCGCTCAGTCTGCCCATGGTGTACGCCGAGCAGGGCGACCTGTTTGGCGCGGGCCGCCAGGCGGCCTGCCTGCGCTATGAGCTGGGCACCTGCCTCGGCCCGTGCGCCGGTTTCGTGACTCGGAGCGACTATCTCGCCCGCGTGGACGCGGCGATCGCGTTCCTCGAAGGACGCACCATCGCACCGCTCGACCGGATCGTCACGGCCATGACGCGGGCCAGCGAAGCGGACGCCTTCGAGACGGCGGCCCGGTGGCGCGACCGGTTCGAGGCGCTCGAATGGCTGTTTGCGGCGGGGAACCGAATGCGGGCCGCGATCGAGGCCCTGAGCTTCGTGTACATCGACCCCGGGGTGTACGGCGACGATCGCGCGTATGTCATCCGGCGGGCGACGGTGCGCGCCTCCGCGCCCGCGCCGCGGACCCCCATCGAGCGGGAGGCGTTCCGCGGACTCGTCCGGGAACATGCGGCCCCGGAGCCGGTCGAGGGCCCGCTGCCGACGGACGCGATCGACGAGACCGTGCTCCTGCTGAGCTGGTTTCGGCGTCACCCCGCGGCGCTGCGGCGCGCCGTTCCGCTGGAGACCTGGCTGGCGCGCGCCGGAGCCGCCTAGGCCCCGTGATGCTCGCGCCCACCCTGCTGCTCGTCGCCGGCCTCGTCGTCCTCACGATCGCCGGGCATCTCCTTGTCGAGGGGGCGGTGCGGGTCGCGCTGCTCGCCCGGGTCACCGCCACGGTCGTCGGTCTCACCGTGGTCGCCATGGGGACGAGCCTGCCGGAACTGGCCGTGAGCGTCGGCGCGGCGCTCGAGCACGCCACCGACATCGCCTACGGCAACGTCATCGGGTCCAACATCTTCAACATCGCCGTGATTCTCGCGGTCGCCGCGCTGGTACACACCATCCCCGTTCCCGGCCAGACCATTCGGCTCGAGTATCCGTTCATGGTGGTCGCCTCATTCGTGGTGCTGCTCCTGGCGCGCGACGGGGTGGTGGACCGCCTCGAGGGTGTCTTCCTGGTGGTGGCACTCGTGAGCTTCGTGGCCTACGTGGTGCGGCTCGCCCGGCAGGCGACGGCTCCGGACGACACGCGCGAGCTCGCCGAGCGACTGGAGCGCACGGTGGCGCGCGCCGGCGGGCGCGCCCGGGCGTGGCGCATCAGCGCCGTGATGGTGGCGCTCGGGATCGTCGGTCTGGGGGCGGGGGCCGAGATGATGGTGCGCGGCGCCGTCACGATCGCGGAGGCCTGGGGCATCTCGCAACGCGTCATCGGTCTCACGATCGTCGCGATGGGCACGAGTCTGCCGGAGCTGGCCACCTGCGTGGTCGCCGCCGCCCGCAAGGAACCCGACATCCTGCTCGGCAACCTGGTCGGGTCCAACATCTTCAACGTGCTGGGCATCCTCGGCATCGCCAGTCTGATCACGGATGTGCGCGTCCACCCCGCCGCCATCGCCGTCGACAACTGGGTCATGCTCGGCTTCGCGGTGGTACTGTTCCCGCCGATGGCGTGGGGGCGCAGCGTGACGTGGCGGAACGGGCTCTTCCTGCTGACCGGGTTCGTCGCGTACGTCACCTACCTGGCCGTGACGACCCTCTAAGGGAGCTCCGCACACGTCGGCAGCGGTGCCTCCCGGAGGACGCGTCAGTGCCGGGCCACGGGACGGCCTTCGCCCCGGTTGGGGCGCGGTCAGTCGTCGGCGAGCGGCACGAGCCGCGCCCGGGGGGGAATCCCCGGTTCCAGCTCCATGATCCCGACCGAGGGCAGCACCTCGAAGCGGCGCGGGCCGGCCGCGCCGGGGTTCATGACGGTCACCGTCTTGGCCACCAGCTCGAGCCGCGCCGTGTGGGTGTGCCCGTACACGATGATGTCGGCGTCCGGGAACTCCCGGTGCAGCGCCTCGGGGGTCGGCGAGCCAAGCTGGTCTCCGTGGGTGACCGTCACGTAGAGCCCGTCCAACTCGATCTGCGCGACCCGGGGACAGCGCATCCGGAGTTCGAGTCCGTCGGTGTTGCCGTACACGGCCGTCACGGGCGCCAGCTGCGCCAGCCGATCGAGCAGGGCCGGCGACCCGATGTCGCCGGCATGGAGGATGTGATCGACCGCGGCGAACACGTCGAGCACGCCGTCGCGCAGCAGCCCATGCGTGTCCGCGATCACGCCCAGCCGCATCAGCGGCCCCGGCGGTTGGGCGTGGGGGAGCGCACGGGATGCCGCGGGGGTGGCGGTGGGGCATCGCGGGGTCGGCGCGCCGGTGCCTCGCGCGGCGGCCGGGCCGGGTGCCCGGGCGCGCGGCCCGGAGCCTCGCGCCCCGGGGGCCGACGACGCGGGCGACTCACGCCGCCGCGCCCCAGTGCAGGGCCACGATCCCGAGCGTCAGGCGTTCCCACGCCACGCCCGCGAACCCTGCGGCCGTCATGCGCGCGCCGAGCGCGTCGGGCGTCGGGAACTCCAGGACGGAATCTGGCAGATAGGTGTAGGCGTTCGTATGTTTGGACACCGTGCGACCGACGAACGGCAGCACGCGTCGGAAGTACGTCAGGTAGGCCGCCCGTACGAGCCGTGTGTTCGGCAGGGTGAACTCCAGTACGACCAGCCGGGCGCCCGGGCGCAGCACCCGACGCAGCTCGCGGAACCCGGCGTCCACGTCCACGAGGTTGCGGATCCCAAACCCGACGATCGCTCCGTCGAACACCGCCTCGCCGAACGGCAACCGGAGCGCGTCGGCCCCGACGGGGCGGAGCGCCGCTGCTTTGCGCCGGCCGAGCCGCAGCATGGGGACGACGAAGTCGGCCCCGACCACATGTCCGCGAAACCCGTCGCGGCAGGCCAGCTCCGCCGCCAGATCGAGCGTTCCGGCGCACGAGTCGAGAAATCGCCCGTCCGGGGCGCGCTCCCACGCGAGCCTGCCGACGGCCCGCCGCCGCCAACCGCGATCGATATTGAGGCTCAGCAGGTGATTGAGCAGGTCGTAGCGCGGCGCGATGGCCGTGAACATGTCCCGCACGTACGACCGCTTCGCGTCGCCGGAGAGCACGGGCGTGTCCAGCGGCGCCTCTGGCATAGGCGCGAAACATACGGACCCGCGTGAACGCGTCGCAAGCGGAATCGCGCGACCGGATCTCGCCGCCGCCCCGGGGACCCGCCGCGTGACCGGCTCCTGGGATCTCGGGCGCGCGTCCGACCGCCAGGTCGTGGCGTGGGCCCAGGAAGGCGAGGAAGCCGCGTTCCACGAGCTGGTCCGACGCTACCAGCGCCCGGTCTTCTCCCTCGTCTACCGCATGGTGCGCGACCGGGAACTCGCCGAGGACTTGGCGCAGGAGACGTTCATCAAGGTGATGAACGCGATCGATACGTACCGCCCCGAGCACAAGTTCTCGTCGTGGGTCTTCAAGATCGCGAACAACGCCGCCATCGATCACCTTCGCCGCAAGGAGCTCGACGCCCTCTCCCTCGACGGAGCGCCGGACGCCGTCACGTCGGAGCGGCGCGAGGCCACCGCCCTGCAGGTCAGCGACCGGTCCGAGTCGCCGCTCGATGAGCTCGAGGCGCGGGAACTTGGCTCGCAGATCGAGCAGGCGATTGCCCGGCTGCGGCCGGAATACCGGGCCTGCATCATGCTGCGGCACGTCGAGGGCCGGGCGTACGAAGAGATCGCCACCGTTCTGGGCCTGCCCCTTGGAACCGTCAAGACCTACATCCATCGCGCGCGGGGCGAGCTGCGCGAGTACCTGGGACCGTTGCGGGAATGAACGCCTCGTCCTCTGAAACCTCGACTTCCCGTATCCGTAGGGTGGGCAGACATGAACGACGACTCGAATCTCCCGGTGCACGAGGGCCCAGACCCCGCACTCGACCGTTGGTTGGACGGCCTGGGCCGTTTCAGCCCGCGACAGGGGTTTGCCGATCGCGTCGTGGCGCAGGTCCGCGTCCCCCTGCCCCGCTGGCTGCGCGGGCTGCGCAACTGGGGCCGCGGGTTGGTGACCGGCGTCACCGGTTGGACGCTCCTTGCCGTTGCCTCCCTCGCGACGGCCGCGACGTGGGGATCCATGCTGGCGGTCGGGATGCGGTACGACACCGTCGTCCGCGAAGGGGTCTCCATCTCCTGGGCGGAGGCAAGCGCGATGGTTCGGGCGGCGGCAACGGACACCTTCGTCGTGCCGGCGGGCGAGGTTCTCGTCGCGGGCGAGCGGTGGCTCGCCGCCACGGGCCTCCCCGTCCGGGGGCTGCTGATCGCGTACGGCATCACGATCATGGTGAGCGCGATCGTTCTCTGGTGGTTGATGGCTGAACCTGCACGGACAAGGGTCTGACTGATGCGGCACGGCAATCTCCTGGCCCTGACGGGCCTCCTATTCGCGGCAGGCCTGCCGGCGCAGGCGACGGCGCAAGCCACGGCCGGCCCCCATGTGGTGAGCTACTCGGTCACCACGTCCTCCCGCGAGAGCGGCGCCCGGTTCGAGTGGTCGGACGGGCGTGCCCTCGAGATCCGGTTGCGCGGGGGCGACATCCTGGTGGACGGTGCCCGCGTCGGCGGGTACGCGCGAGGTGGGGCGCTCGAGACCGAGTGGCGCGCCCTGCTGGCCTGGACCGGCAGCCTCACCACCGACGAGGCGGTCGCGGCCGTGCGCGGGTGGGCCCCGGCGGGCGTGACCGGGCAAGAGGCGCAGGGGCTCGAGGCGGTGCGCGCACGATTCGACGCCCTGCGGGCCGGGCAGACCGTGGCCGTGGCGCCACCGGCGTCACGGCCGCGGCCGGAGATCGCGGAAGCGGTGGCGGCGGCGGAACAGGCCGCCGCCGAGGCCCGGGTGCACGTCCACGAGTTGCGCGACCAGATCCGCAACAGCGTGCGGGTGAACGTCGGGACTGGCCTGCAGGAGGGCTTCCCGCCGTCCCAGCCGCGGTTCACGACGCCCATCGAAGCAGCCTTCCACGGGATCATGGGTCTGCTGGGCGCGTTCGTGGCCCTGAGCGCCATCGGATTCGGCATCAGCTTCTTTGGCAGCCGTCAGCTCGACGTCGTTGCCAGCACCGTCTCGGCTTCGTTCGCCCGGTCGTTCTTCGTCGGCCTGTTCGCCCAGCCGCTGCTGCTCCCGGCGTTCGGGGCCACGATCGCCGCCTTCGTCCTCACGGTGGTCGGCATTCTCCTCGTCCCCGTGGCGATTGTCGCCTTCGTGGCCACGCTCATCGCCGCCGTGCTCGGTGGCTATCTCGCCGTGGCGCGGGTGGCCGGCTCGGCCTGGATGAAACGCCGGCACGGCGACCATGGGATCGAGGGATTCGGCGTGCTCCGGTCGGTGGCCTACGGCCTCGCCGTCCTGCTCGCCGTCTGGCTCCCCGCCGCGGTGCTCGGATGGGTGCCGGTGGCCGGGACCGTCCTCACGTGGACGGCCGCGGGGGTGACCTGGGCACTGGCTACCACCGGTTTTGGCGCCGCCATCCTGACGCGGGGCGGCATGCGGACGACCTTCGGCCACCGGTTCGCACCGCCAGAACTGCCACCGGCCTCACTCTACGAGCGGTCCGGTCCCGAGATCTCGACGGCAGAGTGGATGGGACACCAGCGATGACCCTCCGGCCGCTGGGAACGGGCGTCCTGACCGCCCTGCTGGCACTCCCGGCGGCCGCGGGCGCGCAGGAATACCGCACCGTGCGCCAGTCGCGCCGGCTCGATACGTCGGCGCCCGTCACCGTGACCGTCGAGTTCGCCGTGGGCCGGTTCCAGGTGGGCCCCGCCAGCGACGGCCGGCTCTACCACGTCGACCTCACGTATGTCGAGGATCTCTTCGATCCCTCCATCGACTACGATGCGGCCGACCGCGCGCTCGCCATTCGGGTCTCCGAGACCCGGGGCAACGTCAAGCCCCGGGACCTCAAGAACCCACGGCAGGAACTGACGCTCCAGCTCAACCCGAACGTTCCGCTCGACCTGAACCTCCAGTTCGGTGCGGTGAAGGCGGAGCTCGCCCTGGGCGGTCTCGCGCTGCGGCAGGCGCGCGTGGAAACCGGGGCGAGCGAGACCGTGCTCTCGTTCGACCGCCCCAACGCCATCGTCTGCGACGAGTTGCGCCTCGCGGTCGGTGCCGCCAAGCTCACGACCCGCGCGCTGGGAAACAGCCGCTGCCGTGCCGTGCGGTTCGAGGGCGCTGCCGGTCAGGTCGAGCTCGACCTCTCCGGTGCCTGGCCCGAGGGCGAGGTCAGCGTCGACGTCGCGGTCGCGTTCGGCGAGGTCCGGCTGCGCGTCCCGCCGGGAATTGGCGTCCGACTGCACACCGAGCGGATTCTGGCCCGCGTGGATCGCGCCGACCTGGTCAAACAGGGCTCCGCCTACTTCTCGGCCGACTACGAACGCGCCGCCACCAAGCTCGACATCGACGTGAGCACCGCCGTGGGGAACGTGGTGTTCGAGTGGGCTCGCTGACCCCCTGATCCGCCACGTCGCGCCCCGACGGCCCGCCGCACCCGGCGGGCCGTCTTGCGTCAGGGGGGCGCCGGGCCGCAACGTCACGCTCCATGGCGGCCCCCACCCCCCCGTTCGCCCGCTTTCACATGCCGCGTCCCGTCCGGCGCATGCTGCTCGTGCGATCCGCCGTGCTCTGGGTCGCGGCGCACGTGGTGGCCGCGGCCGGCGCTGTGGTCGGCGGTCCCGTGCGCCAGCCGGGCGTGCTCGCGCCCTCCGCCGCACTGCTCACCGTGGTGCTGGTGAGCGCGCTGATCGCGCTGGACGTCCGGCGGCGTGGTGAGCACGTGCTGTTGGGGAATCTGGGGATCGGCACGAGCGCCGTCGTGACGACCGCCGCGCTGGTCCCCGCCGCCGCGGAGTTGATCATCTCGGTCGTGGCGGCGCTGTGAAACCGCACTTCGCAGTCGAAGGGGTATGGCGGTCATTCCGGGGACGCTCGGTCCTGCGCAATGCCGCCGTGTGGACCTACCCGGGCGGGATCACGGTGCTGCTGGGCCGCAACGGGGCCGGCAAGACGACGCTGCTGCGCTTCGCGGTGGGGCTCGTGCGGTCCGATACGGGCATCGTCATGCTGGGGCCGGAGCGGTTCACGCGGCCGAGGTTGAGCGCGCTGGCGACCCGCGGTCTCTTCTATCTCGCGGACCGGGATCTGCTCACCGCCGCGCTCCCGGTCCGGGCGCATTTCGATGCCGTCGCCGAGCGGTGGGGATCGGCAGCCCAGACGGCTGCCATCGACGCCTGCCAGGTGCGGCCGTTGCTGGACCGCCGCCCGGTCACCTTGTCGGGCGGCGAGCGGCGCCGCATCGAGGTGGCGCTGGCGGAAGCCCGGGCGCCAACCTGTCTCCTGGCGGACGAGCCGCTCCGCGGACTGACGCCGCTCGACGCCCTGCTGATCGGTCGGCGCCTGCGGGCCCAGGCGGACCGTGGCTGCGCCGTGCTGATCACCGGTCATGAGGTACGCCCCCTGCTCGCGTTGGCCGATCACGTCGTGTGGATCACGGCGGGTACCACCCACTACCTCGGCACGCCCACACAGGCGCGCGCGCATCACCTGTTCCGGTTGCAGTACCTCGGCACCCACGAGTCACTCGAATGAGGCACGCATGACTCCCATTCCCCGGCCCGGCCCCGACGAATACGACCCCTACTACGCGGGCTATGTGGCCGACGTCCCGCCCGGCGACGTCGTGACCCTGCTCGGCACACAGACCGCGGAACTGGTCACGTGGCTCCGGGCCGTGCCGCCCGAGCGGGAGAGCCATCGCTACGCTCCTGACAAATGGAGCATCCGGGAGGTCGTCGGCCATTTGTGCGATACGGAGCGGGTGCTGGCGTACCGGGCGCTGCGGTTCAGCCGCGGCGACCACACTCCGCTGCCCGGTTTCGAGCAGGACGATTACGTGCGGGAAGCCGGCTGCGAAACGCGGACCCTGGCGGACCTGACCGACGAGTTCCTCGCGATTCGCCGAGCGACCGTCGCCTTGTTCCGCGGCATGAGCGGCGCCATGACCGCGCGCCACGGGACGGCCAACGACGTCGGCGTCTCCGTCCGCGCCCTGGCCTACATCATCGCCGGTCACGAGCGCCACCACGCGCGCGTCCTGCGCGAGCGCTATGGCTGAGCGCCGCTCCGGACCTCTGGTTATTTTCCTCCGGACTCGGAACACGGAGGAACCAGTGACCACATCCGCCGCGATGGCGTTCGAGGTCACGCTCCCGGATGGATACGCAACGGCCGTCGCGAAGGTGACCGCGGCGCTCAAGGCCGAGGGCTTTGGCGTTCTGACGCGGATCGACGTGGACCAGACGCTCAAGGAGAAGCTCGGCGCCGATTTCCGGCCGTACGTCATCCTCGGGGCGTGCAATCCCCCGCTGGCCCACAAGGCGCTCGCGCACCGGGCGGACGTGGGTCTGATGCTGCCCTGCAACGTGACGGTGGAGGTGGATCCCGCCGGCACGGGCTGTCTGGTTCGCATTGCCGATCCCGCCATCATGCTCTCGGTCGGGGACTTCGACCGTGACCCCGTGCTGCGGGACGTGGCCGCGGAGGCACGCTCGAGACTGGCGCGCGTTGCCCAGGCGTTGCGGTCCACCTAGGAAGCCGGCGAGTCCGGCTCTTTCACTCATTCCAACACGGAGCACCTCATGAGCATCGTGAAGGACTTCAAGGCATTTGCCATGCGCGGCAATGTCGTGGATATGGCCGTCGGTATCATCATCGGCGGCGCATTCGGCACCATCGTCAAGTCGCTCGTCGACGACGTGTTGATGCCTCCCATCGGGCTCCTCCTCGGGAACGTGGATTTCTCGAACCTGTTCCTGACCGTCAAGGAGGGCGCCATGGCCGGCCCGTACGCCACCGTGGCGGCCGCCAAGGAAGCCGGCGCGGTCACGGTCAACTACGGCCTGTTCATCAACAGCGTGGTGAGCTTCTTGATCGTCGCCGTCGCCGTGTTCTTCGTGATTCGCGCCATGGTGCGCATGCAGGAGCCGGCACCGGCAGCGGCGCCCACCACCAAGAACTGCCAGTATTGCCAGACGAGCATCCCCATCAAGGCCGTGCGGTGCCCCCATTGCACCTCGGAGCTCAAGGCGGCGTGACCGCATCGCACGTCGGGGTCGCGCGCGCGGCCCTGGCGGTCGCGGTCCTCGGCGCGGGCGGCGCGTGCGGTAGCCCGGCACGCCCGCCCGCGCTGCACGTAGCGCCCGCACCGCCGGCCGAGGTCGTCCACACGATCTTCCTCCTGGGGGACGCTGGGGTGCCGACCCCGCAGGATCCGGTGCTGGCGGCGCTCACCGCGCAGGTGCGTGCCCGACCCGAGCGCAGCACCGTCGTGTTCATGGGCGACAACATCTATCCGCGCGGACTGCCGCCGGTGGGCGACCGGGGGCGGCCCGACGCCGAGCGCAGGCTCACCGCCCAGCTCGATGCCGCTCGCGGGGCGGCGCGGGTCGTGTTCCTCGGCGGGAATCACGATTGGGCCCACGGTGCCGACGATGGGTGGGATGCGATCCGCCGCCAGGAAGGGTTCATCGCGGAGCACGGCGGCCCCGCCTCGGTTTTGCTCCCGGGTGGGGGCTGCCCAGGGCCCGCGCTGGCGGACCTCGGCGACGGGTATCGGCTGGTCGCGATCGACACGCAGTGGTGGCTTCACGGGGGGCCCAAGCCGCTCGACCCGACCTCCAGCTGCCCGGCCGACAGCCCCGGCGAGGTCACCGCGGCGCTGCGCCAAGCCGTGCAGCACGCCGACGGGCGCGGCGTCGTGGTGGTGGGACATCATCCGCTTCTCACGGGCGGTCCCCACGGGGGGTACTTCAGTTGGCGGGACCACCTGTTCCCGCTCACCGCCTGGAAACCCTGGCTCTGGATCCCGCTGCCGATCCTCGGCTCGGCCTACCCGCTGGCGCGGAACCTGGGAATCAGCCGGCAGGATCTCTCGTCGGGCGCGTACCGGGAAATGCGTGATTCGCTGGCCGCCGCGCTCGGCGCGGCTCCACCCCTGCTATACGCCTCCGGTCACGAGCACACCCTCCAGGTGCTGGACGGCGAGGCGTTTGGAGTTCAGCTTCTGGTCGTGAGCGGCGCCGGGGCGTACCAGCACACCAGCGGCGTCGCCCGCCTGCCGGAAACGCGCTACGCGCGCGGCGCGAGCGGCTTCGTGCAACTCGAGCTGCTTGGTGACGCACGGACCCGGCTGGGGGTCGTAACCGTCGAGGCCGATGGCACGGTTCGCGAGGACTGGGCATACTGGCTGGAGCATGGTCGCTGAGCTGACGCGGCTCGCGGTCGTACTCGGCGTCATGGCGGCGGCGCCGGCAGCGCTGGGGGCCCAGGAGCCAGCGCAACTGCCAGCCCCGGGCGACACGATCCGCACCGCCCCGGGGCCACACTACGCGGCGGGCGCGCTGCACCGCGCGTTCTTCGGGACCGAGTATCGAGCGCTCTGGACGACGCCCGTCACGGTGCCCGCGCTCGATCTCGCGCACGTCGCCGGTGGTCTCACGCCCACCACGGCCGGCGGCCGGTTCCAGACCAAGTCGCTGCGATTCCGGGGCGCCGATGGGTACGCGTACGGGTTCCGCTCGGTAGACAAGGATCCGGCCATACTCCCGCCGGAGTTGTCCGGGACGTTCATCGAAGACCTCGTGCGCGACCAGACCAGCGCGCAGCATCCGTACGCACCGGGGGTGACCGGCCCGCTCATGGAGGCGGTGGGCATCCCGCACACCGATCCGCGGCTGGTGGTGCTGCCCGACGATCCCGGACTCGGTGAGTTCCGCGAGGAGTTCCGGGGCATCATCGGGTACTTCGAACGCCGGGCCACGATCGAGCCGGGCCGGCCGGGGTTTGCGGGCGCGCTCGAGATCATCGAGAGCGACGAACTGCTCGCGCGGACCGAGCGCGGACCCGCCGATCGCGTGGACGCGCGGGCATTCCTGAACGCCCGGCTGTTCGACCTGGTGATCGGCGACTGGGACCGCCACCGCGGACAGTGGACGTGGGCCCGCCGTACGCCAGAGGCCCCCTACCAGTGGATTCCCATCCCGGAGGACCGGGATCAGGCCTTCGCGCGGTTCGACGGCTTCCTGCTCGGCGTGGCGCGGCTCGCGACGCCGTTCATCATGAACTACGGCGAGCGCTACGGCAGCGTCTTCGGGGCCACCTGGAACGGCCGCGACCTCGATCGCCGCTATCTCACCGAGCTCGACCGGCCCGTGTGGGACTCGGTCGCCGCGTCGCTCGCCGCGCGGCTCACCGACTCGGTGATCACCGCGGCCGTGCAAACCCTGCCGCCGCAGGCATACGCGCTCGACGGCGCGCGGCTCGCGCGCACGCTCACGGCCCGGCGCGACGCGCTCGGGCCCTACGCCAGGCAGGTCTACGATCTGCTCATGGCCGAGGCAACGCTCCACGCGACCGACGCGGCGGAACA
The DNA here is from genome assembly GCA_029862925.1 of Gemmatimonadota bacterium. Classification (GTDB taxonomy): domain Bacteria; phylum Gemmatimonadota; class Gemmatimonadetes; order Gemmatimonadales; family GWC2-71-9; genus JAOTWJ01. The sequence goes on from JAOTWJ010000014.1 coordinate 35,642, forward strand.
GGTCACGATCGACCGGCACGCGGACGGCCGCGTGGAGGTGACGGTCGCCGAGCGCGGCCGCACGGCCAGCCCATACCTCCATCGGGTCTTCGATCCGGCGGCGACGCACGACCTGCGGCTCTTCCTTCACGGCGGCGCCGATCAGGTCGTGATCCGGGGACGCAGTCGTGCCATCACGCTGCGCGTGGTCGGCGGCGGCCACGCGACGGTGGTCGACTCGTCGGGGGACGGGCACGTGCGGTTCTACGCGACCGGCGACGATCGCGCGGTCGGCCCCGCGCCGACGCACGTGGACACCCGGGCGGACGCGGGGCCCCCGCCGCCTCGGCCGTACGACGACTATCGCGACTGGGGATCGTTCTGGATGCCCTCCTGGTGGGGCAGCTTCGGCCCTGACCTGGGCGCGTTCGTGGGGGGCGGCTTCGCGCGCACCGACTACGGCTTCCGCAAGTACCCGTATGCCTCGCGGCTCCAGGTTCGAGCCGGCTGGTCGTTCGGCGCGGCCACGGGTCGCGCCGATTTCGACGCCGTCGTGCATCGCGAGAACTCCCGCGCCCGGACCACGCTGTATGTGCGCGCCTCGGGCATCGAGATCGTGAAGTACCACGGCCTCGGCAACGAGATCATCCTGTCCGGCACCGATGATTTCTATCGCGTGCGGCAGCAGCAGTACCTCTTCATGCCGGGCCTGGTCTATCCCCTCGGCCGGCACGGTGAGATCGGGCTCGGCGCGAGCGTCGAGTTCGTGAAGACCCGGGAGGGCGACGGCCGCATCGTGGACGTCACCGCGCCGTATGGCTCGGGGGAATGGGGCCAGGTGGGCGGGCGGCTGCGCCTGGCGTGGGACTCCCGCGATCAGCCCGGGTACGCCACCCGAGGGCTCTATGCCGCGGTGACCGGCGGGATCGCGCCCCCCGTGTGGGACGTGGACTCGACCTACGGGTACGTGGAGGGCGCCGTCTCGACCTATCTCACGGCCCCCTCGGCACCGTTCCGTCCAACGCTGGCGCTGCGCGCGGGCGGCAAGCAGGTGTGGGGACCGTATCCCTTCTTCGCCGCCGCGTTCATTGGGGACGCGGGCAGCGTGCGGCTGGGCCGCCAGAACCGGTTCGGCGGCGACGCCGCCGTGTACGGGAACGCGGAACTTCGCCTGCGGCTCACGCGTTTCTTCTTCATTCTCCCCGGCGACCTGGGGATCTTCGGCTTGGCGGACGCCGGCCGCGTGTTCCTGGACGGGGAGTCGTCCGACCAATGGCATTCGTCCTTCGGGGGCGGCCTGTGGGTGTCCGTGCTCCGCCCGGGGACCATCTTGAGCGTTGCCCTCACACGCGGCGCCGGTCGCACGGGCGTGTACATCGGCAGCGGGATGGCCTTCTGAGATGAGCGGACCTCGCGTACGACGCGCCACCAGTCCTCCCCCCCGGGCGACCGGCACGGGGTGGCGCCTTGCGTCGCTGCCCGCCGATCTGCTGGATCAGTCGTGCCGCCGCGTCGGGATCGCATCCCTGACCTTCGCCGGGCTGTGGGCCTTTACCCTGCTGATGAACCTGGTGGTGAGCCCGCTGATTCCCGGCGAGATGCCCATTGGCGAGGGCACCTGGCCCATCCCCGGCATCCCGGTGGCGGCGGCGGGCCTGGTGTTGTCGCTCGGGATGATCGGGGTCGCCAGCAAGCTGCACGACCGTCCCAATCTTCTGCTCGACCTCGGGCTTGGATTCGAGGTGCTGACGGCCGCGCTCGTCGGCTTCCTCGGCCAGTGGGAGCCGGTCCTCGCGACGGGGCGCATCTCGTGGATCTGCGCGATCGTGCTCATCTACCCCGCCATCGCACCTAACACGCCCGGCAAGACCTTCGCCGCCGCGGTGACGGCGGCGAGCATGGATCCCCTCTGGTACGGCGTGGCGCTGCTGCGCGGCTTCGAGACAGACGTCACGACGTTCGCGCTGCTGTGGAGCTTCGGGGCCAACTACCTGTGCGCGCTGCTCGCCGTGGTGCCGGCCCACATCATCCGGCACCTCGGCCGCCAGGTGAGCCGGGCGCGCGAGCTGGGGAGCTACCGCCTCGGCGAGAAGCTGGGGGGCGGCGGCATGGGCGAAGTGTTCCGCGCGGAGCACCGACTCCTGGCGCGCCCCGCGGCGATCAAGCTGATCCGGCCCGAGCTGCTCGGCGGGAACGGCCAGCAGGCCGACGTGCTCGTGGAACGGTTCCGCCGCGAAGCCGAAGCCGCCGCAATTCTGCGCTCGCCGCACACCATCGAACTGTACGACTTCGGCATCGCGGACGACGGTGCATTCTACTACGTGATGGAACTGCTGGACGGCGTCCCGTTCGACACGCTCGTCGAGCGGTTCGGTCCGGTCCCCGCCGAGCGCGCGGTGTATCTCATGCTCCAGGCCGCCGATTCCCTGGCGGAGGCGCACGCCCGCGGCCTGGTGCACCGCGACGTGAAGCCGTCCAACCTGTTTGCCAGCCGGGTGGGCCTCACGGTGGACTTCGTCAAGGTGCTCGACTTTGGGCTGGTCAAGCGCGAAGGTCCCGCCCCGGACGAGGCAATGCTCACGGCGCCCAACATCGCGACCGGCACGCCCGCGTTCATGGCGCCGGAGGTGGCGCTGGGCGACGCGGACGTGGATCACCGGGTGGACGTTTACGCGCTGGGGTGCGTGCTCTACTGGCTGGTCACCGGCCGACTCGTGTTCGAAGCGAGTCAGCCGCTCCGGCTGATGCACCAGCATATCGGGGAGACGCCCGTACCACCGTCGCGGCGCACCGAGCTCCCCGTTCCGCCGGCGCTCGACGAGCTGGTCCTGGCCTGTCTCGAGAAACGGCGCGAGGACCGGCCGGCGGATGCCGGCGAGCTCGCGACGCGCCTGGCCGCGCTCGGGCTGGCGCAACGGTGGACCCGGGAACGCGCGCGGCGCTGGTGGGAACTCAATCTGCCCGACAGCGGCGAGCCCTGCGGACCCTGCGATCAGGGTGAGGTCGTGCCCGCGCTGGCGGCCGCCACACCGTGAGCCATCCACAGCAGGCGTCACCGCTCGACCGGTTCCTCCGGCTGTTCACGGACATCCGGCCTGGCGAGGCGGCGACGGCGCTGCTCCTGGCGCTCAACGTCTTTCTCTTCCTGTCGTCGTATTATGTCGCCAAGGTCCTGCGCGAGCCGCTGATCCTGGCCGGCGGCGGCACCACGCTCACGGGCCCGCAGCTCAAGAGCTATACGGCCACCGGCGCGGCGCTGCTGCTCCTGATCGCGGTCCCGGCGTACGGGGCACTCGCGGGCCGCGTCCCGCGCCGCCGTCTCATCAACATCGTGACAGCCATCTTCCTCGCATGCTTCGCGGTGTTCTTCGCTCTCGCCCAAACCGGCCTCCCCATCGGGGTGCCGTTCTTCGTGTTCGTGGCCGTGTTCAACGTGATGATCGTGGCGCAGTTCTGGGCGTTCGCGAACGACGTGTACACGGAAGAGGAAGGCAAGCGGCTCTTTCCCATCGTGGGGGTCGGCGCCTCGGCCGGTGCCGTCGCCGGCTCGGTGCTCGCCGGCCGATTGATCGAGCCTCTCGGGCTCAACATGCTGTTCCTGGTGGCGGGCGCCATTCTCGTGGCCGCCACCATAATCACCAACGTGCTGGATCGCCGCGAGCGGCGGCGGACCGAGACACAGCAGCCCGACGCGCTCACGAGCGGCCTGCTCCCGGCGGCGACCGGCCAGTATCGCGCCGCCACGGGCGAGTTCAAGACCGTGACGGCGGAGTACCGGCGGGAAACCGGGCAGTTCCGCGCCGTGAAGTCCGAGGAAGATGCGGCAGCCGTGGTCGAGGAAGAAGCCGAGGAGGTCAAGAGCACCGGCAACGCGTTTCAGCTCGTGTTCCGGAACCGCTATCTCCTGTTGATCGGCTTCCTCGTGATGTTCCTGAACTGGGTCAACACGAATGGCGAGTTCATCCTCGGCGACACGGTGACGCTGCTGGCCCAGGAGGCCGTGGCCGCGGGCCGTGCCGGCGGACTCACGGTAGGCCAGTACATCGGGCAGTTCTACTCGAGCTACTTCACCGGTGTCAACATCGCGGTGCTCCTGATCCAGCTGTTCCTGGTCTCCCGGGCGCTCAAGTACCTGGGCGTGCGCGGCAGCCTGCTCGTGTTGCCGATCATCGCGCTGGGCGGTTATGCGCTGCTGGCGTTCGTGCCGGTGCTGGCGGCGATTCGGTGGACCAAGACACTGGAGAACAGCACCGACTACTCGCTCAACAACACGGTGCGCCACACCCTGTTCCTCCCCACGACCCGCGAGGAGAAGTACAAGGGGAAGCAGGCGACCGACGCCTTCTTCCATCGCGCGGGGGACGTGCTCAGCTCACTCACCGTGTTCGTGGGCTCGGGGCTCCTGGCGCTCGGTGCGCAGCGGCTGGCGCTGGTCAACCTGGCGCTCGTGGTGGTGTGGCTGGTGATCGCCGTCTCGATCGGCCGGCGGTATAACCGGCTCGCGGCGACGACGGCGAGCTGAACTGGTCGCTCTCGACCTTGGCGGCGGCCGCGTGGCGCCACGCACTACTCTCCCACCTCCCGCACGCTCGC
>JAOTWJ010000103.1 GCA_029862925.1 Gemmatimonadota bacterium
GTTCTCGGGGCTCACGGTCGAAGAACTGCGCGCCGGTCGCGACCGGGCGGCGGACGTCCGGGCCAAGCTCGAAGCGCTGGGGGTACCGCGAACGGCGCCACGGCCGGAGACCCTTGAGCCGATGCTTGCGGAAACGCGCGAGGGCCCGTTCTCCAGGGACGGTTGGGTCTTCGAGATCAAGTATGACGGCTACCGCCTGCTGGCGGTCGGCGGGAACGAACCGCCCAGGCTGCTCACGCGGAACGGCAACGACCTCGCGGCGGGGTTTCCGGAGCTGACGCGCGCATTGCGCGGGCTTCCCTATGCGGGGGTCGTGCTCGACGGCGAGGTCGTGGTGCACGATGCGTCGGGGTTGCCGAGTTTCCAGCGGCTCCAAAAGCGGGCGCGGCTCACCCGTGGCCCGGACGTGCGCCGCGCCGCCGTGGAGTTGCCCGCCACGCTGTACGTGTTTGATCTGCCCGTCTTCGAGGAGTGGGACCTGCGTGAGCTGCCGCTGGTGGAGCGCAAGGCCATCCTGCGCGACCTGCTGCCGGATGTGGGGCCGCTCCGCTACGCCGATCACGTGGAGGAGCGGGGCGAGGCGTTCTACGAGCAGGTCGTGGCGCTGGGACTCGAGGGAATGATGGCCAAACGAGCGGACGCCCCGTATCGCAGCGGCCGCTCGGCCCAGTGGCTGAAGGTCCGGGCCGACCGCACGGATGATTTCGTGGTGGTGGGCTACACCGCGCCCAAGGGCTCGCGGGACGGCTTCGGCGCCCTGCATCTCGGTGCCTACGACGACGAGGGCATGATCTACGTCGGGCGGGTGGGCACCGGGTTCCGCAGCGACGAGCTGTCGGAGATCCGCGAGGCGCTCGACACGGTCCGACAGGACGACGCCCCGTGCCGCGGGGCCCCCACCGGCGCCGAGCACACTTGGGTCGCGCCCGCTCTGGTCTGCGAAGTGCGCTACAAGGAGCTCACGGAAGAAGGGCTGCTCCGACAGCCCGTCTTTCTGCGGTTCCGCGATGACAAGCCACCGGAAGACTGCGTGCTGCGGAGTGGGGTTGCAGAGGTAGGGACCGGGAGCCCACCCGGTGGCCCGGGCGGGGCCGCCACACCGGCGCGACCCGTTTCCCATGCGCCGCCTCAATTGACGAACCTCGACAAGATCTTCTGGCGCGCCGAGGGCTACACCAAGGGCGATCTCGTGCAGTACTACCGCACGATTGCGCCGTGGATGCTCCGCTATCTGGCTGACCGCCCGCTCGTGATGACCCGTTACCCCGACGGGATCGACGGCAAATCGTTCTTCCAGAAGGACGCGCCCGGCTATGCGCCCGAGTGGGTCCGGACGGAGACGGTGTACAGCGACGACGCCGAGCGCGAGATCCGCTATTTCGTGGTCGACGAGGCTGATCAGCTCGTCTACATCGCGAACCTGGGGACGATCCCGATTCACGTCTGGGCGAGTCGCGTGGCGACGCTCGAGCAGCCCGACTGGTCGATCATCGATCTCGACCCCGGCGACGCGCCCTTCGCGCACGTCGTCGAGATCGCGCGCGCGGCGCGGGATCTCTGTGCCGCGATCGCGCTGCCCTGCGCCGTGAAGACCAGTGGGTCGAGCGGGCTTCACCTCATGCTCCCGCTCGGCCGGCAGTGCACGCACCTCCAGGCACGCCAACTGGCGGAGCTGCTGGCCGTCGTGCTCGTGGCGCAACTCCCCGAGATCGCGACCGTCCGGCGGCTGCCCCAGCAGCGGGAGGGCAAGGTCTACGTGGATTACCTCCAGAACGGACGTGGCAAACTGCTGGTGGCGCCCTTCTGCGTGCGCCCACTGCCGGGCGCGCCCGTCTCGACGCCGCTGTGGTGGGACGAGGTCGGCGCGGACCTGCACATCCGGGATTTCACGATCCGCACCGTGCCCGAACGGGTCGCGCAAATGGAGGGCGATCCGCTCGAGGCGGTGCTTACCGCCCGCCCGGATCTCGCCCACGTGCTGGGACGGCTGCAGAAGCGATTTGATTCGGAGGGAGCGTGACTGAGCGGGCTCTCGCCTTTACGACACCGCACGGCCGGGTCTCCGGCGTGCTGGTGCGGCCGCACGCGGCCTGGGTCGTCTACGTGCTGGCGCATGGAGCGGGGGCCGGCATGCGGCACCCGTTTCTCGAGGCCGTGGCACGGGTGCTCGCGGAGCGGGGCGTCGCCACCGTGCGCTACCAGTTCCCCTATATGGAGCGGGCCTCCCGGCGTCCTGATCCCGCGTCCGTCGCCGAGGCGGTCGTGCGCGCCGTCGTAGAGGAAGTGCAGGGAACCGTGGATCTTCCCCTCCTGGCTGGAGGGAAGTCGTTCGGCGGGCGCATGACGTCACAGGCGGCGGCCAAAGCGCCGCTCTCGGCGGCGCGCGGGCTCGTGTTCCTCGGTTTCCCGTTGCACGCGGCCGGGCGCGCGTCCACGACGCGCGCCGCTCATCTCCGCGACGTGACCGTCCCGATGCTGTTTCTCCAGGGGACGCGTGATACGCTCGCCGAGGCCTCGTTGATCCGGGACGTGTGCCGAGGACTCGGCGAGGCGACGCTGCGGGAGATCGAGGGCGCTGACCACTCGTTCAAGGTGCTGAAGCGCTCCGGGCGGACCGATGCGGAGGTCCGGGAAGAGCTCGGGGATACCATGGCGGAATGGGCGCACGCGATCGTGGGACGCCGGCCCTGAGTGACCGCCGGGGTTACGCCTCCGGCGCGGCGAGCTGCAGCATCTGGGCTGCCAGCTGCGCGCCCACGCCGGCTTCTTCGTGCTTGAAGAACACATAGGTGTCCCCCCAGCCCGCCTCGCCGATGCGACGCAGCCAGGCGGTCAACTCGTCCGCGGTGTAGGCGTCGCGCCGCAGGCGCAGGTACCCCCAGTCGGCCGTCGGGGTGAACGGCGTCGCCGTGCCGTCCTCGTCCACGTCGGCGATGCACAGGGCGGCGTTCTTGGCGCGCAGCGCCTCGTAGACGCCGTCGGCAAACCACGACACGTGCCGGAACTCGAAGGCGGCCGGCCAGCCGCGCGGCAGGAGCGCGAGGAAGTCCACGAGCCGGGGCAGGTCCTGCTTCATGTTGGGGGGGAGCTGGAACAGCGAGGGCCCCCGCTTGGATCCCAGGGCCGAGGACGCGCGCACGAAATACTCGAGCTCGCTTGCCACGTTCTTCAGTCGGCCGTAGTGGGTGATCTTCCGGGACGCCTTCAGGACGAAGCGGAACCCGTCCGGCACCTGATCGGCCCACGAGAGGACCATCGATTCCCGCGGCATACGGTAGAACGTGTTGTTGATTTCGACGGCGGGGAGTCGGCCGGCGTAGTGGCCCAGCATGGCGTCGTCGGGAAGATCGGCTGGGTAGAAGGTGCCCTTCCACGCCTTGTACGCAAAGCCGCTCGTGCCGGCGTAGAGCGTCACGACTCCGGGCGCCAGAAGATCGTAATGCGGTAGCCGTCGGGGTCCACCAGGGAGAAATCCCGACCCTCGTGCGACTCTGCGGGTGCCTGCTCGATCTCCCCGCCGCGCTGCTGAATGGCCACGGCCAGCCGGTCCACCTGTTGCCGCGTCGCCAGATAGAGCCGGACGCCCTCGCCGCGGGCGCGCCGCCGGTCGGGGTCCGGATCGCGTTCCAGCAGGAGCCGCACCTTGCCGGCCTTGAGCTGCACGGCCACGAGCTCGTCGCCGCGCCGGGCCTCCTCGCTCACGACGAACCCGAGGATATCACGATACCACGCGAGACTTCGCTCGAGGTCCGTCACGCTGAGTCCAGGCATCACGGCCCGCAGGCGCAGGGTTTCGGGTTGCCGGCGCCGGGCCGGCCATGAGGGAAGCGCAGTCTCGTCAATCATCGGCAGGTCCGGGTAGCGCTTTTTCCAGCCGTGGCGGACGCCCAATATGGGTGCCGGTCGCCCCGCACTCCCGTGACCCAGCGCACGTTCACGGTGCGCGGCCCCCGGTTGCGCCGGCTATCTTAGCGGTCATGCACAATACCCTGCGATTCGCGCTCCTGGTAGCCTCGGCGGCGCCCATCGCCTGTGGAGACGAGGCGCCGGGTCCGCCGTCGGGGCCGGCGGATACGCTGGCCCCGCGCGTGGTGGCGCTGCGCCCCGTTCCCGGGGAGAATGGCGTGCGGCAGGACGCGCTCGTGACGGTGGCGTTCTCGGAACCCGTCAATCCGGCGACGGTCGCCCAGGCGTCGTTCTTCCTCACGGCGCAGCTGACGCCGGTGGCCGGCAGTCACGCCGTCGCGGACTCCGTGGCCAGCTTCGTGCCGGACGTCCCGCTGGAATCGCTCACCGTCTACACCGCGACGCTCACCCGCGGCATCCGGGATCCGGCGGGCAACCAGCTCGTAGCCGACACGTCGTGGTCCTTCACCACCGAGGCGCCGCCGCCGCCCGCCCCCGCGGTCCGGCCGCTCTTGCCGAGCCGGTGACGACCGCGCATTGTAGGCGCATGCGGCGCATCCGCGATCTCTTGCCGTTGGCCGTGCTGGTCGGCGTGGTCGGCGGCTGCGGGGAGCGTGCCCCGGGCGAGCCCGGACCCGACTCGGAGCCGGAGTCGGTTCCGTCCCTCGGGCAGCTCGCCGTGGTCTGGTCGGCGCCCGCCGACGGGGCGACGGGCGTGGCGCGTGCCGCGACCGTCACCGTGCAGTTCTCGGAACCGGTGGATCCCAGCAGCGTCAACGCCGATTCGTTCGTGCTCTGGCAGGAGGCGACAGCGGTGGCCACCGACCTCGCGGTGGAGGGGGACGTTGGGGTGCTGACGCCGCGTGCGCTCCTGGAGTTCGGGGTGAGCTACACGATCACGGTCTCCCGGACCGTGCGCGATACCGCCGGACGGTTCATGCCCACGGAATATCGCGCCGTCTTCACGACCAAAGTCAACCAGGTGCCGTAAGCCGTGCCGGACCCGGCCCCCTAGGCCACGACACTCCGCATCACGAACCAGACGTTGGCTGGCCGCTCAGCGAGACGGCGCATGTACCAGCGGAACCAGGCCGCGCCGTAGCTGATGAGGACGCGGACGGCGTACCCGTCCCGCAGCAGCTGTTCCTGTTCGGCCGTCCGGATCCCGTACAGCATGTGCACTTCGCACGCCTGAGGGTCCAGGCCGGCGTCGACCGCGACCTGCTGCAGCCGACGAACCAACCGGATGTCGTGCGTGCCGAGCACCGGGGCCGGGGCGCCCGTCCGGGCGGCGTGGGTCATGAGCGTCTGCCCCAACGCGGCGAAGTTGGCGTCGACGTCGGCCTTGCGTGGAAACGCCCGGTCGGGCGGCTCGGCATACGCCCCCTTCACGAGCCGAATCGCCGGGTTCAGAGGTAAAAGGGCCTCGAGATCCGCCGCGGTGCGGCGCAGATAGGTCTGGAGACACAACCCGACGTTTCTCTGGGTCGCGTGCACCCGCCGAAACAACGCGAGCGTCGCGTCCACGTAGGTCGAGTCCTCCATGTCGATCCAGACGCGCTGCGCGCGGGCCGCCGCCTGTTCGGCGAGCATCCGCACCCGTGCGGTACACGCGTCGACGTCGTGGTCCAGCCCAAGTTGCGTGGGCTTCACCGAGATGACCGCGGGGAGGTCGCGCCCCTCGACCGCCGTCAGCACCTCGCAGTAGTGGTCGCGCACCCCGTCGGCCTCGGCGTCGCTCGCGAGGTTCTCCCCGAGTTGCGTAAGCACGGTGCCGAACCCGCGGGCGGCGAGGGCCTGGGCGGCGGTGAGCGCGTCGGCGAGCGTCTCGCCCGGCAGGAAGCGGCGCACGGCGCGCCGGGCAAACGCGCGGCGACGCATTTGCGATTCGAGCCACCGGTTGCGGGAGCCCCAGAGCAGGATGCGGCGGGCAATCGTCATGCGGCCAAAGATGCGGACCCGGCGACGCGCGTGGAAGCCCGCGGCCGGTTGCCGGATCGAGGATGCCGATGGAGATTACGGCTCGATCGGTCCGGGGTTTCCCCCGCATCCCGCCGGCGCCGACCCACCCGCTCACCGGATCCGCATGACTGCCACGCCAGACGCGCTGATCACCGATCCGAACGCCATTGCTGCATACCTGGCGGGGGTGCTTGCGCTCATCTTCTGGCTCAGCGGCGTGCCGCGGCTCAAGAAGTTCTTCGATGTCACGCCGCCGGTCATCTATGCGTACTTCCTGCCGACGTTGTCGACCGCGTTCGGGGTCACGCCGCCGGTCTCGGTGGCGTACGACTGGATCATTCGCTACCTGCTGCCCACCGCCCTCTTCCTGCTCATGATCTCGGTGGACGTCCGGAGCATCCTGCGGCTCGGACCGCTGGCGCTGTTCATGATGGTCTCCGGCACGCTCGGCATTCTGATCGGGGGTCCGATCGCGCTGCTCCTGTTCGGCCCGATGCTGCCCCCGGAGGCGTGGAAGGGGTTCGCCGCGCTGTCGGGAAGCTGGATCGGCGGCACGCTGAACATGGTAGCCATCGCCGAGAGCGTGGGCACGCCGGATGGTCTGCTAGGACCGATCATCGTCGTCGACACGGTGGTCGGCTACGGGTGGATGGCCATTCTCCTGTTTCTCAGCGCCTGGCAGCAGCGGTTCGACCGACGGATGCGAGCGCGGACGGAGGTCGTGGCCGAGGCCAACCGGCGGCTCGCCGAGCTGGAGTCGCGTCGCCACCCGCTCGATCTACGCTATGCCGGTGTGATCATCGGGGCGGGGTTCGCCGCCGCGGGGATCGCCGTGGCGGTGGGCAACTGGCTGCCGGAGCTGGGTGACCCCAAGATCATCAGTGCGACCACGTGGGGCGTGCTGCTCGTTGTCACCGCGGGGCTCGCCCTCTCGTTTACGCCGGTCAGCAGCATGGAGGAGTGGGGCGCGTCGCGCATCGGTTACGTCGCGCTGTATCTCCTCATCGCGGCCATCGGGGCGAAGGCCGATCTGCGCGCGGTGCTGCAGGCGCCGGCGTTCTTGGCAGCCGGAGTGGTGTGGATCGCCGTGCACGCCGCGATCCTGCTGGTGGCCGCGCGCATCGTTCGGGCGCCGCTGTTCTTCTTCGCGACGGGGAGCATGGCGAACATCGGTGGGCCCGCGTCGGCGCCGGTGGTGGCCGGCGTGTACCATCCGGCCATGGCCCCCGTTGGGCTGCTCATGGCCGTCGCCGGCTACATCCTTGGAATCTACGCCGGTCTGGTGGCCGCCTTCGTGCTCGGCCGTATCGGCGGCTGAGCGCGCTACTTGGGGCGGGAGAAGACCGCCAGCCCCGCGAGTCCCGGCACCAGGGCCCACAGGGCCAGGCTGAGTGCCGCGAGCGCGTTCGTCCCGTACGGCCCCACGCGGTCGACGATGCGTGCCCCCGCCGGCCCCAGAAGGCTGAGGTCGGGATCGAGGGCGCTCACCACCCCGAGCCGGAACGCCTCGATGGGATTCACGAACGTCCAGACCGTGAGGGCCCAGGCCGGTGCCCCCCAGCGGATGAACGCGATCAAGATGCCCAGCGTGCCGAGGGCCACGAGTCCCAGCCAGACCACGACGGCCACGGTGGTGGCGCGGGCGCGCGAGGTGGTGAGGGCCGACAGCCCGAGTCCGATCGCCACGAACACCAGGGCGAGCAGCACGACCTGACCGAACAGGACCGCCAAGAGCCCCGGCGGCACGCCGCGCGCGACGGCGACGGCGCCGGCGGCGCCGAACCCGACGGTGAGGGCCAGCCCGAGTGCCGCCGCGAGCCCGACCCACTTGCCGAGGTAGACTTCGGTGGCGGTCACGGGCTGCGCGAGCAGGTATTCCAGGGCGCCGCTCTCGCGCTCGTCGGCGATGGCGGCCGTGGCGGGCAGCAGGGCCATCAGGGGGACGAACAGGAGCGCGAGGTGCACGAGGCCCGCAAAGGCTCGCGCGAACCCTCGGTATCCCGCGATGAGGGCGTCGCCGCCCCCGACGGCGGCGAGCAGCAGGCCACTCAGCAGGAAGATGGCCGCGTACGCGGCAAACCAGCGCGCGCGCAACGCCGTTGCGATCTCGCGTCGGACCAGGAGGGCGGCGGGGGTCATCCCATTACTCCCGATCGCCCGCGGCGCTGCTGTCGTCGATCGGCAGCCCGAGCGCGCCGCTCAGCAGGGACCCGAGGGAAGGGGACTCGGTCCAGAAATCCTCCACCCGGATGTCGGCCTCGCGCAGGGTGGCGAGCACGTCGGCCCGGGCGTCATGCGCGACCCGCACGCCAAACGCTGTCCCGTTGCTGACGAAGGCGGGCGTGTGGACGACCGACTCCACCCGCGCGCGCGCCGCGTCCCGCATCGCCGGGGGCACGCGCACCCAGAGCGTCTCGGCCGCGCCCGCCCGGGCCCAGAGTTCGTCCATCGTTCCGTCGAACGCGATGCGGCCGCCGTGCAGCACCAGTAGCCGATCGGCCACGGCCTCGACGTCGGCGAGCCGGTGGGACGCCAACAGGACCGTCGTCTCCTCCCGCACCTGCCGGAGCCCGCGCAGGAACTCGCGTCGGGCGCGTGGGTCGAGATTCGCCGTTGGTTCGTCGAGCAGCAGTACCGAGACGTCGGAGCCAAGGGCCAGCGCGAGCAGGACCTTCTGGAGCATGCCACCGGACAGGGTGCGCACGGGCTTGGCGCCGTGCACGGCGAGATCGAGCCCGAGGTCCAGCAGGCGGCGCGCCACGGCCCCATGGTCACTGCCTCGCAGGCGGCTGAAGAACTCGACGGTCTCCGCCAGCGTCCCGTCGAAATGCGGGGCCCGCTGTGGCACGTAGCCCACGCGCTCGCGCACCCGGCGCCCGTCGGTGTGCACGTTGCAGCCCGCGATCTGGAGGGTGCCCTCGAAGGGGATGAGGCCGAGCAGGCACCGGATCAGCGTCGTCTTGCCGGCCCCGTTCAAGCCGAGCAGCGCGACCCGCTCCCCCGGTGCGAGATCGAGGGTGATTCCGTCCAGTACCCGGTGGTGCCCGAACTGTTTGGCGAGGTCGCGCGCCCGGATCATGCGGCCCGTCCGAACGGCCGGCGCAGCCGCCACGCCGCCGCGCCGGCGCCCACCGTCAGTCCAACCGCGAGCAGGATGCCGACGGGGCGCGAGCCGCGTGGGGGCGCGTCAGCCCGGGGGGCCTGGAGCACCGGCGCGGAATCGACGATGATCGCCTCGGGGGCGAGCAGCGGCAGCACGCGGCTCAGCAGGTCCAGCGCCGTCGTCGCCGGACTGACGGCGAACAAGCGGAGCTCGTCGTGACGCGCCAGGAGATCGTCGGACAGGCGGTCATAACGGTATGGGGTGTCGCCGACCCCATCCCGGTTCTCGTCGAATCCCGCGTAGTCGCTCCAGTAGTTGCCCTTCCACTGGTTGCGCTGCGCCGTGCCCCCGCCGGTCACCCGGACGGGGACCAGGTTATCGCGGAACGCGTTGCCCACGAAGTCGTTGCTGTGCACCGACGGCAGCAGCAGCACGCCCACGTCGTTGTACGCCACGAGATTGTCCCGAAAAGCGTTCCGAACGCCGGCGGTGGTCGGCGAGTTGTCCAACGAGAGGCCCACCGCGTTCTTCACGAGCACGTTCCGCTCGGCGGTGATCCCGTCGGAATCCTTGAACCCCAGTCCGCGGCCCGTGGTCCCGCGGGCGGCGGCGAACAGGTTGTTGCGAAACGTGATGTTCTGTGAGTACATGATGAAGGCACCCACGTGGTTCGCGAGAAACGCGTTGTCTTCGAAGCGGTTGTCGCGGCTGTACATGAAGTGGAGCCCGTAGCGGCTGTCGCGGACGACGTTGCCGCGCACGACCGTCCCGTTCGAGAACCAGATCACGAGGTCCCGCACACGCGCGACATGATTGTCCTCGACCCGGCCGTCGTGGCTCGACCACAGGCGGATGCCGTCGCCCCGCAGGGCAACGGGGAAGTCCTTGCCGATGATTTCGTTGTGCCGGATGATGACGCCGTGGCTCTCCTTGATGTAGATGCCGAACAGCACCTCCTCGAACCGGCAATCCTCGATGACGAGCCCGTCGGCCCGCTCGGCGAGGATGCCCGCGTGCTCTTCCGCCTGCAGCCGGCCCGAGCGCCGAAACGTGAGGCCGCGGATGGTGGCCGGGGCTTCGACCCGCAGCAGGGTTCCCGCGAGCCCTCCGTCGAGGATGGCGCCCGGTTCGCCGATGAGTACGACGGGCGTCGTGAGCACGGGATGCTCCCGGTACACCCCGGCCGCGACGCGGATCGTATCGCCGGGCGCGGCCGCCGCGAGGGCGGCCGTGACCGTCCGGAATGCGCCCGTGGGGCCCACCGTGAGCACGGCGGCCTGGAGCAGCGCAAGCGCGAGCGGAGCGATCACGTCTGCTGCCGACGCGCCCGCCACAGCTCGTAGAATGCGATCACCGGCCCGATCGCCCCGGCCACGATCATCAGGATCGCCCCCGCCGCGGGCCAGCTCGACACCTGAAACTGCCCGATGTGCGTTGTGCCGATGAACTTCGGCGTGAACGGCTCGATCGAGAGCGGAGCGTTCGGGGCCAGGTCGTGGCCGTACTCGTACAGCCAGTGC
>JAOTWJ010000104.1 GCA_029862925.1 Gemmatimonadota bacterium
CCGCGGGGAACGTGAACGTCGTCGCCCGCATCATCTCCATGTTCTTCATGGTCACCTACGGCGCGCTGTGCGCCATCAGCGCGCTCGAGCACTTCGCCGCGCGGCCCAGCTACCGACCCAGCTTCCGCTCCAAGTGGTACCTGAGCGCGCTCGGCGCCGTGATGTGTTTCCTGCTGATGTTCCAGATGGACCCGCTGTATGCGATCGTCGCCATCGTCGTCATGATCGGGCTCTACCGGATGATCCGCGCCACCCGCGGCGGCGACGACTTCGCGGCCATCTTCCAGGGCGTGCTGGCGCAGGCGACCCGGTTCTCCCAGATCAAGCTGCAGGCCAGCGCCGCCCGGCAGACGAGTGACGAGTGGCGGCCCAGCGTGGTCATGGTGAACGGGCGCACCTTTACCCGCACGTCCCCGATCCAGTTCTTCAGCTGGCTCACGCACCGCTACGGCGTCGGGACCTACCTGCACTACATCCAGGGCCACCTCGACGCGGCCACGTACCGCGAAAGTCGGAAGTACCTGGACCAGTTGATCACCATGATGCAGGCCCGGAAGAGCGCCATCTACGTGGACACGATGATTTCGCCCTCCATGCGCTCGGCCGTCGCCCAGGCGCTCCAGCTCCCCGGCGTGTCGGGCCTGGAGAACAACACGTTCTTGTTCGAGTTCACGCGGCGTGACGACCCGGCGGTGCTCGAGGAGGCGCGGGACGCCGCGCTGATGGCGAGCGCGGTCCGCATCAACAGTCTCGTGCTGCGCCACGGCGAGCACTTCTTCGGGCAACGAGGCGCGATTCACCTGTGGCTCACGTGGCACGACTACGGCAACGCGAACCTCATGATCCTGCTGGCCTACATTCTCCTGGGTCACCCCGACTGGGAGGACGCCGAGATCCGCATCTTCGCCGCCTATCCCCAGGAGGAGGTCGAGCAGCGTCGCGCGCGGCTGCACGAGATGATCACGTCGGGCCGGCTGCCCATCAGCACGAAGAACCTGCGCGTCATCCCGACGGACGCGAAGGTGGACTTCGACCACCTGGTGCAGAGCCGCTCGGCGGATGCCGATCTGGTGATCTTCGGGCTCACGGAGAAGCGGCTCCGGGAGAAGGGGGCCGAGTTGTTCCTCCGGCACCCGAAGCTCAACGACGTGCTCTTCGTCTGCGCGGAACAGCGGATCCTGATCGATTGACCGACCACCGCGACCCGCCCGCATCCCAATGACGCCGCTGCAGGTCGTGGCGGCCACCCTCACCGTGACGCTCGGCGCCACCCTGCAGGGCTCCATCGGCTTCGGCCTCGGGTTGTTCTCCGTCCCGATCCTGCTGCTGATCGAGCCCGACTTCATTCCCGCGCCACTGCTGCTCGCCTCGGTCGCGCTCACGCTGCTCCTCACCCACCGCGAGCGCCACACGATCATCTGGGGCGACCTCAAGTGGGCGCTCGGGGGCCGTATCGCGGGCATCGCCCTCGCGGCCCTCCTGCTCGTCGTGGTCCCGGCCGACCGGTTCGCCATTCCCGCCGGCGTGCTCGTGCTCGGGGCGGTCGGCCTCAGCGCCTCCGGGCTCCATCTCCCGCCCCGGCCGCGCACGCTGGTGGGCGCCGGCGTGCTCTCGGGCCTGCTGGGGACCGCCGTCTCGATCGGCGGTCCGCCGATGGCCTTGATCTACCAGCGCGAGTCGGGACCACGGCTCCGCGGCACGCTCTCGGCGTTCTTCGTGATCGGGGTCGCGCTGTCCCTAATCGGCCTGCGGGTGGCCGGCCGCTTCGACCTCGGCGACGTGCTGCTCGCCGCGACGCTCGTTCCCGGCATCCTCGTGGGCTTCGCGATCTCTCGCTACACCGCCCATCGGTTGGACCGCGGGTTCACGCGGCCGGCAGTGCTGATCGTGTCCGCCGTCGCGAGCCTGCTGGTGATCCTGCGGCACGTCCTGTAAGACGCCCCCGCCGCGGTGTGCCGAGGCGTGCGAGAGCACGCGCGCCGCTGGCGTCCGCTTCGCCTCCCGGATAACGTCCGTCATGGCAGATACGATACGTCCCGCGGCCCCAGCCGCCGCGGACGTCGTCCCTACCGAGACGATCCGCGCCGCGTTTCCCGCCCTCGAGCGCCGTCACGGGGGCCATCCCGTGGCCTTCTTCGACGGTCCGGGCGGGACGCAGGTGCCGCGCGTCGTGGGCGACGCGATGCTCGACTACCTGTACCGCCACAACGCGAACACCCATTGGGCCTATCCCACAAGCGAGGAGACCGACGCCGCCCTGACGCACGCCCGCGAGGTGCTGGCGTCGTTCGTGAACGGCGCGCCGCGCGAAATCGTCTTCGGCGCCAACATGACCTCGCTCACCATGCACCTCGCGCGGGCGCTGGCGCGCAGCTGGAGCCGCGGAGACGAGGTGATCGTGACCGAGCTGGACCACCACGCCAACGTCGCGCCCTGGACCGCGCTCGAGCGGGATTTCGGGATCACCGTGCGAACGGTGCAGATGCGGACGGAGGATGGCAGCCTCGACTGGGACGATTTCGCCGGCAAGCTCTCGGCGCGCACGCGGCTCCTGGCCGTCGGCGCCGCATCCAACGCGCTCGGTACCGTCACCGACGTGTCCCGGGCCGCCAAGCTCGCCCGCGAGGCCAAGGCCCTCCTGTTCGTGGACGGCGTGCATGCCGCTCCCCATCGCCTGACGGACGTGCGGGCGCTGGGCTGCGATTTCTTCGCGTGCTCCGCGTACAAGTTCTACGGACCCCACGTGGGCGTCCTGTGGGGCCGCGAGGGTCTCCTTGCCGAGTGCGACTTCCCCCGGCTCATCCCCGCGTCCGCCGAGCCTCCCGAGCGCGCCGAGACCGGCACGCTCAACCATGAGGGCATCGTGGGAACGGGGGTGGCCGTGGAGTGGCTGACGTCGCTCGCGCCGGCCGGGACGACCCGCGCCCGACTCGGCGCCGTGTTCGACGCCCTGCACCATCGCGGGGCAGCCCTCGGGACCGCGCTGTGGGAAGGCCTCGGGCGAATCCGCGGCGTGCGCCGGTTCGGGCCGCCGCCCGACGCCGTCCGCACGCCCACCATCGCGTTCGTGGTGGACGGCGTCGCGTCGACCGCGGTCGCCCGGCATCTCGCCGACTGCGGCATCTTCGTGTCCCACGGCGATTTCTACGCGCACACCGTCGTCGCGCGCCTGGGCCTCCATCCGGAAGGGCTCGTGCGCGTCGGCGGCGCGTGTTACACCACCGCCGAGGAGGTGGACCGGCTGCTCGCCGGAGTCACGTCCCTCGTGCGGAGAACCTCATGACAGGAGAACAGGTCCATGGCTGAAAAGGAAGGACAGACCTATCAGAGCCACCGCCGCCTCGTGTGGGGCTTCCACGGTGTGACGTTTCTGTTGATCGTCGTGTTCGTCGGCTGGTCCGCCGTGCGCCTGTTCCAGGCACCCGGCGTGGCGACCGGCATTCAGCTCGGCTTCGCGGTGGGCGTGCAACTGCTGTTCTTCTACACACGGCAGTTCGCCATCACGGTCCAGGACCGCGTGATCCGGCTCGAAGAGCGTTTGCGGCTCGCACGCATTCTGCCTGCCGACCTCCAGCCGCAGGTGGACCGGCTCACCCCCGGGCAGCTGATCGGGCTACGCTTTGCGGTAGACGCGGAAGTCCCTGAGCTCGTGCGCCGCGTCGCCGCCGGAGAGCTGTCGGGTCGCGAAGACGTCAAGCGCGCTATCAAGACCTGGCGGCCGGATTACCTCCGGGCCTGACCCGAGCACACACGACCCCCACCCCGTATCGCCGGAGGCCCCCCATGCCCGACCCCGACGCGCAGTGGCACGATCTCGGTCCGGTGGAGGAGTTGCGACGCCGACCGCTGCAACAGATCACCGTGGGTCGCACGGCGCTCGCGCTGTCGTACCGTGAGGGACGGTTCGGGGCGATCTCTGGTGTCTGCAACCACGCGGCGGGCCCGTTGGGGGACGGGCGCCTCGACGCCGATTTCGTCGTCTGTCCCTGGCACAACTGGAAGTTCCATCGCGTGGAAGGGCACGGCGAGCCGGGGTTCGAGGAGGATCGGGTCCCGAAACACGAGGTGAAGGAAGAAGACGGTCGGTTGCTGGTGAACCTCCGGCCGGCCGTCAAGCGGCACAAGGCGCCGCACGATCCGCACCCGCTCGCGCGCCGTGAGCCCCGCGCACCGGGACCGGTTCGGGTGCTCGGCATCTCCACGACGGCAATGGACCGGGCGAACCCCCGGTACTCCACGTCCGAAGCCCTGCTCGAGACGGCCCTCGCCCACGCCCGCGACCGGCTGGGGCTCGACACTCGACTGCTGCACCTCTCGGGGCTCCGGTTCCGGCAGTGCGAAGGGTACTACTCGAAGAGCGCGCATGCCTGCACGTGGCCCTGTTCCATCACGCAGATGGATCCTGAGGACCAGATGGAGCAGGTCTACGAGGGAATCGTCTTCTGGGGAGACGTGATTCTGGTGGCGACCCCCATCCGGTGGGGCGCGGCGAGCGCCCTCTACTACAAGATGGCCGAGCGGCTCAACTGCGTGCAGAACCAGATCACCATTCGCGACCGGGTCATGCTGCGGAACAAAGTCGTCTCGTTCATCATCACGGGCGGCCAGGACAACGTGCAGGCCGTCGCCGGCCAGCTGCTCACGTTCTACGCCGAGTTGGGGTGCGTGTTTCCGCAGTTCCCCTTCATCGCGCACAGCCGCGGCTGGGAAGCCGAGGACATGGAGCGCAACGTGGCGATCGTGCGCGCCAGCACCGAGCTGCACGACGCGGCGCGCCAGCTCACGGAGCGCGCCGCCGCCATGGCGCAGGTGCTCCTCGAGCGCGACGTGTGCCCCGAGCGGATCGGGCGTGCGGGACGCAAGGCCTCGGGCGGCGTGCTGAAGGCCGCGGCGGAGGAGTGAGCGCGAGCGGCGGCGACCGCCTCGGGGTCGCGCTGGCCGGCCTCGGCGCCCGCACACTGTTCACGCTGTGCGGGGGACACATCGCGCCGATTCTGGTGGGCGCCAAGCGCGCCGGGATTCGGGTGGTGGACGTGCGCGACGAAGCCTCCGCCGTGTTCGCCGCGGACGCCACGGCGCGCCTGGGAGGCGGGCTCGGCGTGGCCGCCGTGACCGCGGGGCCCGGTGTGACGAACGCGGTCACCGCCATCGCCAACGCCGCCGAAGCGCAGTCGCCGCTCCTCGTGTTGGGCGGCGCCGCGCCCACGGTCCTGCGCGGCCGCGGCGCACTGCAGGATATCGAGCAGGTGCCGATGCTCCGGCCCCACGTGAGGTGGACGGCCGCCGCGCGCCGGGTGCGGGAACTCGTACCGCTGCTCCAGCGCGCCGTGCACGAGGCGACGCGTGGTGTCCCCGGACCCGCGTACCTCGAGGTCCCGGTGGACGTGCTGTACGACGAACGCACGGTGCGCGACTGGTACGGCGCCGGGGCGGGATCCGCGCGAGATCTGGGAGCCCGGCTGCAACGCTGGTATCTCGGGCGGCACTTGGACCGCATGTTCGCCGGTGCCGACCGCGAGGATCCGCCGCCCGCGCCGCCCGCCGCCGAGCGGGAGCCGGACGCGGGGACCGTGCGCCGGACCGGCGAGCTGCTCGCGCGCGCCACCCGTCCGGTGCTCGTGATCGGGAGCCAGGCCATGCTCGCGCCCACCCGCGTCGGGGCTGTGGCGGCCGCCGTCGGCCGACTCGGGATTCCCACGTACCTCTCCGGCATGGCGCGCGGACTCCTCGGCCGCGACCATCCGCTCGCCCTGCGGCATGCCCGGCGCGCGGCGCTGCGCGAGGCGGATCTCGTGATCCTCGCCGGCGTGCCGTGCGACTTCCGGTTGGACTACGGACGCCACATCGCTCGCGGCGCGACGCTGGTCGCTGCCAACCGCAGCCGGGGCGAGGCCCGACGGAACCGCCGGCCAACGCTCACCGCGGTCGGCGACGCGGGCCGATTCCTCGAGCTGCTCGGAGCGGCCGGAGCAACCGGCCAGTGGAACGACTGGCGCACGACCCTCACCGCGCGCGACGCGGAGCGAACCGCCGGGATCACGACGCTCGCGGAGCGGCGCGGGGCACACGTCAACCCGTTGGTCCTGTGCCGGATGATCGAGGACCTGGCAGCCGAGGACAGCGTGTTCGTGCTCGACGGCGGGGATTTCGCGGCCACGGCCTCGTACATCATCGCGCCGCGCGGCCCGCTCCGGCATCTCGACCCCGGCGTGTTCGGTACGCTCGGCGTGGGGGCCGGCTTTGCGCTGGCGGCCAAGCGGCACCGTCCCGACGCCGAGGTGTGGCTGCTCTACGGCGACGGCGCGGCGGCGTACAGCCTGGCGGAGTTCGACACGATGGTGCGCCACGGGCTCCCGGTCATCGCGGTCGTGGGCAACGACGCGGCCTGGACCCAGATCGCGCGGGAGCAGCTGCCGATCCTGGGAGACGATGTCGGCACCGTGCTGCGCCGTACAGACTACCACACGGTGGCCGAGGGCTACGGCGGGGTGGGGGTGCTGGCCAGAACGACCGACGAGGTGCGGCCGGCACTCGTCCGCGCGCAGACGGAAGCGCGCGCGGGCCGCCCGGTGCTGGTCAACGTCTGGCTGGATCCGACCGACTTCCGGAAGGGCTCGATTTCGATGTAGGGACCGCCGCTTGGACGCTTGTCCCGCTCAAGACCGGGACGGCCCTTCCGCCGCGGCGTCCGCCCGCAGATCGTCAAAGGCCTGCCGAAGGGCCCGAACGATATCCTCGGGATTCGGGACCACTTCCTCGTCGGTCGCGATTCCGACGCGCACGCTCCCCGCATAGCTGAGGATGCTGACCCCGAGCGCGAGCCGCCCGGACTGCGGCACCCAGAACACGAGGTCGTCGATCTGACTCCCGCACAGGTACAGCGGGGAACGGGGACCGGGGACGTTCGTCATCACGGCCGTGGAGTTCCTGCCCAGCAGATTCACGATCGTCATCTCGAGCGCCGCGGTCGTGACCCCCAGCAGCTTGAGAATCCCGTACACGACCACCGCCTCGCCCGAGTGCTTGATGCGGTTCATGCGGCGCTTGAGCTCCCGCAGCCGCTCGAGCCGGTGCGTGACCCCCACCGGCAGCGACAGGAACACGAGCCCGAACTTGTTGCCGAGCGTGAGCGGCTCGTGCGCCTGGCGCACGTTGACGGGCACGACCGCGCGCAGCGTCATCTGCGGGCCGACGTCCTGGTGCTGCTCCAGGTAGTGGCGCAGCGCCCCGGCGACCGCCGTCAGCAGCACGTCGTTCACGGTGGCCCCGAGCGCGCGGCCCACCGCCTTGACGTCCTCGAGCGGGATGCGCTCCGACCAGGTCGCGCGCTTCCGGGCGCCGAGCGGCCCCTTGAGCGCCGTGCGAGAGTCGCCGACGGCCATGATGGAGGCGAGCTTCCCAAGGGTGGCGACGGCGCTCCCGGCCGCGAACGCCAGGCCGGCGAGGCCGCGCCGCTCCGGAACGCCGCCCTGCGGCGGGCGGACCTCTCCTGGCTCGGCCTCCGGGTGCTCCGACGCCAGGCTCAGCATGAGCCGCACCAGCATGACGCCGTCGCCCATGCAGTGGTGCAGCCGGGCGACGATCGCCGAGCCGGCGCCGTAGTTGTCGAGGTAGTAGAGGTGCCACAGCGGCTTCGTGTAGTCGAGCGGCGTGCTCATCACGTCGCCCACGAAACGCTGCAACGTGGCCTCGTCAGCGGGCGCGGGCAGCTGCGTCGCGTGCAGATGGTCGTCGAGTCGAAACTGCTCGACGTCCTCCCAGTGGGGTCTCCCGCGGCGCCCGGCGGTCTCGACCACCCGCTGGCGGAACCGATCGTGCACGAGCAGCCCGTCCTCGATCAACGCCCGCAGCCGGCGCAGCTCGAGCCGGTCCCGGAACATCATGACCGCCGTGACGGTCATGAGATTCGTGGGGTCCTCCATGCGCAGCCAGGCGCTGTCCGCCGCCGTGAGGGGCTGCGGGCGCCGGCGGAACGGGCGTTCTCGCGCGTCGGTCATGAGAGCGCTGTAAAGGTGCTCCCGGCCCGCGGCCGCGGCAACCAGCCCGCGGCCGTGCTTCTCTGCCCCCGACCTTCGGGCTAGCTTTGACCGGTCAGTATCACGGTTGGAAAGCCATGTTCGTCCCAAGCCTCCTGCTGCGGCAGCTCTTCACGAACGGCAGTCTGCGGAATGCAGGCGGCGCCGTCTGTTTCTCGCTGAAAAACCGCCTGAGCGACGCCACACTCGTCGGGTTGCATCACGTGGCGTTCAACGGCCAAGCGGTGCCCCACGACGCGATTGGCCTCCAGGTGGACGAGGCAACGACACTCGCCCCCGGCGAGATCTCGCCGGAGCGGCCCGTGGATTTCCCGCTGCGCCGTTCCGTGGACGTCGTGAGCCGGATCCCGCCCCTGGCGGAGGGCAAGCACCACATCGAGCTGGGCTTCGAAGTGAAGCCGTTCGGCAAGCTCAAACTCAAGATCGAGACCGCCATCACCGCCGCGACCGACCATCTGACCCGCATCCCCCGGGACGCCGTAGACGACTTCGACCCGCATGCCATCCGGATGCGCCAGAAGTTCGTCGAGGAATTCGCGGGCGCCACGCTCAAGCACGTTTCGCACTACTCCTTCGATCCGCATCTCGTGAAGGGCAACTGCGAGCATTTCACCGGCGTCGCGCAAATTCCGCTCGGGTTCGCCGGCCCGCTCCAGATCAACGGCGAGCAGGCCGCCGGCGAATTCCTGATTCCGCTGGCGACCAGCGAAGGAACGCTCGTCGCGTCGTACAACCGCGGCATCAAGGTCCTGAATCTCTGCGGCGGCGTGCAGTGCACCGTCGTGGCGGATGCCATGCAGCGGGCGCCGGTGTTCGTGTTCCGCAACGCGCGCGACGCCCGGGAATTCGCCGCGTGGGTGGAGGGGCACATGGCCGAAATCGCGGAGCACGCGGAGGCGACGTCGCGCGTGGCGCGCCTGCTGCACATCGACACGTACCTCTCCAACAAGTTCGCCTTCCTGCGGTTCAACTTCTCGACCGGCGACGCCGCCGGACAGAACATGGTGGGCCGCGCGACGTTTGCGGCGTGCAGTTGGATGCTGGACGTCTATCCCGGGATCCAACGGTTCTACCTGGAGTCGAACTTCGCGACGGACAAGAAGGCGTCGCAGATCAACATCATGCGGACCCGCGGGAAGCGAGTCACCGCCGAAGCCTTGATCGAGCGGGACGTCCTGATCCAGCAGATGCGGGTGGATACGGAGAGCCTGGCGTACCACTACAACGTGGCCAACGTCGGCTCCATTCTTTCGGGCGCGAACAACAACGGCCTGCATTCCGCGAACGCCATCACCGCCATCTTCATTGCCACGGGGCAGGATGTCGCCAACGTGGCGGAGTCGTCGGCCGGCCTGCTCTATGCCGAGCTCACGCCGGACAAGGACCTGTATCTCTCGATCACGATCCCCTCGTTGATCGTGGCGACGTACGGCGGGGGGACGGGACTGCCCACGCAGCGCGAGTGCCTCGACGTGCTCGGCTGTTATGGCAAGGGGAAGGTCAACAAGTTCGCCGAGATCGTGGCGGGCGCCGTGCTGGCCGGCGAAATCTCGCTGGCCGCGGCGATCTCCTCGGCGGAGTGGGTCTCGAGCCACGAGCAGTACGGCCGGAACCGGTGACGGAGCCTCAGCCCGGCGTGTCGTCCACGTCGCCCCCCGTGATTGCCGAGCCGGTGGCACCCGCGGCCCCTCCCGAGCCGCGCTTCGAGACGCTGCTAGTCACCAGTCCGCCGGGATACACTCGCCGTCTCGCCGCCACGTGGCGCCATTTCACGGGTCTCCTGCTCGGCGGACTCGTCGCCCACGTGCGCCAGCAACGTGCGGAGGGCACCGGCCGTGGGTTCAAGTTCGCGCTCGCCCGGCTCGGCGCCCTGCTCGTGCGGCCCTTCGTGCGCCGCGATCTCGCTCGGCAGTCCTTTCCCGTGCAGCTGCGCCGTCGGCTCGAGTTGCTCGGTCCCACGTACATCAAGCTCGGACAGATCCTGAGCCTGCGGGAAGACATCCTCCCCCGCGAGGTCACCGAGGAGCTCCGGCGCCTGCTGAGCCGCCTCCCCGCGGCCCCGATGGCGACGGTCGAGGAGATCATCGCGCAGGATCTGGGACGCCCGGCGGACGAGATCTTCGCGTGGATCGATCCCGAACCCCTGGGGTCGGCGTCCATCGCGCAGACCCATCGCGCCACCACGCGCGAGGGCGACGCGGTCGTGCTCAAGGTGGTGAAGCCCGGGATCCGCGAAACCCTGCAGCGCGACGCCCGGCTGCTCGGCGTGCTCGGCCACGTCCTCCAACTGATTTTCCCGCGGTATCAGCCACGGCAGATCATCCGCGAGTTCGCGGAGTACACCCTGCGCGAGGTGGACCTCCGGCGCGAGGCCGACAACGCGGAGACCTTCACG
>JAOTWJ010000105.1 GCA_029862925.1 Gemmatimonadota bacterium
CAGGACCATCCCCTCCGTCACCCCGGCAGCCGCCACCTGCTCGGCCACCTCATCGGTGATGTCGATGATCTCCTGGCGCTTCTTGGTCTTGAACCAGAGGTAGTGGGTGTGGGATTTCATGGGCGGGTTGGCGGTTGGGCGGTTGGGCGGATGACGGCTCTTGGAAGGCCGGCTTCTCTCCGACTGGCTCGCGACCGCCCAACCACCAACCCGCCCAACCGCTCTTAGAGTCCCTGCAACGCTTCCAGCGTCTCGGCCCCGTAGAACAGGCGGATGTACTTCGTCTGCACCGGGGTGAGTCGGCGCACGGCCCAGGTGAGGTGCACGAAGTGCGGTTCCATCGGCGTGCGGCGGGGTTGCATGCCGCACTCCTCGGGAAGGTGATTGCCCTTGCGCGTGTTGCACGCCGAGCACGCCGTCACGACGTTGGCCCAGCCGTTGGTGCCGCCGCGGGAGAGCGGGACCAAGTGGTCGCGCGTGAGGCATTCGCGGTGCTTGAGCTGGATGCCGAGGCGGCCGCAGTACTGGCAGCGGTAGTCGTCGCGCGCGAACAGGAACGTGTTGGTTACCTGGCGGCGGAACCGCCGCGGCACGTGCACGAAGCGCACGAGGCGGATGACGGCGGGGCGCGGCACGCTGAGCGAAGCGCTGCGCATCACGCGGTTCTGGTCGGCCTCGACGATCTCGGCCTTGCCGTCGATGACAAGGCGGAGCGCCCGCCGCACCGGCACCATGGTGAGCGGCTCGAAGGAGGCGTTCAGAGCGAGACAGCGTACGTGCATAAGCGCGCGCGGATATACAAAGCCCGCCAGGCTCCGCTGGCCAGGCGGGACGCCGTTGACGCCTAGGATTCTAGAGGGGAGACAACCGCAAGGCAAGACGGGAGTTGCGGGCGCTAATCCCCGAGTTGGGCTCGGAGGTGGGCCAGCTGAGCCGCCAGCGCCTCCCGCGACGACCCGCCCGCGGTGGCCCGCCGCTCCACCGACGCCTCCCAATCCCCCAGCGACCCGAGCAGGTCCGGCAAGGCCGGATGGATCGCGGCGGCCTGTGCGCCCGGCACCGCATTGACCGCGCAGCCGAGCGCCTCGGCGTCCTGGACCAGCCGCCCGACCAGCCCGTGCGCCTCGCGGAACGGCACGCCCCGACCCACCAGCCCGTCAGCGAGATCGGTGGCGTAGAGCGCGGGATCGAGCGCCGCCCGCATCCGCTCAGGAATGGGCGTCAGGGTCTCGACGGCCCCGCGTACCGCCGGCAGTGTCACCAGCACCGTGTCCACCGCGTCGAACAGCGCCGGCTTGTCTTCCTGGAGGTCCTTGCTGTAGCCCGCGGGCAATCCCTTGAGCGTCGCGAGCAGGGTCACGAGGTCGCCCAGCGTGCGCGCCGCCTTGGCACGCGCCAGCTCCAGCACGTCCGGATTGCGCTTCTGCGGCAGGAGGCTCGAGCCCGTGCAGTAGGCGTCCGCCAGCCGAACGAACCCCACCTCGGACGACGCGTAGGTCATCAGCTCGCCGGCGAGCCGCGAGACGTGGGTCGCCAGCAGCGCCAGCGCGAAGAGCGACTCGGCTACGAAATCGCGGTCGCCCGTGACGTCGAGCGCGTTGGGCGACGGCCGCGCGAACCCCAGCGCTTGTGCCAGCGTCGCGCGGTCCACGGCGATCCCGGAGCCCGCCACGGCGCCCGAGCCCAGCGGACACTCGGCCAGCCGGTCTTCGAGCAGCGTCGCGAGCCTCGCGCGGTCGCGCACCAGCGGCCACGCGTGCGCCAGCAGCACGTAGCCCCACCGCACCGGCTGCGCCCGCTGCCCGTGCGTATAGCCCGGCAGCAGGAGATCCACGCCGTCGGCGGCGCGCGCCACCAGCGCCCGGCCCAGCGCCGTCACCTCCGCGTCCACCGACCCCAGCGCGTCCCTGAGCCAGAGCCGCACGTCGGTCGCCACCTGGTCGTTGCGTGAGCGGCCGGTGTTGAGCTTGCCGGCCACCGCACCCGCCTCCTCGTAGAGCAGGCGCTCGACCAGCGTATGGATGTCTTCGTCGGGTTCGGCGGCGGGATTGCCGGCGGCAAGGCGCCGCGCCACGCGGTCGAGGCCGCCCACCAGCGCGTCGCGTTCGGCGGCGGTGAGCACGCGGGCCACGGCGAGCGCTCCCGCCCACGCCTGCGCCGCGCGGACGTCGTGCGGCCAGAGCCGGTGGTCCACCGGCAGACTGCGGTTCAGCCTGTCGAGGGCGTCCGCGGGGGTTGCCCCCCCAAAGCGGCCCCCCCACATCTGGTGCTGCGCCACTAGGCGATGGGCACCTCGGCCTCGGCCCGGCGCCGCACCTCGGCCCCGATCCGCACCGGGAGCCCGAACAGCCGGATGAAGCCGCCGGCGTCGGCGTGGTTGTACACGTGGTCCGCCTCGAACGTGGCGTACTGTGGCTGATACAGCGAGAACGGACTCTCCCGGCCGATCACGGTGGCCGTCCCCTTGAACAGCCGTACCCGCACCGTGCCGGTCACCGGCCGCTGCGTCACCGCCACCAGCGCGTCGAGGGCCTCGCGCTCGGGCGACCACCACCGGCCCTCGTACACGAGGTCGGCGTAGCGGGGCGCCAGCTGATCCTTGAGGGCCAGAGTGCGGCGGTCGAGCACCAGCTGCTCCAGCTCCCGGTGCGCGGCCCGCAGCACCGTGCCGGCCGGCGTCTCGTAAATGCCGCGCGACTTCATGCCCACCAACCGGTCCTCCACGATGTCCGCCCGGCCCACGCCGTGCGTGCCGGCCACCTCATTCAGGTACTCGACCAGGGCGACCGGACCGTACGGTACGGCATCCACGCTCACCGGAATCCCCTGCTCGAACCCGATGGACAGCTCCTCGGGCTCGGCGGGCGCGTCGGCCGGGTCCGTGGTCATCAGGAAGAGATCGTCGGGCGGCGGGGTGGCCGGATCCTCCAGCACGCCGCCCTCGTGCGAGACGTGCCACAGGTTGCGGTCGCGGCTGAACGGCTTGGCCTCGCTCACCGGCACGGCGATGCCCTTGCTGTGCACGTACGCGATGAGATCTTCACGGCCACGGAACTGCCACTCCCGCCACGGGGCGATGACCGAGAGGTCGGGCGCCAGCGCCTGGAACGTGAGCTCGAAGCGGACTTGATCGTTGCCCTTCCCCGTGCAGCCGTGGGCGAGCGCCGTCCCGCCCGCCTGGCGGGCGGCGGCCACCTGCCCCGCCGCGATCACCGGCCGGGCCATGGCCGTCCCCAGCAGGTAGGTGCGGGCGTACACCGCACCCGCGCGCAGCGTGGGGAAGATGAAGTCGGTGACGAACGCCTCGCGCAGATCGTCCACCACGCAGCCGGCGGCCCCCGACCGCACGGCCTTTTCTTCCAGCCCGATCAGCTCGTCGGCGCCCTGCCCCACGTCGGCCGTGTAGCAGAGCACCCGCGCGTGATAGGTCTCCTTGAGCCATGGGACGATGGCCGAGGTATCCAGCCCGCCCGAGTACGACAGCACGATGAGTCCGTCCATGCCCGCTCCGTATGTTTATGCAAATGAGTGCATGAACATACACGAGTTGGCCGCAGGGTCAACCCCCGGCGGCCAGCTCCTGGAGCCGGGCGGCCACGCGCTCCCGGGCGGCGGCGCTCTTGGCGATGATGAGGAGGGTGTCGTCGCCGGCGATGGTGCCGGCCACGTCCGGCCAGGCGTGGTGGTCGAGCGCGCTGCCCAGCGCGTTGGCGCTCCCGGCGGGGGTCTTCACCACCAGCAGCGGCCCGACGCCTTCCGCCGAGAGGAGGAGCGAGGCCACCAGCCCCTCGAGCGGGGGCGGCACGGTCTCCAGGGCGGCCGGCGGGGCGTAGTGCGACCCGCCCTCAGGGTCGGCGAGCTTCACGAGGCCCAGCTCCCGCACGTCGCGGGACAGGGTGGCCTGGGTGACGTCGGTCCCTTCGGCGTGGAGCAGCGCCTTGAGCTGCTCTTGGCTGGCCACGCGGTGGCGACGCACGAGCGCGAGAATGGCAGCCTGACGGCGGGATTTCATGAGCGTTGACGGACCTCGGGTAGTTGAGCTAGTCTAGCCTTGAGATGCCGTCCCGGTCCACTGTCCTCGCCGCCGCCGTCGCGCTCGTCGCCGTCCCGGCGTGCAACGAGTCGCCCACCGCGCTCGAGCCGGACCCCTCTCCGATCCGCACGGTCGTGGTGCACCGGTTCGATTCCGGCCGCAACGTGCTGCTCAACACCGACGGCTCGGACGCCGGCGCCATGACCGCGGCGACCGACGGGATGGTGCCGGTGGGCGCCAGTGCCGCGAGCCGGCTGGTGGTGTTCCTGCACGGGACGGCGCTGGTGCTGGGCTCGCTCGACCTCTCGGTCCGGCTCGACACGCTGCTGGCGCGGGTGCCCGACCAGATGTCGCTCGTCGCCTTCTCGCACGACGAGCAGTTCGTGGCGTTCGTGTCCTACGCACCGGTCGAGGCCGTGCTGGTGTACGACCGCGCCAACCGCCGCACGGATACGCTGCCCTACGGGCCCATCATCCCGGTGCTGCCGCCGGCGTTCAGTCCCGACGACGCGCGGATCGCGGTGTTCAGCCTCAACGACCTGTCGCTGGTGCTGACGGAGTTGTTCCCCGCCGACGCCGCGCGCCGCGTGACGAACGTGCTCCCGATCTCGCACCTGGTGAATCGGCCCATCTTCGGCTGGCCGCGGTGGACGGCGGGCGGCGTGGCGCTGGCCGTGGTGCGGCTGGCGACCGAAGGCGCCGACACGCTGCTGGTGGGTTCGATCGATCCCGACAACCTCGGCGGCGGGTTCGACGAGGAGTACCGGGCGGTGATGGCGCCGGTGAGCGACGCGCGTCCGCCAGTGGAGATCGGCGTCAACTCCAGCTACGCGCTCACCGCCGACGGCCGTGCCCTGATCCTCGCCGCCGAGCCCGGCACCGGGTTCGGCCGGCACGCGGTCTATCTCGTGACCCCCAACGTGGCCCGCGTGCAGCTCCTGCTCGACGACCCCGCCCAGTATCCGACGTTGCCACAGTTTGTGAGGGAGTGAGCGAGACCGTCAGCGGTTCAGGGAAGGTCTGCACCCGCCGGCGGGGGGTCGCGAAGGCCGCGTCAGCGAGGCGGTGCCCGGGCTACTGGCTCGCCGTATTCGCTCGCTGCAGCGGTCGGAGTGACCCGCCGCCGATGTGTGCAGAGGTTCCTTGGCGGTTCCCGCTCACCGTAAGGAGATCCCCGTCCGGAACGGCGGATGGATCGGGCAGAACTCGCGCGGCTCGGTACCCGGCAGGAACCACTCGAAATCGCGTGCGGCCGGTGGGCAGAACGGCGTGAAGCGGTAGCCCGTGGTGTTGTCGATCTCGCGGGTGATCAGGCCGTCGGGCCGGCGCCAGTCGGCCGGGGCGGGGCGCCGCTCGTAGACGTCGGTCATGTAGGCCGCCCACGCGGGCGCGGCGAGCAGGCCGCCGGCGGCGCGCGCCTTGATCTTCTGCGGCTGGTCGAGGCCGACCCACAGGCCCGTCACGAGCTCCGGCGTGAAGCCCACGAACCAGACGTCGGTGCCATCGTTGGTCGTCCCGGTCTTGCCGCCGGCGGGGAGCCGGAACCCCGCTTGGGCCCGGATCGCCGTGTAGGCGGTGCCCCGGTTCACCACGTCGGCGAGGGCGTTGGTGATGAGCCAGGCCGGCTCCACGTCCATCACCCGATCACGCCGCACCTGCGGTTCCCACACGATGTCGCCGTTGGCATCCTCAAGCCGCACGATGCCCACCGGGGCCGCCCGCAGCCCGAGGCCCGCGAACGCGGTATAGGCCGACGCCAGCTCCAGCGGGATCACGTCGGCCGAGCCGATCAGCATGGACGGGTAGACCGAAATGGGGGTCGACAGTCCGAAGCGCTGGGCCTCGCCGCGCACCGCCTCCGTGCCGATCTCGAGCCCGAGCCGGATGGCCACGAGGTTCCGCGACAGATAGAGACCGCGCCGCAGCGTCATCGGCCCGCGGAAATCGCCTTCGAAGTTCTGCGGTTCCCACGGCATCGTGTCGCCCGGCTGCATGAGCGAGATCGGCGCGTCGTCGATGATGTGGCTCAGCGGCACGCCCGCCCGGATGGCCGCCGCGTAGACAAACGGCTTGAACGTGGACCCCGCCTGGCGGCGCGCCTGGGTGGCGCGGTTGAACTTGGAGTCGGCGAAGTCCCGGCCGCCCACCATGGCGCGCACGTAGCCGGTGTTGGCTTCGACGGTGACGAGCGCCCCCTGAAGGTACGGCGTCGTGGGGTGGTCGCCCGGCGGCTCGTCGCGGTCCAGGTACTCCTGATACGTGAGGTGCTTGTACACGCCGTACGCGCCGCTCTCGATGGCCGCGAGCTGATCCTCGAGCGCGCGTTCGGCGGCGAGCTGCATGTCGAGATCGAGCGTGGTGTACACGCGATACCCGCGCTCGAATGTGCCGAGCCCGAACCGGGCGTACACCTGCTGGCGTACCCATTCCACGAAGTACGGCGCGACGTCGCCGAAGTCCTGGCGCGAGCTGAGCGCAATGGGATACGCCTTCCACCGCTCCGCGTCCTCCGGCGTGAGGTACCGGGAGCTGCGCATCAGGTTGAGCACGACGTTGCGACGCCGGAGCGCCCGGTCGGGATGGCGCCGCGGATCGTAGTAGTTGGGGGACTGGTTGATGCCGGCCAGCAGCGCGGCTTCCGCCACGTTCAGCTGGGAGGCGGGCTTGCCGAAGTAGTTCTGCGCCGCCGCCTCCACCCCATACAGGCTGCCGCCCAGGAAGGTCTGGTTCAGGTACAGCTCGAGGATCTTGTCCTTGGGATACGTGCGTTCGATCTCGAGGGCCACCCGCATCTCGCGCACCTTGCGCGCCAGCGACTTGGTGCTGGGCAGCTTCTCGCTGAAGATCCCGCGGGCGAGCTGCATGGTGATCGTGGAGAACCCCTCGGCGAAGCGTCGCTCCACCAGGTTGGCCTTGACTGCGCCGAAGAACCGCCGGTAGTCGATGCCATGGTGCTCGTAGAAGCGCTTGTCTTCGACGGCGAGAAACGCGGCCGGCAGCGCCGGGGGCAGCTCCGCGAGGCGGACCACCGTCCGTCGCTCGGCGCCGAGGCTGGTGATGAGGCGTCCATCGCCGGCGTAGAGCTTGAGCGCCTGGGTGGGCCGGTAGGCGTCGAGTGCACCGATGGACGGGCAGTTACCGCCGGCGCACGCGCGCGTCCACGACCCCCACACGACGCCCACGCCGAGGCCCGAGAAGCCAAGCGCACCGACGATGAGCCCCTGCCGGGCCCGCGGCGACGCCGCCAGCCAGTCGCGGCCCCGGCGCCCGGTCCGGCGCACCCACTGCACGATCCGCATCAGTACGTCCTTCATGCCGCGAAACGTAGCGGCGCCCCGACCCGGTGCCAACACGCCGGGCGACCGCCGCTGGACGCCCGCGCCGCCGCCCGCTAGGGTTCTCAGGTCTCTACCCGCACCCTGTGACCACGATCCAGCGATGACCGGCCTGTCCACTCTGCTCGACGACCTCGCCTGGCGCGGGCTGATCCACCATCAGACGCCCGGACTCGAGGCGCGGCTGGCCCGCGGCCCCATCACGGGCTACGTGGGGTTCGACCCCACGGCGCCGAGCCTCCAGCTCGGGAACCTGGTGCCCCTGATGCTGCTGGCCCATCTCCAGCGCGCCGGCGGGAAACCGATCGTGGTGCTGGGCGGCGGGACCGGTCTCATCGGCGATCCGTCGGGCAAGGAGGCCGAGCGGCCGCTGCTGGAGCCCGCACAGGTGGCGGCCAACGTGGCGACGCAGCGCGCGCAGTTTGCCCGCTTTCTCTCGTTCGGCAGCGGTGCCAGCGACGCGATGATGGTGGACAACCTCGACTGGCTGGCCGACCTCAAGCTGGTCGAGTTCCTGCGCGACATGGGCAAGCACTTCACGGTCGGCTACATGCTGCAGAAGGAGTCGGTGAAGGCGCGGCTGGAGGCCGGGATCTCGTACACCGAGTTCAGCTACATGCTGCTCCAGGCGTACGACTTCCTGGAACTGTTCCGCCGGCACGGCTGCGAGCTGCAACTGGGCGGGAGCGACCAGTGGGGCAACATCACCGCCGGCATCGAGCTGATTCGTCGCGTCGCGGGTGGGGACGCGCACGGACTGGTGGCGCCGCTGGTCACGACGGCCACGGGGGCCAAGTTCGGCAAGTCGGAGGGGAATGCGATCTGGCTCGATCCCGCGCTCACGTCGCCGTACCAGTTCTACCAGTACTGGATCAACGCCGACGACCGGGACGTCGAAGGCTACCTCAAGGGGTTCACGTTCCTCGACCGCGCGGCGATCGCCGACCTCCTGCGCCAGCACGGGGCGGCACCGGGCGCGCGGATCCCGCACCGCGCGCTGGCGCACGAGCTCACCGCGCGCGTGCACGGACGGGAGGCGGCCGCGGGCGCCGCCGAGGCGACACGCATCGTCTTCGGGGAAGAGGATCCCACGCGGGCGGCGGCACCCATCTGGGCGGTGCTCGCGCGCGAGCTGCCGAGTGCCGTGCTGCCGGCGGGTGTGTCGGCCGAGACCCCGGTGCTCGATCTCGTGGCACGCACGACGCTGGTGAAATCCCGAACCGAGGCGCGGCGCCAGCTCGAGCAGGGCGGGATCGCGGTGAACGGCCGGAAAGTGACCGACGCCGACGCCGCCGGCGCGCCGCTGGCCGGTGGATACTATTGGGTGCAGCGGGGCAAGAAGACCAGCTACGTGTTCACGCCCGCGCCCTGATCGCCGCGGCCATCTCCTCCAGCTCCGCGCGACTCGCTTCCTGTGGGTAGTTCTTCGGGAACCGCAGCCCGAACGTATCGGTGCGGAACCGTGGCAGGATGTGGAGATGCAGGTGAAACACCGTCTGGCCCGCCACCCGACCGTTCGCCGTCCACACGTTGAACCCCTCCGCGCCCACCGCCGCCACCACGGCCGGCGCGAGCGCCGTCGACACGCGGAACAACCGAGCCGCCGTCTCCACCGGACAGGTCATCAGGTCGGCCGCGTGCGCCTTAGGCACCACCAGCGTGTGGCCGCGGTTGACCGGATAGAGATCCAAGAAGGCGGCGACGTCGTCGTCCTCGTACACGAACGCGGCCGGCAGCTCGTGCCGCAGGATGCGGCAGAAGACGCAGTCGCCGCTCACCGACCCTCCAGCAGGGCGGCCACGCGCGCGATCTCGTCCGGCGTGTTGTAGCAGTGCGGTGAGAGCCGGATGCTCCCCTCGCGCAGGGCACAGGTGACCCCCGCGGCGCGCAAGCGGCTGAACGCGGCGGCGACGTCGCGCGGCCGCACGCACCAGATGGCCGAGTCGTGCGCGGGGTCGGTGGGCGACGCAAAGGCAAAGGCGCCGCGGGCGGCGCGCGCGTCGAGCGGCGCACGCAAGGCGCGCAGATAGGCGGCGATCCGCGGGACGCCCAGCTCGAGCAGCAGCCCTACGCTCTCCACCATGCCCGCCATGTCCTGAAACGGCAGCGTCACCAGCTCGAAGCGGCGCGCGTCGTCGTGGAACGTGGCGTCGTAGTCGGTGAGCCGAGTGAAATCGTCGGTCCCGCGGAACGCCATCCATCCCGCAAACCGTGGCGTGAGCTGGGGGATCAGCGCGCGGCGCACGTAGAGAAATCCCGCCCCCCACGGGGAGAGCAGCCACTTCTGCGCGCCACAGGCCAGGAGATCCACCGGCGTCCGCCGCACGTCGAGCGGCACCTGGCCCAGCGCCTGGATGGCGTCCACGACCAGGTAGACGTTTCGCTCGCGGCAGGCCGCGCCGAGGCGGTCGAGATCGATGCGGTAGCCGGTGGCGAACTGGACGTGCGAGACGGCCACGACCCGGACCGTGGGATCGGCGAGGCGCTGGAGCAGCCGCGCCTCGTCCGGCCAGCCGTCGCGCGTGCGCGGCACCAACTCGACCACCGCGCCGCGCTCCTGCTGGAGCAGCCACGGATAGACGTTGGCGGGAAACTCGCCGTCGGGCACGAGGACGCGGTCGCCGTTGCCGAGCGGCAGCGTCTGGGCCGCCATGTTGAGCCCGTAGCTCGTATTGGGCGCGAGCGCGATCTCCGCCGGGTCGGCGTTGATCAGGGCCGCGGCCGCGCGCCGTCCCGCCGCGAGGATCTCCATCAGTCCGGTGTCGTCGAATCGGTACGGCTCGCGCCGCCCCAGCTCCACGCGCGCGATGGCCCGCTGGGTGCGCAGCGGGATGGGTCCAATGGACGCGTTGTTGAGGTAGCAATGCTCGGCCGTCCACGGGAACTCGGTGGCGCGGGTCGTGACGAAGGGAAACTCGGTCACGGCGGGGGCGGTGGCAGGGCCGGATCGGGCGGACATGCGGGATAAGGTAGCAGCG
>JAOTWJ010000277.1 GCA_029862925.1 Gemmatimonadota bacterium
ACCGAGCCCGCCGCCGCCGCGCTCCAGTGCGGGAACAGCGGGAACACGACGACGCGCTGCGTGGCGCGGCGCTCCAGTGCGTGGAGCGCGTCCCCGATCGAGGGATGGCCGTAACGCATCCCCAGCTCCACGGGGACGTCGTCTCCCAGGCGCTCGCCGATACGCCGCGCCAGCTCCTTGCCGTGGACCAGGAGCGGCGAGCCACGCTCGGTCCAGATCGACGCGTAGCCTCGGGCGGATCGGGGCGAGCGGAACGGCAGGATGACCGTCTCCAGGAGCAGACGGCGGCGCCACGCCGGCATGTCGAGCACCCGGGGATCGCCGAGAAACTCGCGCAGGTAGCGCCGCACGTCCGGCGTGCGCGGGCTGTCGGGCGTGCCCAGGTTCACGAGCAGGAGCCCCGTGGGTCTCATGGACGCATCGCTTTCTCCGGAGAGGCCCGATTCTAGCCCCTCGGATCTCTCGCCGGGGCCTCTTCAGTGCGTCGCGAGCAGCGCGGCGAACAGGATCAGCCAGACCATCCCGAGAAAGTGCCAGTAAGTCGCCGCGTGGCGTACCCCTTGGTGCCACGCCGGCGAGTAGCGTCCGAGCCACGCGGTCCGTGTCACGTGCGCCATGAGGACGAGCCCACCAAGGACGTGGGCGGCGTGCAGGCCGGTCAGGAAGTAGAACTGCACCAGGTAGACGCCGGCCACGCCCCCGAGAGCGGGGGCCACCGCACGCTCCGCGCGCAGCATCACGAGCCAGCTCGCGGCCTGCGCGGCGAGAAACGCCACACCGAGGAGCGTCGTCAGGGCCAGGAGGGCGCGAAGCCGCTCGCGCCGGCCCGTTCTCGCCGCGCCGAGCGCCGCCTGGACCGTCACGCTGGCGGCCGCGAGCAGGGCCGTGCCGGCCCACAGCCCGGCGGGCAGCGACGGAGCCAGCGCCCGTGTCTCCGCGGCGGCACCGAGTCGCACAGCGAGGTACGCCACGAGCGTCGCCGCGAACAGCACGCCGAGCGAGGCGAGGAACAGCCCCATACCGAGCGACCCGCCACCGTGCGGTGACTCGTGTCCGGGGGAGGCGGCCACGCGGTCCGGGAAGCGGATCACGCCGCGGCCCGGCGCGTGGGGATCCACCGGCACGGATCGTCAGGGAGACTCGAGCGCGGGGGCGTAGCCGGGGATCAGCGCCTCCTCGTAGCTCGACGTGTCCATGAGAGTGAACAGGATGAACAACGCGACGAACACGACGCCGACGACGAACACGATCGCGTTGAACGGACGGTCGTAGCGCAGGTGCATGAAGTACAGGACGACGAGCGACGCCTTGAACGCCGCGATGCCGAGCGCGACCCAGAGATTGAAGTTGCCGAAGTCGAACCGGGCCGCCGTCACGGTGATCACCGTCAGCACCGTGAGCGCAGCCCATACTCGCAAGAGAAGCCCGACCGACGTCACGTGGCCCACGTCGCCGGAGGGATCCATCACCTCTTCTCGCGTCTTCTCTCGCGCCATGTCCGCCTCGCCCAGCAGTCAGATGAGATACAAAAGCGGGAACAGAAAGATCCAGATCAGGTCCACGAGATGCCAGTAGAGCCCCACGATGTCGACCGGGTTGAAGTACTGCGGCCCGTACACGCCGCGCAGCGTGCCAATCATCAGCCAGGCGATGACCGCCATCCCCGCCAGGACGTGCAGGAGGTGCAGCCCGGTCATCGCGAAGTAGATGCCGAAGAAGATGTGCCCGTTCGCCGGGGCCGGCACGAGCGCGGATTGGCCGTTCGCGGCGTGCCCGGCCGTCGCGCCGCCCGAGCTGGCGTCGATCGGGAGCACGGAATCGGCACCCTCCGGCGTGCTCGCGTGGGGCGAGGCGTAGCCGTGCTCGCTCAGGACGTGTTCGTCCGGAGCGTAGAGCTTGCCCCACAGGAGCCCGTGGTCGATCTTCTCGCCGTACTCGACGTACTTCACGACGAGGAACGCCCCCGCGAACAGCTGCGTCGCGACCAGCATCCAGAGCAGCGTCCGCCTCGCACCGATCTGTGCGCAGCGCACGGCCCAGGCCATCGTCAGGCTGCTGCAGATGAGGACGACGGTGTTGACCGCGCCCATCTTCCAGTTGAGCATGCCCGAGCCGAACTCGAACAGCTCGGTGTTCCTCGCGCGGAAGATCGCGTACACACAGAACACGCCGCCGAAGAACAAGAGCTCCTGCGCCAAGAACAGCCACATCCCGAGCTTCCCGGACTCCATCTGCTGCTTGGGGGAGTCGAAATGGTGCTGCACGTGCGAGGCATGACCGTGCGTGGCGTCGCCCATCGTCGTCAGCCTCTGCCGGGGGGA
>JAOTWJ010000015.1 GCA_029862925.1 Gemmatimonadota bacterium
CCGCCGCGCGGCGGATGGACGAGCGCATCAGGGGGGCGATCGCGAGCGCCTTGTCCGCCCGTTCGCCCGTGAGCGTTCCGTTCTGGGCCAGCCGCTCCGCCGCCTCGCCCGCCATGAGGGTCGGCACCAGGTACGTGCCGTGCTCGCGCATGAGCCGAATCGCGTCGTCGTCGAGGATCGACCCGTGTTCGATGGAGCTGACGCCGGCGACCACCGCCGCCTTGATGCCGGCGGTGCCGTGCGCATGGGCCGCCACCCGCCGCTCCATGAGGTGCGCCACCTCGACCGCCGCCCCGAGCTCGTCCGCCATGTACTGCTGGACCCCCACCGAATCGCCTTCCGACAGCACGCCCCCGGTTGCGCAGATCTTGATCAGATCGGCGCCGTGCTTCACCTGATAGCGGATCGCGGCGCGAATCGCGTCCGGCCCGTCGGCGATGCCCCGGCCGACTCCCGGTTCGGCGCCGAAGACGCCCGGCACGTACCCGTTGGTGAAATCGCAGTGCCCGCCGGTGATGCCGAGCGGATGCGCCGCCACCTGCATGCGGGGTCCCGGCACGTCACCGCGCGTGATGGCGTCCCGCAGCGCCACGTCGGCGAACCCGCCCGCCCCGACGTTGCGCACGGTCGTGAACCCGGCCTCGAGTGTGCGTCGCGCATGCCGCACACCGCGGAGGGCCGCGTCGGCCGGGGTCTCCCGGGCCAACGCGTTATCCCAGCCCGGCTCGCCCAGGACGTGGCCCAGCAGGTGCACGTGCGCATCCACGAACCCCGGTAACACGGTCAGCCGGGAGAGGTCGATCTCCCGCGCGCCCGCCGGCACGGCGACGTCGGACCCGACGGCCGTGATCCGGCCGCCTTCGATCAGGATCACGACGTTCCGCCGCGGGCCCGCGCCGGTGCCGTCGAGCAGGCGGCCGGCCCGGACGGCCACGACCTGGGCGGGGAGGGTTGGGGGAACGGCGGCAAGCAGGGCGGCAACGAGCACCATGCGTCGCACGGTGACCTCCGGCGAGGAAGGTGTTGGCGGTGGGGTCGGGCGCCCGGCGCCCGACAGCCGCAGGCTATTTCAGCAGGGACGCGAGTTTGGTCGCCAGCCCAGGATCGTCCGCCGTCTGCAGCAGGGCGCGTCCAAACTCCAGCGCCGTGCCGAAGCGATCGTCCGGCTCCGCGGCCATCGATCGCATGAGCGTCGCTTCGAGAGGAGCGGGGAAATCGGGCTGGTACTGTCGCAGGGTGGCCGGCTTGCCGCGCAGCCGCGCGATCATCATCTCCTGCGCGCTGCGGCCGGCGAAGGGCAGCTTCCCGGTGAACATCTCGAACGCCACGACCCCGAGCGCGTAGATGTCGCTGCGGGCATCGAGCTCTTTCCCGCGAATCTGTTCCGGGCTCATGAACTCCGGCGTACCGAGGATGATGCCCGTCGCCGTGAGCTTGGCCATCGAGGGGTCCGCCCGGTTCTCTTTCGCGAGGCCGAAGTCCATGACGACCGCCTTGTCGGTGCCGTCACCGGCCGGCACCAGCATCACGTTTTCCGGCTTCAGATCGCGATGGATGATGTGCATCTGGTGGGCGTGCTGGAGCCCGGAGCAGATCTGCACCAGCCACTCGACGCCCATCCCCACCGCCATGGGGCCGACCTTGGCTTCGCGGTCGGAGAGCAGCTCCCCCCGCAGGTAGGGCATCACCAGGTAGATGAGGCCGTCCTCGGTCTCCCCCAACCGCATGATCTTGCAGACGTGGGGGTGCTCCAACCGCATGGCCAGCCCCGCCTCCCGCCGCAGTCGCTGCACGGAACTCTGGTCGGCTGACAGCTTGGGCGAGAGGATCTTGATCGCCACGGTCGCGCCGCGCGTCAGGTCCTTGGCCTCGTACACGTAGGACATGCCACCTTCGCCGAGGCGCCGCAGGACCTCGTAGCGATTGTCGATCCGCTGACTGGAGAGCGTGAAGCGATCCGGCGCCGGCGGTTTGTAGGCCTTGCGGACCGTGGTGCCGGAGGTCCCGGCGACCGCCACGTCCACCAACGGGCTGCCGTCCTTCGGACAGAAGCGGGCATCTCCGCTGAAGACCGATCCGCACTTCGTGCAGCGGCGCTGGCTCATGTCTTCACCTGATTGCGTCCGGCGTTCTTGGCCGAGTACATCGCCACGTCGGCCCTGGCGATCAGTCCCTCCACCGTGTCCACGCCCGACTCCGGCATCGCGGACACGCCGATCGAGGCCGTAACGTACAACGGATCGCCCGACTCCGCGAAGTCGTGCTCGGCAAGGCGCACCCGCAGGCGCTCGGCGAACACGACCGCCCCATCGAAGGTCGTCTCGGGCAGACCGAGCACGAACTCGTCGCCCCCGTACCGTCCCACGATGTCCACCGCACGCGCTTCCTTGCGGAGCAGCTCGCCGACCCCCCGGAGGACCGTGTCGCCGGCGGCGTGTCCCCGCCCGTCGTTCACGTCCTTGAAGTTGTCGAGATCGACCAGCAGCACCGCCAGCGTCTGCCCGTAGCGCTTGACGCGCTCCAGCTCGCTCTCCATGCGCTCGAACAAGCCGCGCCGGTTGGCGCAGCCGGTGAGCGCGTCCGTCTGGGCCAGCTCCAAATAGCGCTCGCGGTCCGTAATCGCCGACTCGAGGTCGTACGCCCGGTCGATGGCGGTCACGGCGGCACCGATGACCGTGCTGGCAAACTCGACGTCCTCGGGCGAGAGCGGTTTGTCCTCCTGGGTGGCCCGCAGGAAGAAGACGCCGCGCTGTTCCTTCCGCAGCGAGAAGGGCAGGGCGATGGCCGACCGGGTGACGACCTGGATCCCCTCCGCCACCCACTCCTTGCGGACCTGGTCGTACAGCGGATCGGTGGTGACATCCTGCACGAGCACCGCCTGTCCACGATCGAGCGCGCGGCGGATCTCGGGGTACTTCCGCAGCTCGATCTGCAGATTGCGCAGGTGGGGGTTCTCGAAGGCCGCCACGACCAGGCCGAACCGGTCGCCCGCATGGGCGAGCACCATCGAGCAGCGGGCGAGTCCCAGGACGCGGGCCACGCGGCGGGCCAGGACGTGGTAGATGTCGTCGGGCTTGAGCGTGTCCGTGATTTCGTGGAGGATGTCGAGCATCTCGGCCCGGACCCGGGCTTCGGCGGTGCTCGCCCGGGCTTCCTCGGCGAGCCGCCGGGCGTCGGCTCGGGCGTCGCGCAGCGTCCGGCTCTGGCGCAAGCGGGCATCCACCCGGGCGACCAGTTCGCGAACCCGGAACGGCTTGGCGATGAAGTCGTCCGCGCCGAGCCCCAGAGCCTGCGCGGTCGCCTCCTCCGGCGGCATCGACGAGATCATCAGAACCGGGAGCGACTCCCACGCGGGATCGGAGCGGATCGTCTCGAGCAGTTGGAGCCCGTCCACCTTGGGCATCATGATGTCGAGCAGGAGCAGATCCGGCTGTTCGGCCCGCAGGACGTCGATCAGCCCCTCGCCGCCCTCGACCGGCACGACGTGATGGCCCCGGTCCCGGAGGATGTAGAGGATGGTCTTGAGCAGGGTCGGGTCGTCGTCCGCGACGACGATCGTGGTGCGCTCGGCTGCCGGGGACGTCACCCGCTCGTCCTTGCGGCGAGGGCCTCGACCGCTGCCGGATCGACGTTCCCGCCGCTCACGACGAGCACCGTCGGGCCCGTGGGCCGGAACGCGCCGGCGCGGAGCGCCGCCGTGGTCGCGGCGCCGGACGGCTCGACGAGGAGCCCCATCGCCCGGTGCAACCAGACCGTCGCGTCGGCAATGGCCGCATCGGTCACGGTCACCGCGTCCACGCGGTATCGCACGTGCGCGAACGTCAGGCTGCCCACGGCCACCGGGAGGAGGCCATCGGCGATGCTGTGCGTCCGATCGAGTCGCACGACGCGGCCCGTCCGGAGCGCGGCGTGCAACGCGGCGGCGCCGTCGGGCTCGACGGCCGTGACCCGGGTCGCCGGACGGAGCGCCGCGAGCGCCGTCGTGATGCCGGCGATCAGCCCGCCGCCGCCCACCGGCACGGCGACGTGCGCCACGTCCGGCAGGTCCTCGACGATCTCGAGCCCCACCGTGCCCTGCCCCGCGATCACGTCGGGGTGATCGAACGGAGGGACGACCTGCAGTCCCTCACGCGCAATCAGCTCCTCGGCTTTCGCCCGACGGTCTTCCGATGTGGTGCCGGCGAACACGACTTCGCCACCCCACTTCTTCACGCCCGCCACCTTCGTGGGTGGCGCCGTCTCCGGCATCACGATCACGGCCCGCAGTCCGAGGCGGCGGGCGGCGTAGGCCACCGCCTGGCCGTGGTTGCCGCTGGAGTAGGTGATGACCCCGCGCCGGCGCGCGGCCGCGGGCAACCGGCGGACGGCCGTCCACGCCCCCCGCAGCTTAAAGGCCCCGGTGGGCTGGCGGTTCTCGAGCTTGAGGAAGACCGGGACGCCTGCCGCCTGGCGCAGGGCATCGACGGGAAGGAGCGGGGTTCGTTCGGCAACCCCGACGAGGCCGGCGGCGGCCTCGCGAATCGCCTCAAGCGTCACGAGGCCGCCCACGGCCGTGGTTCCGGACGTCACAGTGCCGCGAATCTACCGGCTGGACGGCACGGCCGCTACACGTCCATCTCGCGCTGATCGCGGCCTTCGGAGACGATTTCGGCCGCGCCGTTGTCCTCCTCGCCGTTGCCGTTTTCGTCCTCTTTCACGACCCGCGCGACGTCGATGAGCGAATCCCCCGAATCGAGGTTCATCACCCGGACGCCCTGGGTGTTCCGCCCGATGACCCGGATGCCGTCGACCGGGACGCGGATGATCACGCCGTGCCGGGTGATCAGCATCAACTCGTCGTCGGGCAGGACCTCCTTCAGCGCGACGATGTCACCGGTCTTGTCGGTCCGCTTGAGGGTGATGATCCCCTTCCCGCCCCGCCGCTGGACGCGGTACTCGGACAGCTCGGAGCGTTTGCCGAGGCCCTTCTCGGTCACCGCCAGAAGCGTGGCGTCGCGCCGGATCACGACCATCCCGATCACCAGGTCGTCCTGCTCCAGCGTGAGGCCCCGCACCCCGGTCGTGGCCCGGCCCATGTCCCGCACGTCGTTCTCGTGGAACCGGATGCTCATGCCGTGTCGCGTGGCGAGCACGACGTCGTTGGAGCCGTCCGTGATCTGGACGTCGATCAACTCGTCGCCACCCTCGATGTTGATGGCGTTGATGCCCGACGAGCGCGGGTTCCCGTACGCGGACAGCACCGTCTTCTTCACCGTGCCGTTGGCCGTGGCGAACATGAGGTAGTGCTGGTCGTCGAACTGCCGCACGGCCACGAACGCGGCGATCCGTTCCCCGGCCGCGATCTGGATCAGGTTGATGATCGGCTTGCCCCGAGCCGCCCGGCCGCCCTGCGGAATGTCGTACACCTTGAGCCAGTACACCTGCCCGGCCTGGGTGAAGAACAGCACGTAGTCGTGCGTGGACGCGACGAAGAGATGCTCCACCCAGTCGTCGTCCTTCGTGCCCATGCCCGCCAAGCCGCGGCCGCCGCGCCGCTGCCGCCGGTAGGTGCTCACCGGAATGCGCTTGATGTAGCCGCTGTGGGAGATGGTGATCACCATGTCTTCTTCGGCGATGAGATCTTCGATGCTGAACTCGCCCGTGTCGGACACGATCTCGGTGCGGCGCGCGTCGCCGTACTTGGATTCGAGGTCCGCCATCTCCTCCTTGAGGATCTCCATCCGCTGCTCGCGCGACGCGAGAATGGCCTTGAGCTGCTTGATGAGGGCACGGACCTCCTTGAGCTCGGCGTCGAGCTTCTCGCGCTCGAGCCCGGTGAGCCGCGCGAGCCGCATGTCGAGGATCGCCTTGCTCTGCCGCTCCGAGAGGCCGAACCGCTCGCGCAGCGCCGTGTCGGCCGCCTCGACGTCAGGGGCGCCGCGGATGAGCTTGATCACTTCGTCGATGTGGTCGACGGCGATCTTCAGACCCTCGAGGATGTGCTCGCGCGCCTGGGCCTGCGTGAGATCGTGCTCCGTGCGCCGCACGATGACCGTATGACGGTGCGCGACGAAATGCTCGAGCACCTCCTTCAGCCCCATCACCTTCGGCACCCCGCCCGCGAGCGCGAGCATGATGGCGCCGAACGTGGTCTGCATCTGCGTGTGCTTGTACAGCTGGTTCAGCACCACATCGGCATTGGCGTCGCGCTTCAGCTCGATCACGATGCGCATGCCGTCGCGATCGGACTCG
This sequence comes from Gemmatimonadota bacterium, assembly GCA_029862925.1. GTDB lineage: Bacteria > Gemmatimonadota > Gemmatimonadetes > Gemmatimonadales > GWC2-71-9 > JAOTWJ01. Next base: position 6,232 of record JAOTWJ010000015.1, read on the forward strand.
TCCCGGAGATCGGAGATGCCGTCGATCCGCTTGTTCCGCACCTGGGATGCGATCTGCTCGATCAGTCGCGCCTTGTTCACCTGGTACGGGATTTCTGTGACGACGATCTGCTGCCGGCCCGACGACTCGCGCTCCTCGATCTGCGCGCGCGCGCGCATCACGATGCGCCCCCGACCCGTCTCGTAACACTCCTTGATCCCGCTGCGGCCGAAGATGAACCCGCCCGTGGGGAAGTCCGGACCCTTGACCAGCTTGCGGAGGTCCTTGAGGTCGCATTCCGGGTTGTCCACCAGGTGGCGGACTGCCGAGGCGATTTCCTTCAGGTTGTGCGGCGGGATGTTGGTCGCCATGCCGACCGCGATGCCCGAGGCCCCATTGACGAGCAGGTTGGGGAATCGCGACGGGAGGACGGTCGGCTCCTCGAGCCGGTCGTCGAAGTTCGGCGCGAACTCGACGGTGCCCTTGTCGAGGTCCGCCAGCATCTCGATCGCGATCGGCGTCAGCCGGGCCTCGGTGTACCGATAGGCCGCCGCCGAATCGCCGTCCACCGAGCCGAAGTTCCCCTGCCCGTCCACCAGCGGGTAGCGCAGCGAGAAATCCTGTACCATGCGGACGAGCGAGTCGTACACCGCCGTGTCGCCGTGCGGGTGGAACTTGCCCAGCACCTCACCCACGACCGTCGCCGATTTCTTGTAGGGCCGGCCGGGCGTGAGGCCCAGCTCGTTCATCGCGTGGAGGATCCGACGGTGCACGGGCTTGAGCCCGTCCCGCACGTCGGGAAGGGCGCGCGACACGATCACGCTCATCGAGTAGTCGATGAAGCTCTCCTTCATCTCGTCTTCGATGAGGCGGGGAAGGATGCGTTCGCGCTGGTTCGGAGCGGTCATGGACGTCCCTCGGAATACGGAAAAAAGGGGGCCGGCGGACCCCCTAACGGAGCCTATCAAACATAGCCGGAACCCGGCCCGTTTTCAATGGGCGAAGGAATGCGTAAGTCCTTGTGCGAATTGGTATTATGCCGCAGCTGGGCGGGGGGGCCTCGGCGCCCGGGGAACCCGGGCCGTCCGCGGGCCGCCGGCCTCCTTGCGCGCGCCGCGCGCGGGCTGCACCCTGCGCACTCCCTCTGCGCGGAGTCCGTCATGCGCCTCCACCCCCTGGTCGTCCTGCCGCTGCTCCTCGGAGCCTGCGCGCCGCGAGCCCCAGAGCCGGCGGCCGACCCGACCCCGGAGATTCGGGCGTTGCTCGCGGCTTCCGCGCGCGCCTGGAACGCGGGCGACCTGGACGGCTTCCTGGTCACCTATGCGCGGGACTCCGCGACGACGTTCCTCACGAGCGGCGGCCTGACGCACGGATACGACGCGATTCGTGCCCGCTACGCGGCGCGCTTCGAGCCGGGCGCGACGCGCGATTCCCTGCGCTTTGCGGATCTCCGCGTCCGGGCGCTCGGCCCCACCCACGCGCTCGTGACCGCCCGCTACGTGCTGCGTCGAGGCAATTCCGTCACGGCCGAGGGTCCGTTCACGGTGGTGCTCGAACGGCGCGCGGAAGGGTGGCGCATGATTCACGATCACACGTCGTGAACGCGGCGGAGGAGGGAACGACGGCACGGTAGACACCCCAGTCCGCCGCTCGGGCTTCTCGGCCCGTCACCGCCGGGCAGCGGGAGGCGCCACGCGTACCCGGAGACCGACTCTGGCGCTGGCGGGCCACGGCACCGGTACCCAGCGCTCGTGCGAGGCGATGAGACCAATCGCCGTCCCCAGCGCCACTGGGGGGAGCCCGATGATGAGGCCCACCTTGGCGAACTCATCCGCCTCGCACAGCGTGTCCGGGTCGCTGCAGAACGCTGCCAAGAACAGCCCGGTGGCCGCACCGCCGACGATGGCCCCGATGATCGCCCCGCGGGCCACGTGCGAGCGCCGACCGAGGCTCACCTCCAATCGGCGCACGCCCACGCGCAGGGCTATGGCGGGATCAGCGCCGGCGCGCGAAGCGAGCCACAGGGTGTCACCCGTCACCCGGGCGAGCGTCCCCACGAGGCGCGGTGCCTGGTCGTCCGTGCGGGTGATCCGGACCCGGGCTCCGGGCGCCATCTGGGGTCGTTCCTGCGCCATCAGCCCCGCTGAGACAAGCGCGAGGGGCACGGCAGCGGCGAGCACCCGTGGAACCATGCTACCCGCCCGTCGGCGCGAGCCCGTGCGGCGCGACTTCGCTGGCACCCTGCTTCGCGGCGACGACCCCGCCTTCCGCTCTCCGCTTCTCCGGCCCGCGCTCGAGCAGCATGTACAGCGTCGGGGTCACGGTCAGCACGAACAGCGTCGAACTCGCGAGTCCGCCGATCAGCGCCAGGCCCAGAGCGTTCCAGATGTTCGCATCCGCCGATTCGCTGAACAGCACGAGCGGCAGCAGCCCGAAGATGGTGGTGAAGCTCGTCATCAGGATGGGACGCACTCGCTCGAGCGTGCCGCGAACCACCGCATCGCGCAGTGCGAGTCCGTACGTCCGCCGCAGCAGGTTCACGTGATCGACGAGGAGAATGGCGTTGTTGACCACGATGCCGCCCATCATGATCACGCCGATATACGCCTCCCGCGTGAAGCTCGCCTCCATGAAGTAGAAGATCAGGAACACGCCGACGAGCGCCATCGGGACCGTGAGCAGCACACAGAAGGGCTGGCGCACCGACTCGAACAGCGCGGCCGTGACCATGAAGATCAGAATGAGGGAGACGGCCAGCACCTCGTAGATCTGTTTCTGCTCGTCGCTCGACCAGCGCCACTCCTGCTCGCCCTCGATGGTATAGCCCTCGGGGAGTCGGGTGTTGGCGATGACGGCGTCGCGTACGCGGTCGCCCAACTTGGTCGGGCCACGGAACTCGTAGCTCACGTAGCGCTGGTACTGCTGGTTCTCGCGCTCGATCCGGTTCAGCACCTCGCGTTCGCCCACCGCCGCCACGTCGCCCAGGCGCACGCCCTGGCCCGTCGGGGTCTGGAGCAGGATCTCCGGCAACTCGAGCACGTCCACCTGCTCGTTGTCGGCGAGCTTGACGTCGAACCGCAGCTCGTCGCCGGCGACGCGGATGAAGCCCCGGCGCACGGTCCCCTGGACGGCCGCGGCCACCTGATAGACGACATCCTGCGCGGTGAGTCCGTGCAGGCCGAGCCGCTCGCGGTCCAGTGACAGCACGAACTCGCTCGCCTTGTCGCGCGTGTACCACCCGCCCGCCGAGTTGATGTCCACGTCCCGAATGCGGGAGAACCGCCGCAACCGTCGGCCGAGATCGTCGGCGATCTGCCGCACCGTTTCGTAGTTGTAGCCCAGCACCTTGATGGAGTAGTTGGGTGGGGTCGAGCCGCCGCCGTAGAACGACGGACCGTAGCCGAACACGCGCACCTCCGCCCCGCCAAACTGATAGCTGTACGCCAGCATCTGTTCCTTGATGGCGGCAGGCACCTGCGTCTGTTCGAGCGAGTCGGGGAACGTGACCGTGATGTTCGCGAACTGGGGCAGCACGCGCGTGGTGAATCGCTCGATTTCCGGCATCTCCCGGAGTTTGGCTTCGAAGAAGCGGGCGAGCTCGTCGGTCCGATCCAGCTCCTCGCCGCGCGGCAGTTGAATCCGGATGTTGATGAACGTCTGCTGTCCCCACCAGGCACGCCACAGCACCCCGCGGGTGACATACTTGTCGAACACGCGATAGGACCCGCCCAGACACGCGAGGGCGATGACGATCGCAAGCCACGGCCACCGGAGGGTGAAGCCGAGCAAGCCGGCGTAGACGCGGACGTAGAGGGGGGAGTCGGGAGGGCGGAGCGGGTCCGCCGGCCCGCCGGATGGCGTGCCGTCTGCGCCGCCGACCTCGCCCCGGGACCGCGCTTCGCTCCCTGCTCCCCCGAGGATCTTCGCCGCCAGCGCCGGAATGAACGTGAACGCCACGAACAGACTGGCCACCAGGCTCATCCCGACCACGATCGCGAGCGGAATGTAGTAATCCCGCAGCTCTCCCTGGAGGTAAACGAACGGGACGAACACGATCACCGTCGTGAGGGTCGCGGCCAGGATGGCGAGCATCACCTCCTTGGCCCCGCGCTCGGCGGCCACCGCGGCCGTCGCCCGTTCCTCGGCCGTCCCGCGCCTCCCCTTCCGGTAGATGTTCTCCAGCACGACGATGGCGTTGTCCACGATCAGCCCGAAGCCCATGGCGAGCCCCATGAGCGTGAGCACGTTCAGGCTGAGGCCGCCGAAGTAGATCAGGTTGAGCGCGATCAGGATGGAAAACGCGATCGTCGCGAACACGATGCCCGCCGACCGGAACGACCGCAGGAACACGAGCAGCACCACGAAAACGACGACCGCGGCGATCAGCGCGCGGATCCGGAGGTCCGTGAGTGCCGTGCGGATCGCGTCGCTCTCGTCATCGTCGAGGAGCAGGCGGACGCCCGGCGGATGGAGGGTCTCGAGCTGGTCGAGGCGCAGCTTCACGCGGTCTGCCACCGCGACCGTGTTGACGCCGGTCTCCTTGTGGATCTGGAAGGCGACCGCCGGCTGCCCGTCGATCCGGTAAAGGCTACGCGGCTCTTCATACGTGTCGTGGACGGTGGCCACGTCGCTCACCCGCACCAGCCGGCCGCGATCGGTGAGCAGCGCGGTGCGCCGGATCTCATCCGGAGACTCGGTGCGCTGGCGGATCGCGAGCGTGCGCTGCACCCCGTCCAGCTCCACGACCCCGGCTTCCGCCACGGTTTCCAGCTCGAGGATCCGCTGCCACACGACCTGCGGAGAGAGGCCGAGGGCCCGGGTCTTCGTGTCGTCGAGCACGATCTCGAGCACCCGGTCGCGCCCCCCGTAGACTTCCACGCCGGCCACTCCATCGAGCTGCAATAGCTCGGGCAGGAGCTGGTCGTCGACGTGCACGCGGAGGGCCTCGAGCGTGTATGGGCCGGTGAGCGTGTAGCGCAGGAAGGGGCGGGACTGCTCGCGGAACTCCTCGGGCACGTACGGCTCGATGCGCGGCCCGAGCACGCCTTCCGGCAGCTCGTCTTCGACGGCGGCCAGCCGCTCCGAAAGCTCGAGGCGCGCGAAGTCCATGTCCGTACCGCGGGCGAACTTCACGGTGACCTGCGCGCGCGCCTGCCCGTACTGCTCGCTCGAGATGGACGAGATTTCCTCGACGCCGTGCACCTGCTGCACCGCCGCCTCGAGCGGCGCGGTGACGAACGCCTCCATGGCTTCGGGCGAGGCGCGGCTCCAATCGGCGCCTACCGAAAGCTGGGGCAACTCCGTGTCGGGCAGGAGCTCGATCGGGATGTTGCGCCAGGCCGCAATCCCCAGCAGCGCCACGCCGAGGTAGACCATCGAGACGGCAACCGGGCGGCGGATGGAGAGGCGGATCATCCCCGCTCCCGTTCCAGTCGATACATCCGCACGTATTGCACGCCCAGTTCGTCCTCCCACGTCCCCAACACGTAGTCGCGGCCGATTTCGAGCACGCGGACCGAGGGCGGCGTCTCGACGGTGCCCCGCAGCAGGCCGTCCGGCGCGAAGACCGCCCACCGGCGAACGGAATCCGACGGCGTGAACGTATCCAGCACCCAGAGGTTGCCGTCCGGATCCGTCTGCAGCTCGGCAAAAGCCGGCAGCGTCGACGGAATCGGCATCTCCCGGAACATCCGCTCCTGACGTCGCCGCCAGTTCTCGTCGGCGTCCTCGAGTCGGTCCGCCTTGACCCGTTCCACGTCGTCCGGTGTCACCGCCCGCGCCGGGCGGGTCGCGCGGACGATCATGGCGAGCACACCCGTCGAGTCGCGCCGCTCGATCTCGTACCGATCGGTCGCACCCACCCAGAAGCCGGTCCGCGTCACCGCGGACAGCGTCGTCCGCCCGAAGGGCAGGCTGGAGGCCCAAACCGAACTGCGATCGCCCTGCACGTAGTACTCCCACGACGGCCAGCGGCCGATGCTGTCGAGCAGACGCCCGTCCGGGCCGAACCGGAGGAACGGCGCGGTGTCGCGCACGACGCCCGACATCTCTCCAGGACCGAAGACGAAGCCGCGCGTGGCGAGGACCGTGCCGCTGCCGAATACACCAAGCACGTTGGGGAGCCCGCCGGCGAACTCGATCGCCACCGAGCGCACGAATCCCCGGTCCGGCGCGAACACCGAGAGGCGCCGGAGATTCCAGTCGTAGGTGACGAGCGTGTCGCCCGCCACGACGCGCACCAGGCTCAGCCCCTCGAACTCCCCCGGTCCACCGCCCTTGCGACCCAGGCTCGACAGGTGCCGACCGTCGGGCGCGAAGAGCCGCAGTTCCTGCGTGCCGCCGTTGGCCACCACGATTCGGCCGTCCGTGAGCCGCGTGACGCTCTGGAGACGGTCGAACTGATACGCCTCGTCGCCCTCGAGGGCCCCGATGGCCAGGAGCGGCGTGGCGGCCACCCTCCAGGCCACGACCGGCGGAGCCCAGCTCGCGTACTCGACGATCCGCACGCCGGCCGAGTCCCGGATGGCAGCGGCGGGGGCGGCAGGCCGGTCGCCACAGGCGGCGACGACGGCGACCGTCGCCAGGAGCGGTGGGAGACGACGGCGCGCGGGGCGGCGCCTCATGATTCCCCCGCGGGTTCGAGCTTGCCCAGGCCCAACGTCGCGCGCCACTTGCCGCGGACGTCCTCGATCACGGCATACGCCACCGGGACCACAATCAGCGTGAGTGCGGTGGAACTCAGCAGGCCGCCGATTACGGCGAGCGCGAGCGGGGCACGCAGATCCGCGCCGCGCCCGATGCCCAGCGCCATGGGCAACAGGCCGAGCACGGTCGTGACGGTCGTCATGACGATCGGCCGTAACCGCAGCCGGCCGGCTTCGAGGATCGCCGCCTTGAGTGCCAGCCCCTGCCCCCGGAACTGGTTGATGAAGTCCACCTTGATGATGGCGTCGTTCACGACGATGCCCACGAGGATGACCACCCCGATCAGGCTCATCGTGCTGAGGCCCGCGCGCCCGAGAAACAGGGCGAGTGACGCGCCGACGGTGGCGAGCGGGACGGCCAACAGGATAGTGAACGGATGCACGAACGACTCGAACTGCGCCGCCAGGATCATGTACACCAGCAGCATGGCGAGTCCGAGGGCGAACGCGAGATCGCGGAAACTCCGCGCGCGTTCTTCGTTCGCGCCACCGATCTCGTAGCGCACGCCGCGCGGCGGCGGCAGCTCGGCGAGGACGGCGCGCGCGTCCCCGACCGCTTCGTCGAGTCCGCCGCGGGCGACATCGGCGAAAATCTCGACGACCCGTCCCTGATCGCGGCGTCGGACCTCCGCCGGCCCGAGCTGCTCCTGGGTCTCGATCAGCTCCCGCAGCGGGATCCCATTGATCTGGAGGGTCCGCAGCGTCTCCAGTGAGCGGCGCTCGGCTTCGGGCAGCCGGACGACCACCGGGACCTTCTCGTCGAAATCCACGTACTCCGTCGCCATGGCCCCGCGCATGTACTGTTCGACGGTGCGGGCAATGAGGCGCGGCTCGATCCCGTACGCCGCCGCGCGGTCACGCGCGATCTGCACCCGAATCTCCGGTTGCCCCTCCTCCGAGCGCAGGCGCACGTTCGCGAGCCGGTCGGCCCGCCCCAATCGCTGCTCGGCTCGGCGCGCGTAGGCCCAGAGCTGATCCAGATCGTCGCCGCGGATCCGGATCGAGAGATCCGCGTCCGCACCGCCCAACAGCCGGCCGAGCGCCGTGGCCGTGCCCGTTTCCACGGCGACGGCATCGGGCGGAAAGGCGGCGAGTTGTGGGCGCAGCCGGCTGACCGCATCGGCGGTGGACGCGCCTCCCCGCAACCGCACTTCCACGCGCGCCGTGTTCAGTCCGCTTTCCTCTTCCTCGACCCCGGCCACCGCTCCCTGCCGACCCACGCGGGTGAACACGGCCACCACAGCGTCATCGCCGCGCACCATCTCCTCGATGCGCACGGCGGCGCGCGTGGTTTCCTCGAGCGGCGTGCCCCGCGGCAGCTCGAGGGCGACGGCAAACTCTCCCTGGTCCACGTCCGGCAGCACGTCACGCTGGAGGCTGGCGCCGAGCCCCAGGCCCAGCACGAACAGGGCACCGGCCACGGACAGCACCCTCCCCCGATGGGCGAGCGCGCCCTCGAGGATGCGGTGGTACCAGTCGGCGAAGCGCGCGAAGCGGCGGTCGAAGGCGCGGAACGTCGGGCCGAACAGCCGCGCGATGGCCCGGCCCGCCCCGCCGGCCACGGCACCACCCGCACGCCGCACGATCCCCGCTCGACCCGCGGGGGCCACGCCCCATCGGGCCGCCATGGTCGGCAGCAGAGTGATGGCCACCACGAGGCTCGCGAGCAGGGCGAACGCCACGGCGAACGACAGGTCGCCGAACAGCTCGCCGGCCACCCCGCGCACGTAGACGATGGGACCGAACACGGCGATGGTCGTTAGGGTCGAGGCCGTGATCGCGCCCTGCACCTCTTCGGCACCACGGGCGGCGGCCTCGAGCGGCGTGGCCCCGAGCTCCCGATGCCGAAACACGTTTTCGAGCACGACGATCGAGTTGTCCACCAGCATGCCGACGCCGAGCGCGAGCCCGCCGAGACTCATGATGTTGAGGGACACGTCGGCCACATCGAGCAGGGCAAATGTCGTGACCACCGAGATGGGGATCGCGAGCGCGATGGCGACCGGATAGCGCGCGTCGTGCAGGAACAGGAACAACACCAGGAACGCGAGCACGCCACCCAGCACGAGGGCCTGGACCACATTGCTGATGGCATCGCTGATGAATCCCGCCTGCGCAGTGGCCACCTCGATGCGCGTTTCGGGGTACTGCGCACGCAGCTGGTCGAGTACCCGCTCGACCTCCTCGGAGACCCTCACCGTGTTGGCGCCCGCGTCCTTGAACAGCAGCAACCCCACCGACTCGTGCGCGTTGTACCGGGCCAGCGACTCACGCTCCTTGAAGCCGTCGTCGATCGCCGCGACATCGCGCAGCAGCACGAGGTCGCTCCCGGCCCCGCCCGCGCGCCGGCCGACCGGGACGTTACCGATCTCCTCGACGGCCTGGAATTCGCCGAGGGTGCGGAGTGCATAGCGGTAGCGTCCCCGTCGGATGGTGCCGCCCGGAGCGCTCTGGTTGGCGGCATCGAGCGCGCGGGCGACGTCGTCCACCGTGAGTCCGTAGGTCTCGAGCAGCCGCGCGTCCACCTCGACGTGGATCTCGCGCTCCAGTCCGCCGGCGAGCGCCGCCTCCGCAATGCCGTCGATCTGCTCGAGCCGTCGTTTGAACACCGATTCGCTCAGGTCCTTGAGAGCCGCGAGATCGCCGCCGGCTCCCGAGACGGACACGGCCATGATCGGATCCGCATCGGGATCAGTGCGCAGTACGACCGGCCGGGTCGCCAGCTCGGGCAACTCGTCGCGGATGTTGTCGAGTTGCTCGCGCACGTTCAGGACCGCGAAGTCCATGTCCGTGCCCCAGGCGAACCGGAGGGTCACGAGCGAGACCCCTTCGCGCGACACGCTCTCGACCCGCTCCACCCCGGTGACTCGCCCGGCCGCGCGCTCGATGCGTTCCGAGACAAAGCGCTCGACCTCGGTGGGGCCGACGTCGGGGTAGCGGGTGTACACGACCAACCGCGGATACGCGATCGAGGGCAGCAGGTCGATGGGGAGACGCACGAACGAGATGCCCCCGATGAACACGACGGCGGCCACGAGCATCGCCACCGCGACCGGCCGCCCCACGGAGAGGCGCGGGATGGACATTTACGCCCGGCCCCCCGTCTTCCCCGCCCGGCGGTTGGGCGGTTGGGCGGTTAGGCGATCTGGCAGGGCCGCCGCACGAGCCGCCCAACCGTCTGAGTGCTCAACCGCTCTCATCGCCCCACCTCCCGCCCAAGGCGCTCCTCGAGCGTCACCGTCGCCGCGATGAAGCTGTAGCGGGCGTTGATCAGTTGCCGCTCCTCTTGGGCCGCGCGGTCGATGAGGAGTTGGAGATTCGCGAACGTAATGGCGCCGATCGCGTAGCGCTCCCGGGCGAGTTCCAGCCGCTGGTTGCTCAGATCGGAGGCCCGTTCGGCGAGCGCCAGGGCGCGGCGTGCGTTCTGCACGTCGATCAGGGCGGCCCGGACTTCCCGCTCCACCTGCAGGCGCCCGGCGCGCAGCGACTCTTCCGCATTGCGAGCGTCGGCGCCCGCCTGCGCAATTCGCGCCGAGGTCCGGAAGCCGGTGAACAGCGGGTAGCTGAGGCTCAGATTGAAACTGAAGGTGCGGTTCTTGGGCGCGAAGTCGAACAGCGCCTCGTAGCTCGCGAGATTCGTCGACCGGTTGTAGCCGGCGCCGATCTGGATCGTGGGCCACCGCCCGCCGCGGGCGGCGGCGGCACGCAGGTGCGCCGCGTCGGCGGCCGCGTCGAGCTGCCGCAGACGCGGGTGCGCCGCGAGCGCACTGACGACCAGTGAATCCGCGTGCAGCACCGACGGGTCCCACACGGGCGGCAAGTCGCCCTCCACCTCGAACGCGATGGGCTCCGTGATGCCGAGGTACTCCCGCAGCAGCAATACGGACTTGGCGGCGTCGCCCCCCGCCCGCTCGAGCTGCAGCTCCGCGGTCGCGATGTCGGCGTCCGCGCCCAGCATGTCCTCCTGGGTGGCGCTGGCCACCCGAAACAACCGCTGTGTGTTGTCGCGTTGCTCCCGCGCGGACGCGAGCAGCCGTTCCTCCAGCGCAATCAGCTGACGGGACCGGAGCGCGTCGTAGAACCGCCGCGTGGTCTCCGCATCCAACCGATCGCGGGTCGACCATCGCACCGCCTCCGCCGCCGTCCGACTGGCCCGCGCCGCCCGGAGCGAGCTCAGGTTGTTGAACCCGTCGAACAGCGTCAGGGTGGCCGAGAGACTCTGGTTCGAGCTGCTGCCCTTGAAATCGATGGCCTGTGGCAGCTCGACCGGTCTGCCGAAGTCGTCCTGACCCGTTACCGTCCGGGAATCCGACCCGAAGAACGACATGTTGGCCGACACGGTCGGCAGAAACGCCCCCCACCCCGCCCGTACCTGCGCCCCTTGGGCGCGGGCCGAGTTGACGGCCTGGCGATACTCGGGGTTCCGCTCCCGGGCGATGGCGATGGCGTCCTCGAGCGTGAGCCGGGCCGGCACCGGCGGGGGCGCGGGCTCCTGTGCGACGGCGGACGGCGCGCCCAACAGCGTCAGGATCAGGGCCGCGGTGCCTGGCTTCATTGCGGCCTCCCGCCGGCGGCACGGACGTCTTCCACCAGCCGAATCCTAGCATCGTGTATCAGCGTGTAGTGCCCGTCGATGAGCACCACCTCGCCCGGCCGCACCATCTCGGTCTCGGCACTCGGCACGAGTTCCACCAGCGAATCGTTCGCAAGGCCGGTCGTGACGTACCGCCACTTGGCAAGGCCGATCTGCCCCTCGCCCTCGAAGACGAACAGCATCGAGCGGCGGTCGCGTTCCAGCACCGCACTGCGCGGGACGAGCGTCCGGTCGGCGAACTTACGCGCCTCGAGAGACACGCGTGCGTACATCCCGGGGAGGATGCGGCCCTCCTGATTCGGGATGTTCACCGTCACCTTTGCCGTCCGCGTCTCCCGCTCGATCATCGGATTGACGGTCTCGATTTGGCCGACGAACCGCTCCCCGGGAAACGCCGCGAAGGTGACCACCGCGCGCCGGCCCTGGGCGAGCAGCCCCACCTCGCTCTCGAGCACCTGTACCTCGATGCGGATCGGGTGCAGGTCCACGACGGTCGCCAGGTCGTCGCCCACGCGCACCGTCTGGCCGGGCACCACCCGCACCGAGGCGACCCGTCCCGTAAAGGGCGCCGTGACCCGCGTGCGCCGGAGCCGCAGTTCCGCCTCCTGGACGGAGACTTGGGCTTCGTCGAGCCCGCTCTTGGCGCGCGCGACCCGCTCCCGCTCGGCGCGCACCGCCGGATCCTCAATGCGGTCATCGAACAACGTGAGCTCGCGGAACGAGGCCTGGGCTCGCGCGAGATTCGCGTGCGCCCGCGCCAGCCCCAGGGCATACTCCGCCGTGTCCACCAGCAGCAGGAGATCGCGCTCGCGCACGAAGCTGTTGTCGCGCACGCGGACCTCAGTCACCCGACCCTCCACCTGGGCCAGGAGCTTGGCCTCGCGGCGGGCCGCGGCCTGTGCGGCGGCGGAAACCGAGAGGACGAGCGTGTCGCGGACCACGACCGCGCCCTCGACGGGAATCGCGATGTCGGTGGAAAACGCCTCGGCGGCCGATGTGGCGGGACGGTCGTCGGCTTGCGCGGAGTCACCGCCGGCGGCGTCGCCGCCGCGGAACCGCGAGCACCCGCTCAGGACGACCGCGGCCGCGAGGGTGACACCAAGACTGCGGGAACGGATCATGGGCACGTGGGGGTTCGGAGGCTCGCCGGCCTCGCGGGTGGCGGACATCGCTCGTGAACGGAAGATGCCCGGGTGTCGGCCGTCTGTCACGGCCGACGCCTACCGGTCGTTGGATGCGCACAGGGAGAATTGCGTTGCAAGGGTGGGGTCGAACGGACCCGGTCACTCCGGGATCAGCTTGAAGATCCGGACGTCGTCCGATGAGTGGCGGAAGAACAGCCCATTCCGAATCACGCCCCCGAATCCACCATAGCGCTGGTCGGCTTCCGCGGGCCACTTGATCGCCTGCGCGCGGTTGGTGCGCGGATCCACTAGGAGCCCGATGGCCCCGACGTTGGGAAAGAGGAGAAACAGCCGGCCGTCGTCGGTGACAGACAGGTCCGTGATCCCGGGGCGAGCCCGACGCGTATCCCCTCCAAAATCCCCGAGGACGAGTGCATCCTGCTCGATCAGTCCGTCCAGGATGCGCTGCGGCAAGCGCCGGACGGCGACACGCTGCCCGGTCGGACTATACTCCACCAGAGACCCGAGCATCTCGTCGTACACATGAACGGCACCCGTACCCGCCACAACGAACTGGACATCGCCATGGATGATCGGGCGAAACATCGCACGGAACTCCTCCGGGTATAGATCCCACGGTCGCTCGGCGAAGGGACGCCACGGGCCGGCGGTATCGCCCCTCAGGAAGTAGTTACGGTCGTCGTAGGAGCAAACGAAGAGGCTGCCGTCCGGCCCCCACTGCACTTCCGTGAAGCCGTGCGGCACGGCGAGTGACCGCACGAATGCCCCATCCGACCGGAAGATGGATACGCGGGCGTTCGTGCCCTCACTGACGGCATACAGATCCTGCCACACTGCCAAGGACATGGCCCCGCGCAACTCGCCGGGCCCGGCACCCTCGCGTCCGAAGTATGCCTCCGGCCGGAACTGCTCGTCGAGACGCACGATCCGGTCGTTCCCGTTCTCGAGTACGAGCATGCGATCTCCGTCGAACACGAGGTCCGCCGCCCTGGCAAAGCCGAACTCGTCATTCTCGGAAGAGATGGGGGCCGCCGGCACCGATTCCTGAACGACGAGGGCGACGCGTTCGAGGGCAATGGGGATCGCGCCCTCGACGTGTGGTTCCCCACGGCTGCACGCCGGGACGCCCGCCGGCATCAGCGCCACCAGCACCGGAAGCAGACGGAAGACCGATTGTCGCGCTCGCATCCATGCCTGCATAGGGCTGTTCCTCTTCATCATGGGGCCCGGCCACGAATTCGACCGGGCCCCGTCGAGACGCTCCGGCTCACAGCTTCAGCACCTCACCGGTGCGGCAGTCCACCCTCACCATCTTGTCCGTGTTCTGATTCACGTACACGCCCACGTGGTACTGCTCGCTGATGGTCATCTCGGTCGAGCCCGACCCAATACAATCCCCCCCGGCGGTGATCGTGATCGTGCTGGTCTGCGTCACGAGGGATTGCGACTGCAGCTCGTACGGATCCCCGGTCTGCCCGCCGACTGCGCTCTGCGGGCAATCGCTCGGCTCCGCCCACAAGACCCCGCCGCTCAACCCGAGCAGCGCCACGGACAGGATCCCCGCCCGCACCAGGGTCGCAAGTCGCTTCAACATGAGTGTATCTCCACGCGCCGCGCGGCGCGATTGATGAGGAACCCCCGGGGCTGCCGGACGTCCTGGCGCCCCGGGGCGCCGCACTAATGCACGCGATCCGGGCGCCAGACGTGGCCGAACCCACGCAGCCCGAACCATTTTGTCCCGGCCACGGCAGTCCTGCAACGCTCCGACCGCCTCGGGCATCTCACCAACCGAGGACCCAGGCGGGCGCCGGTCCGGGTCGGCGGGTTGGCGTTTCCCAGTTCACCAGTCACGTTTCACTTCGTCCCCAACCCCATGCGACCCATGACTCGTTTGCCGCTTCTCGCTCTCGCCGCGACGCTGCTGGTCGCCCCCGCGCTCCACGCGCAGGCCATGCGTCCCACACCGCTCGGCACACCGGACGCCACCTTCGCCGAGCCCGTGACGGCGCCCATCGGGTTCCGGGTGCTCGCCGACGGCCGCGTGCTCCTCGCCGACAACATCGAGGGCACCGTCGCGGTGCTCGACTTTCGAACCGGTGCCATGACGCCCGTGGGTCGTCAGGGTGACGGCCCCGGCGAGTACGGCATGCCCGGCCCGCTGTTCGGCGCCGCGGGCGACACCACGTACATGCTCGACATGGGGAACCGCCGGCTGCTCGTCATCACGCCCGACGGGCGCATCGCCGACAACACGATTCCGCTCCGCAGTACGTCCGGATGGCCGATCCTGCCGCGGGGCGTGGACGCGGCGGGCCGCATTTACTTCGATCTCGCGGGCATCGTGATGCCCGGGCTGAACGAAGTCGCCGCCGCGGGTCGCGCCCCGCTGCTGCGCTGGGACCGGTCCGCGGATCGCATGGACACGGTGGCCTTCGTGCAGTTTCCTCCGCTGCCCCCGGCGGGCCCGGGCGAGATGCGCATCAGCATCGGTGGGGGCGCCTACCAACCGACGGACCAGTGGGCGGTCACGGCCGACGGCCGCGTCGGGCTCGCCCGAGCGACCGGCTATCGGGTCGAATGGCACGGCGGGGCGAGCCCGGTGGTCGGCCCGGAGGTGCGCTACGAGCCCGTGAAGATCGGCACGGCTGAAAAGAACGCGTGGGCCGATCTGATGGCGGCGCGCGGCATGGCTGTCGAGATCGAGAACGGCCGGCGCCGCACGCGTCGCCTTCCCCGTCCGGACATCGACCGGATGGAGTGGCCCGAGGTGATGCCGCCGTTCTCCGGCCCGCGGGCGGTGCTTGCTGCACCGCAGGGCGAGCTGTGGGTGCTGCGCAGCCGGCCGGCCAACACGCGGGCCCGCGTCTACGACGTGTTCGACGGCCGGGGTCGCCTGGTTCGGCAGGTCAGTCTCGAGGGCGACCGCGCGGTGCTCGCGTTCGGGCCCGGTGCGGTGTACGTGGCCCGGACTGACGAGGACGATCTCGTGTGGCTGGAGCGGTACAAGATGTGAGCGGGGGGAGCGCGGCTCTCTTCGACGCGACGTCAGGCGCCGATAGGCGAGTGCGCGTGTCGGCGCTCCCTCTCGATCTGTAACCTTTTGGGACCGACACGCGTCTAATCCTGCAAGATCGAGACGCGCGAGGATGGGACGATGGTGATGACGGCAACTGCGCATGCGGGCCGCTGGCCGCTGGCGGTCCTCGCGGCGCGCGCCGTCAGTCCCGACCGGCGGCGCTCCCCACGCAACGACTTCGTTCTCCTCGACCGGCATGGCCGGCCGCTCGGTACGGTGAGCAGCGCGCGTGCGCTGCGCTTCGGGCCGGCGTCGCCGACGCTGTATCTGGCGCGGGAATGGGGATGGTGAGACGCCGGAACGCCCAGAGGCATAGCGGTGTGCATCTCGGCGTCTGGGCGTCCTCCCGTGCGCCCCGCCCGCCTAGAACCTCCAGCCGCCCCCGACCGTAAGGTACCCGTACCGATAATCGCCGACATCGGACGCGAACAGCGCCATGCCGAGCGTCGAGTAGCCGCCGGCAATGGCGAAGTATCGACCGGGCGCGACGGTGAGCTGCAGCTCCCCGCGCACGCGCGCCACAGCCGACACGTTGCCGTCGCTCCCGACCTGCTGGAGGCCGGGAGCCGCTTCCAGTACCGGCGTCAGCCAGCGGATCTCGCGCTCCCAGCGGAGCGGCACCTCCAGCACCGCGTACAGGTCCGGATCGAAGTACCCGTCCGACAGGTCCTTGGAGAATCCAAACACCCGCACGGCGGCGCCCACGTTCCATGCCCGGCGAAACCGGCGGGAGACGCCGGCGGCGCCGGCCACGCGCGTGTTTGCCTCCGTACCGTCGAAACGCGCGGCGGAAACCGCCCCCGTGAGCGTCCATCCGCCGGCGGGCGCCGCCCGCACATCCAGGGCGCCCTGCCGCACCGTGACGCCGGTGCGCACGAGCTGCGCCGTCGCATCCAGCGGTTCACCGGTCACGCTGACGGTCGCGACCACGGGTTCCCGCGCGGGGGTCGCGAGGCGCGCCGCGAACCGGACGTGCGTCTCGGCCCCGGGAACGTCGGACCCGCTCGCGCCCGCGCCAGCCGTGAGCGTCCATCCCGGCTCGACCAGCAGCGCCAGTTCGAGCATGCCGCCGTGCGCCTCCTGCGTGAACCCGGTCGCGCCCCGCTGTTCCAGCCACCGCCAGTAGCCGTGCACGCGCAGATCGAGGCGGGGCGCGGCACGCCAGCTCGCGCGGGCCGCCAGCGTCCCGATCCCGTTATCGTCCGAGTCCGATTCATACGTGAAGGACGCCCCGGTGCGGGGGCGAAAGGCCACGTCCGTCCAACGCCACTGGGTGCGGACGTCTGGGTCGTTGGGCGCCAGGCGGCGCGCCCGCGCCAGCACCGCACGCGACGCGGCGTCGCGCCCCTGCCAGCGCAGCGTCTGGCCGAGTCCGACGAGCGCCGGCACGTTGCCGGAATCCAGGGCCAGGACACGCCGCCAAGTCACTTCGGCCGCCTTGAGCCGTCCCCTCCAGCTGCGCGTCCGCGCCAGACCAGCCCATGCGTCGAGATCCGTCGAGTCCGCGGCGAGCAGGCCGCCGTACACGACGGCCGACGAATCCAGCCGGCCCGCCCACCCGAGCACCTGGCCCAGGGCACGGCGCGTGGCGAGATCCGTGGGGTCGCTCCGGACGAGGCTGTCGTACAGCGCAATCGACTCCTCGAGCCGCGCGGCCCACGAGAGTATCTGCGCCCGCGAGCTTTGGATGGAGCGGTTTTCCGGCAGGATCTCGCCGAGCCGCTCGTAGGTCGCAACGGCGGATCGATACTCGCCAGCCCAGCCGAGGAACTGGGCGCGGGCCTCCAGTGCGGGCAGATAGTCCGGCGCCGCGGCCAGCAGGGTGTCCAGGGCGCGCACGGCGTCGGCCGTGTGGCCCTGCCAGGCCCGGACGCGCGCGCGGTCCACCACGGCCTCGCGATTGGCCGGCGCGAGCCGCAGCAGGCGATCGAACAGTGCCAAGCTTTGGTCGTAGCGACCGGCCCACGCGGCGATGAGCCCGAGACGGTGCAGCGCGCGCACGTCACTGGAGTCTTCGGCCAGTCGCGCGCTGTAGAGTCGCCAGGCCGTCTCGACGTCGCCCGCATCCCAGGCGCGGTTCGCGTCCTCTTGGGCCCGCAGGGCCGGCGGCGCGAACGGGAGGAGTGCCAGCAGGACGATGGTCCGGAGGCGCGACCTCATCGGCTGATCTCACCCGGAGGGTCGCCCAACTCCGCCCAGGTGTCGCGGATCGCCTCGTAGAGCGGCCGGCGGCGCGCGCGCCAGACCGGTTCCTCCCACGTCGGCCAGGAGAAGAGTGCGACGGGGGCCCCGGTGGCGGGCCAGGAGACCCAGCGACCGTCGGGCCGCTGCACGGCGCCGACGATCCGGATCCCCGGGATCCTGCTCAGCGCCACGTCGCCCTCGCGACGCGTGGGTTCGGCATCGCCCAGGGCGTGCCGACTGCTGGGGTCCGTCACGTTGAGCAGCATCCACGGTATCCGCACTTCGATCACCGCACCCGCGCGCTCCCAGTCGTCATCCGGCCGCACGCCCGCCCGCAGCATGCCGCGCTCATAGCCAAAGCCGGCGTACTCCGTGCCATCCCGTCCAAACCGCGACCGGTTGGTGACCACCCGAAGCCGCTCGTACCGGCCGTCGGCGTTGGCGCGTGGTGTCACGGGCCGCGGTGCGTGCTGTTCCCACCGGCCGTGAAACAGGCCGGGGGGTGGCGTGGCGATCGACGGCACGACGAGGGGGCGCGCCACCACGGGGCTCACTGGCGTGACGGGCGTCGCCGCGTACGGGGGATCCACGAGCAGTCGCACGGTATCGCCTCGGATGGCGAGCACGAACTCGAGCCCCACTGGCACCGGCGGCGCCGACGGGTGCGGCCAACGGCGGTCGCCGCGCGCCGAGTCCACGACATCGAACCCGACATACAGCTCGGTGACGCGGCCCCGCGGCTCGATCGACAGCCACAGGTCCGCCGCATCGGCCGCGGCGCGCAGCGTGCCCACCGGTCCGGTGTAGAGCGGAGGGACCCGCGCCCAACCCGTCCGACGCTGCTCGACCGTGGCCCCCGGCACCGGCGGGACCGGCTCCATGGCCACCACACCGTACATCTGCTCCGGATCGAGACGATTGAGCCACAGCCGGTTGCGGTCATGCGGAAGCTCGTACTCGCTCACGAGCCAGTTCCCCTTGAACCACTCGTCGATCCACGCGAACAGGATCCCGCCTGCCATCTCCGCTTCCGCGATCTCCCGCGTGAGCCGCACACCGATGGCGGCCATGTCGGCCTCATCATGCCCTCCGTGATGCCAGCCCTGCGGGTGCACGTGTGAGATACCGCGGCTCGTGGGAATGCCGTACTCGGCGATCAGGACCGGGACCCCGCGGTGATGGGCCTTGAGATCACGCAGATACCCGAAGTAGCTCGACGGCCCGAGCGACGACTCGGCGCGCCCGTACTCGGGATCGAGCACCAGGAAGTCCGGATAGTAGGGATAGACGTGGAATGCGGCGAACACGCCGGCGGGAAACGCGGGTGTCGGACGCAGCAGTGTCACGTCGAGCGCGACCACGTCGTTGTCGTACTCTCGGGTGGCGGCCGCGTCCGTCTCGCCGACCCCGGTGCGGAACGCCAGTTCCTCGGCCCCCGTGGCCTCGGTCGGGTGGACCATCGGGTCGAGCGTGGGCCAATTGGTGTAGCCCACCGGTCGCTGCGTGCGGTACGTCTCCGTTTCGTACGCGACCATGGCGTCGATCGCCCGCCCGAGCCACGCGTCCATCGGCGTTCCGCCCGCCACGCGCACGTACTGGCCCGTCCACACCGTGTCGGCGGGTCGCAACCGGTTGAACCCGGCCACGGAAAACGGTTCCCACTCGCGCCCGACCAGATAGGCGGCGATCCAAGGCGACACGTCCGCTGTGTACGCACCCGCCGCGTGCCCGGGCCGCGCCGCGATGTCCGCGCGCCCGTGCACGAGGTCCACCACCCGCCGCACCTCCGCGAGGAACTCGGCTTCCCACACGTCGTCTCGATAGTCGTCGTCGGGTGGCAGCTCTGCCCACACCCCATGTACCACGTGCAGCGGACGTGCGGGATGGGCCGTGTTGTGCGCCAGGAGGGCTTGGTAAAACCTCGGCGGGTGAATGGTATACACGCGAACCACGTTCGCGCCCATCGCGGCCATCTCCGCGATCCAGGCGGCGTACGTAGTCGAGTCGGGAAACTCCGACGGGAACCGCCCCGGCAGGGCGGCACCCAGGTTGACACCCTTCAAGTAGAAGGGCGCCCACCCGGCGGCCGTACGCCGCTCAAACCGGTCGCCCGCCGCGCGTACGTGATAGACCAGCGTGTCGGGCAGGATCAGCGGCGGCCGTGTCGTCACCGGCGGCTCCGCCGCCAGACGCGCGAGGAGTTGTAGCGCGGTCGCGTTGTCCGGATCGAGCCGCCGGACCCGTCCCATCGCGTCGCGGGCGGCAGACGGATCGCCGCGCCGCCACGCCACCAGCCCCCGCCCAACGAGCGCGTCGACCAAGAGCGAATCGGCGGCCAACGCCGTGTCGAACCGTGCCGCGGCGGCCTGGAGCCGGCCGGCGCGCAGGGCGGTGTAGCCCAGCCCGACGGTCGCCGCGATGTCGCCGGGGCACACGCGGAGCGCACGCGTGAACGCCGAGTCCGCGGCGGGAATCGCGCCGGCACGATACCGTGTCCACGCCGAATCGAGCAGCGCCGTGGCGGGACAGGGCATCTGCCCGGCAAGCTGGGGCGCCGATCCCACGAGGAGCCCGGCGAGCAGGAGCGCGGGTGGGCGCACGGTCAGGCCGGGACCTCGACCACCAGCTTGCCGAGCTGATCACCCTCGGCCATGCGGCGAAAGGCCTCGGGCGCCCGCGCGAACGGAAAGACCGTGTCGATCACGGGCCGCAGGTGTCCCTGCCCGAGCAGGTGCACGATCTCGCGGTACTCGTCGGCGGTCCCCATCGTCGAGCCGAGAATGTCCCATTGAAACCAGAACAGCCGCCGGAGATCGACGGTGACCTTCGGCCCGGTGGTCGCGCCACACGTGACGAGCCGCCCTCCGCGGCCGAGCATGCGGAGCGACTGCTCCCAGGTGGCTGCACCGACGTTCTCGACGATGACGTCCACACCCCGTTGGTCAGTGAGGCGTCGCACTTCCTTGGCGACGTCCACCTGCGTGTGGTTGAGCGTGACGTTCGCTCCCAACTCGCGCGCTTTCGCCAGTTTGGCGTCGCTCGACGACGTGACGATGGTGTGGGCGCCCAGCAGGGTCGCGATCTGGAGCGCCGTGCTCGAGACGCCGCCGCCGACCCCCCAGATCAAGACCGTCTCCCCCGGCCGCAGGCGCGCGCGGGTTACCAGCATCCGCCAGGCCGTGATCGTCACCAGCGAGAATGCCGCCGCCTCCGGCCACGTGATGGCCGGCAGCGGCGCCGGCGGGGTCGGCACCGGGTAGACGTTCGGCTCCGGCACCACGATGAACTCGGCCAGCGTTCCGGGCAGGTGCTCGCCGAGCAGCTTGTACTCGACACAGAGCGAGTGCTGGCCGGCGAGGCAGTGCTCGCAGCGGTAGCACGAAATCCCCGGGTTGAACAGCACCGCGTCGCCCGGGCGCACGCGGGTCACCCCCTCCCCGACGGCGTCCACGACTCCGGCCCCGTCGCCGCCCAGAATGTGGGGGAACGTGAGCTCGAGTCCCGGCAGGCCGCGCACGGTCCACAGGTCGAGATGGTTGAGCGCGGCGGCGCGGAGCCGCACACGCACGTCCCCCGGACGGCGGACGACTGGGGCGGGCACATCGGCGATCGCGACCTGCGATAGCTCACCGTGTCCACGGAGGACGACTGCTTGCATGCTCCTCGCGACGCTTCGGCGGTCGTTAGCGGGTGAGGGGAGGTCGGTAGGCGGGGCTGGCCTGCTGCTCGCCCGGCTGGCGCGGGAGGTCCATGGGCTCGCCCCCGAGCGGCAAGAGCACGAGACGGCGCTGCTGCCCCGTGTCGTCGAGCGTGCTGACCTCGAGCACGAGGCGGTTGCCCGCGGGGGCAATGGTGTAGTCGGTCACGGCGAGGGACGGTGGCGAGATCGGGGTGATCGAGCCGCCGGTGGGAAGCCGGACCACGACCGGCTGGATGCGGCGGCCGTCGACCCGTTCCTGAATGAACGCCAGGTCGCCGTCGGAAAACCACGCGGCGCGGCTCTCCTTGAGCGGCGAGCGGTACGCCGGCTGCTGGTTCCCGCCGTCGGCATCCATCACGTAGATCTCGTAGTTCCCGTCCCGCGTGGACGTGAACGCGATGCGCTGCCCGTCGGGCGAGACCGCCGGCTCGAAGTTGGCGGCGTCACCACTGGTGAGCGCGCGCGCGGCCGACCCGTCGGCGTTCACACTCCAGATCTGGGCGCGACCGCCCGTCGCCTGCACCACGTAGACGAGGCGCCGACCGTCCGGCGTCCAGCGCGGCGTGAGCTCGCTGGCCGGGGTGGTGGTGAGGCGGCGCGGACTCTCGCCGTCTGCGTCGGCGACGTACAACTCGAAGTTGCCGTCCCGGTCCGACACGTAGGCGAGGTGCGCGCCGTCGGGCGCAAACGCGCCCATCGTCTCGTTCGACGACTCGCGCGTGACCTGGGTGACGCGCCCGAGCGCGTCCGGATCGAGCGTGAACAGATCGAACGAGCCGCTGCGGGTGGACGTGAACAGGACGGGCCCCTGCACGAAGACGACGCTGGAGTCGACGCGCCCCCACTGAGTGGACGCAACGATTGTCACCCGGCCCACACCGACGGCGGTCACGGTCCCGCCGCCGGTGACGGTCGCGACGTTGGCATCGAGCGTGGTCCAGGTGAGGTCGGCCGCCCGCGCGATCGGTCGCCCCTGTTCGTCGGTGAAGCGCGCCGCGAGCGCGAGCGTATCGCCCACTCCGAGGCCGGCACGGTGGGGCTCGACCAGCAGCCCCCCGGCGATGACGTCGATGGTCCACGTGACCTCGAGCCCGGGACCCGCCGCGCGCGCGACCAGGCTGGTCCGGCCCAACGTGCGGCCCGACAGCCTGCCGCTGGCCGTATCGAACGCCGCCACCGTGCTGTCCGCCACCTGCCAGATGATGGGCGCGTCGGGCACCGGCGTCCCGTCCGCCGCGAGGGAGCGCGCCGTCACGCGAATGGTCCCCTGCAGTGGTACGGCAACCGCGCCCCGTGAGTAGGGCGGCGTGACTTCCAGCTCGGCGACCGGCCGGTGCACGGCAACGGCGAGCTCGCGCCGCTGCCCATACCCTTCGGCGATGATCGTGGTGCGGCCGGCGGTCACGCCGCGGGCGACGCCCAACGGCGTCACGGTCACGATGCGCTCGTCGAAGGAGCGCCAGTTGAGCGCGGCATTATTGAGCGGCCGGTTGCCCTGGCTCGGCACCACGACGGCGACCGACGTTTCCACGCCGGGAGACAACGCGAGAATCGGGGCCGCGAACCCGAACGGGACGCTCGCCACGGTCACCGTGGCCGTGCGTTGGAGCCCGGTCGTGGCGCGCGCCTGGAGCACTGCCTGGCCTTCGCTGAGGCCCGTCACGATACCGCCGTCACTCACCGTCGCCACCGACGGGTTGAGCGACGTCCAGCGCACGGCGGCGGGCATGGCCGGCGTGCCGGAATCGGTGAGGAACGAGGCCGTGAGTTGCCGATTCTCGCCGTGCAGCAATTGGACGTTGGTCGGCTCGATGACCAGCACCGCCGCGGGACCGGAGCCGCGCTGCACGCGGATGGCCATCGACTCGCTGCGCCCACCGACGGTGACCCGCACCTGGGCCACGCCCTCACCCACGCCGACGAGCGTGGCGAGGTCGCTCTGCACCGGATCCACCTCGACACGAACCACGTTCGGGTCGGTGCTCACCCAGCGGAACTCGATATCGCCGACGATGGTCGTGCCGCGGGGATCGGTGGCCGTGGCGTACACGGCCTGCCGTGTGCCGATGCCGAGCGTTGCCGCCTCCGCGGACAGTTGGACGGTCGCCACCTGCTGGGCGGGCAGATTCCCAGCCGCGCCGGCGACGCAAAAGGCGAGAATGAAGGCGCGGCAGCGCATCGATACTCCGGTCCGGAGAAAACCCCGTAAGTGCAAACCAGACTAGAAGATACGAGGCCAAGCTAGCGTGCGGACAGGCCGCGTGTCAAGCCGGGGCGTCACCAATTCGGATGGGTGTGCTCCTCGTGCGCCCTTGCGGATGCTCGCCGCAGCGGCGCAGTATTCGCTTCCTCACACTCACGCTTCGGAGGGAAGGGACATGTCCACAAGCGATCTCAGCCTGTCGGGGATCGGCGGCCCGGGAATGTGGGATCCGATGCCGATTCCGCCGCCCGTGAAGCCCGAACCGTCCGAGCCGCCGATCTGGTCCGAGACGCCGCCGGCTCCGGCGCCCTCGACGCCGCCAGCGCGCAAACCGACTCCGGCGCCCGCGGCCAAAATGCCGGCGAAGCGGGCATCCAAGCCCAAGCCCAAGGCCAAGAAGAAGGCCACCAAGAAGCCCGTGAAGAAGGCGGCCGCACGTCGCCCCGTGAAGAAGGCCGCGGCCAAGCGCAAGCCGGTCAAGAAGGCGGCACGGCGGCGCTGAGAGGTAGCCGCTCGCGCGGTGCGAGGTTATCGTGGGGGGCGGTCGCCGATGCGGCCGCCCCCCTTGTTCCGAACCTCCCGTTCCCCGAGACACGACATGCATGGGCGCATCCGTTCCTTCCTGGTGCTGACCTGTTTCGCCGCCGCGCTGCCGGGCTGCCGCGCGGGGGCAACCGGAACGACGGCGTACGTCGGCGCGACCGTGTTCGATGGGACGGGCACCCCCGTGACGCGCGACGCCGTCCTGCTCGTGAGCGACGGCCGCATCGAGGCCGTGGGTCCCCGGGCGGACGTGCGTGTGCCGCGGGGCACCGAGACCGTGGATGTGACGGGTCGCTGGATCATCCCGGGCCTGATCGATGCGCACGTGCACGCCGAGCGCTGGACGCTGCGCCCCTACCTGAGCTACGGAGTGACCAGCGTCCGGGACATGGGGGGGCTCCAGGACAGCGTCATCTTCCTGCGGGACGACGTGGCCAGCGGGACGATGGACGGCCCGCGACTCTACATCTCTGGGGCGATGATCGACGGCGCCCCGCCGACGTGGAATGGTGCGACGGCCGTGCGCACCGCCACGGACGCGCGCCGCGCCGTGGGCAATCGCGTCCTGATCGACGCGGCCCAGATCAAGATCTACACCAAGATCGACCGCCGGCTGCTCGAGCCGGTGTTGGATGAGGCCAAGGCGCTGGCGACACCGGTCGCGGCGCACCTGGGCAAGGTGGACGCCCTCACCGCCGCGCGGTTGGGCGTCCGGTCGCTGGAACACATGAGCGGCGTGGTTACCTCGGCCCTCGGCAATCCGGCTCCGATCATCGCCGCCCACACGGAGTTCTTCCCCGGCTGGAATCTCGAGGAGCGCTCGTGGGCACGGCCGGATTCGGCGGCGCTCGACCGCACGGCCCGGGCGCTCGCCCAGGCCGGCGTGGCGATCGTCCCCACGCTCGTCCTGCACGAGGCCTGGGGACATCTCGACGACCCGGCGTACGAGACGTCTCTGGACCTCACGGGCGTGCCCGCGGCCGTTCGCAGGGGCTGGAACGTGCCCAACTTGATCGTTCGGGCCGGCCTCCGGCCCGCCGATTTCGCGGCGTTTCGGCAGTCCCGCCCCAACCAGGATCTCTTCGTGCGGCTGTTCCGGCGCGCCGGTGGACTGGTGGCGGCGGGCAGCGACAGTCCCAATCAACTCATCCCACCCGGCGCGTCCCTGCACCGAGAATTGCGGCTCCTCGTCGCCGCGGACTTGACGACCGAGCAGGCGCTGCTCGCCGCGACCCGCGACGCCGCGCGCCTGTTGGGCGCCGATTCGATCGGCGTGCTTCGGCCCGGCGCGGTCGCCGACTTCCTGGTGCTCACCCGGGACCCATTGCAGGACATCGCCAACCTGAGCGCGATCGAGGCGGTCGTCGCCGCCGGGTACCGCTACGACCCCGCCGACCTGCGGCGCGCGCCATGACGCGCGCCATGACACGAGCCGGGCTCGCCCTCGCGCTGCTGGTCACCGCCTGCGCACCGCCGGCCGACGGGCCGCCGTACGACGTGCTGCTCACCGGGGGAGCCATCGTCGACGGGACCGGGAACCCGCGCTACCGGGGGGACGTCGCGCTGGCGGGGGACCGCATCGTCGCCATCGGCCAGGTCCCACCGGGCGACGCCCGGCGGGTGATCGACGTGACCGGGCTGGTCGTCGCGCCCGGATTCATCGACATGCTCGGGTGGTCGGAGGTGCGGCTCCTCGCCGACGGGCGCGCCCTGAGCAAGGTGACGCAGGGCATCACCACCGAAGTGACCGGCGAGGGCATCTCGGTGGGCCCGCAGACCGACGCGACCTTTGCGGAGGACTCGGCCTACCGCGCCTCGATCGGGGTGACCGCAACGTGGCGCGACATCGCGGCGTACTTCGCCGAGCTGGAGCGCCGCGGCACGGCGATCAACCTGGCCACCTTCGTCGGCGCGACACAGGTCCGCAAGGTCGTGCTCGGCAACGCCGACCGTGCGCCGACCGCCGCGGAGCTGGCGCGGATGACGGCCTTGGTGGATACGGCCATGCGCGAGGGCGCCGTGGGCCTGTCCACGTCGCTGGTCTACGCCCCCGCGTTCTACGCCACGACCGGGGAGTTGATCGCCCTCGCCCGCGCCGCGGCCGCGCGGGGCGGGGTCTACGCCACCCACTTGCGCGACGAGGGGGCGCGCATCGACGAGGCACTCGACGAAGCGTTTCGAATCGGCACCGAGGCGCGCATCCCGGTCGAGCTCTGGCACCTCAAGCGCGCCGGCCGTGCCAACTGGGGCGACATGGCGCGCGTGCTCGCGAAGATCGATTCCGCGCGTGCCGCCGGCCTCGACGTCGCCGCCAACGTCTACCCGTATCCCGCGTCGGCAACCTCACTCGACGCCAGCATCCCCCAGTGGGCACACGCCGGCGGCACGGATTCCCTGCTGGCCCGCCTGGGAGACCCAGTGCAGCGCGCGCGCATCCGACGGGACATGGAGAACCCGCCCGACGGCGCCGAGAGCTTCTTCCGCGGCGCGGGCGGGGCGAGCGGCGTGTTGGTGGCGAGCGTCCTCGCCGACTCGCTCAAGTACCTCGAAGGCAAGACCTTGGCCGAGATCGCGGCGCAGTGGCGCCGCGATCCGATCGACGCCCTGTTCGACCTCGTGCGCAAGGACCGGTCCGAAACGGGCGCCATCTACTTCAGCATGAGCGAGGACGACGTCCGCACCGCGGCGGTGCACTGGTGGGTCTCGTTTTGCACCGACTACGGGGCCGTCGCGCCCGACGGCCCGTTGTCGCGCAGCGGCGTCCACCCCCGCGTCTACGGCAGCTTCCCGCGGGTGCTCGCCCGCTACGTGCGCGACGAGCGGCGGCTCGCGCTCGAGCAGGCCGTGCGCAAGATGACCTCGCTTCCGGCACAGCGCGTCGGGCTCACCGACCGGGGCCTGCTCCGCACGGGTTTCGCGGCCGACGTGGTCGTCTTCGATCCGCGGACGATCATCGATCGCGCGACGTTCGAGCGCCCACACCAGCTCGCGGAGGGAGTACGCTGGGTGATCGTGAACGGCGTCGTCGTCTTCGACGACGGAGCGATGACCGACGCTCGCCCAGGGCGCGGACTGCGCGGACCCGGCTGGACCGGGCGCCAGGAGAGGAACCGGTCGTGAGCCTGCGGTCGCCACTCCACTTCAAGGAGCAGCTCGACGAAGCAGCGGCGTTCTTCCGCGACCGCCGGACCCTGCAGGGTGTCCTCGCCCGACGCCTGCTCAACGCGCACGCCCCGGGCGACCCCGAGCTCACCGATCACCTGATCCGCGAGCGGCGGCGACAAAGCGGCATGGACGGCAGCATCGGCGGTTCCCTCGTGCTCACCGCCCGTGCCGTCTGGGAGATGATGGACCTCGGCGCGAACCCCGACGACGCCGGCATCGTACGCCTCACGGGGTTCTTGCTGACCCGCCAGAACCAGCCCGGTCGCTGGAGTGACGACGGCAGCGCAGGGGACGGCTTCTTTTCGCCCGGCCCCCGGTCCCGCGCGATCGCACCCCTGCTGTTCCCGTCCGGGACGGTGTTCGAGGACGAGGACGACGCCCGCTTCGTGGCCAGCTGTCTCGCGCTCCGGGCCGTGTTGCGGGCAGGGCACGAAGATCGTGCCCCCGTCAAGACGCATCTGGACCGGCTGCTCGCGCTCAAGACCATCGACCCGCATCTGGCGTTCGTCGTCGTGGGAGCCCTCGGCACGGGCCCCCCGTCCTACCAGGCGCGGATCGCGCCCCTCATTGAGGCGACCGCAAAGCATCAGCGGGAGGACGGCACCTGGCCCGGCGTGACGGTGTTCCACGCCGTGGATCTGCTGCTCAGCGTGCCGAGCGCGGCGGCGCGGGCGCTCGTACGGCAGGCGGCCCCGTACATCGCCGGGCTCCAAACCCCGTCCGGCGCCTTCGACCCCACCGAGAGCGAGGCGATCGCGCTGATCGCGTTGCGGGCGTTGGATACGTCGCGGACGCTCGCCTAGGACTTCCTGCTCAGGCCAGGGCGCTCTCGAGCCCCGAATCGGCGGCGAACATGCAGGACGAGCGCGTGGCTTCCACCATTTCGTGGACGAAGTCGAGGTCCGGCCCGCGGCGCAGCCCCATGATGTCCATGTCGGACTGCGGCGCCTGCCGCACGCACGCGCGGAACTCACCGACCATCACCCGGGTCGTGGCGCCGTTGTCGATGCGGCACAGGTCGCGCAACTCCTCGATGTGAACACGCGCCCCGGCCTCCTCCTCCTGGCGCGGCACGACCGTGATCAGGTTCAACTCGGCGCGCCAAGCCTTGGCCAGCCGGATCGCCGTGAGGAGCGTCAGGTTCAGGTTGTTCGCCCGCAGGTAATCCGCCATCGGCGTCGTGACGTTGCGCGGCGCGATCCAGACATTGACGACCTTCGCCATGCCGAGACCCGCCTTTTCGTGCATGGCCAGGAGCAACACGCCGACATCCAGGCGACTCGCTTCCCGGATCACTTCCCCGAACTCCTCCCGACGGGCCGGATCGCGTGGGAAGTTGAGGAGCAGGATGTTGGGCCGGAAGAACGCGCTCCCCAGCGCCTGCAGCCCCGTCAGCGTCCCGGGAACGAACCCTGCCGTATCCACGATGGAACTCGTGGCCATCACGCCGTTCTTCTGAAAGGAGGCGCACAGACGCTGAAACCGCGGCACGAGCTCGGCCACGGTGTCGCGAGTCGCGAGCCCGAGGAACTTGATGGTTCCCTCCGGGCCGCAGACATCCACCAGGAGACTGAACTCTCCGCGGATCGTCGCCGGATCTTCGACCGGCATCAGGAGGCTGGGCTTCCACGCCCGTCGAGCCGACATGTCGAGCTCGATGACCTTCCCCGCGGCCCACTCGGCAAAGGCCACGAAGATGCCGCTGCGCACGGTCCCCGCGCGCGGGATCGTCCCCTGCCAGACGATCCAGAGGTAGATGCCCGTGACGACCCCCACCGCGACGAGGCTGAACGTCGCGTTCACGATGAACATCGCGAAGAGACAGCCGGTGGCGCCGAGCAGGGGCACCAGTCGCGGGAGCCGGAGCGTGGGCCGGAAGCTCATCAGACCCAGGCTCTCCTCGGCCAACAGGACCACGTTGATCACCATGTAGGCGATCAGGAAGATCATCGTGATCAGCGGCGCGATCAGATTGAGATCGCGCATCAACAGCCCGGTGAGCACCACCCCACCCGTCAGGAGCATCGCATTTCGCGGCTCGCCGCGCCGCGTGCGCGCCAGCCATTCGCCGTGAGGGATGATCTTGTCCCGCGCGAGGGCGGCGAGGATACGCGGCGCCCGACCAGAGACGTCAGCGCCGACGAGAACGTGGCGCCGAGCAGCACGGCCAGTACGCCGGGTCCCCACAGGGACTTGTCCAGCATGATGGTGTAGTTCGAGACCAGGTCGAGCCCGCTGCCCGGAACCTCCGGCTGCCTGCCGGTTACGTAGGGGCGATCCCCGTTCCTCCGCGACCCGCCGGACCTGGAGCCCCTCGCATGCGCACCGCGCCGCTCGTCGCGCGCCCTCTCCCGACCGGCGCCCGGATCGCCGTCCTCCTCGGCACGGCCGTCGCACTCTCGACGGGCTCATCGGAGTCCGTCGCGCAGACGCGCGACGCACGGCCCCCCACCGCGCTCATCGTGACCGCCCATCCCGACGACGACGCCGCCTTTTCAGGCGCCGTCTATCAGATCACGCACCAACTGCGGGGTGCCGTCGATCTCGCTCTCGTCACCGACGGTAGCGGGGGGTTCCGGTACGCGACGCTCGCCGAGCCGATGTATGGTCTCGAGCTGACCAACGAAACCGTGGCCCGGCAGTACCTGCCCGCGATCCGCAAGCGGGAGCTGATGGCGGGTGGCGCGATCGTCGGGATCCGGAACTACTTTTTCTTGGATCAGTTGGATCACGGGTACGCGCTCGACGCCGACACAGTGCTGCACGCCGTCTGGGACACGGCGTTCGTACGGCGGCGGCTCGTGGACATCCTCACCCGCGGCGAGTACGACGTCGTGTTCGGCCTGCTCCCCTTCCCCGAGACGCACGCCCACCACAAGGCCGCCACGATCATGGCGCTGTACGCGGCTTCGTCGCTGCCGGCGGACAGGCGGCCCGCGGTGCTGGGCGGCTTCCCGTGCGCGTTCGACGGCCGCACGCTCACATTCGAAGGACTCCCCGGCTATCCCGTCACCACGGTGACCGGCGGCCGGCCCCTGACCCGCTTCGACCGAACGCAGCCGCTCGGCTACAACGGGCGGCTCGACTTCCGCATCATCGCCAACTGGGTGATCGCCGAGCACAAGTCGCAGGGGACGATGCAGCTGCTGATGAACCGGGGCGACGTGGAGTGCTACTGGTACTTCGATGCGAACGGCCCGGCCGGCCGCGACCGCATCACCGACCTGTTCGAGCGATTGCGGGTGCCGCCGGCCGGCCAGTGACCTCCGGGCGCTGCCCCGGGTATGCTCGATAGTCGAGTAAACCGCCACCGCGACCCAAGCGAGGGTATCCCCCATGAAAACGGCAGCAGTCCTTTGGCCACTGCTGATCTTCGGCGCCTGCCAGCAGCCCGCGGTTGGTCCCGACACCCAACAGGTTTCGGGGGAAACCGTCGTCCTGGCGCCCGGCCAGGAGGTACGCGTCGGGGGCCTGCTTCACGTCTGGTTCGGCGAGGTTCTGAGCGACTCGCGCTGTCCCACCGACGTGGTCTGCGTCTGGGCCGGGAACGCGGAGGTGCAGATCGGCCTCGCCCTCGGCACGGGCCCTACGCACCCATTCAGGCTCAACACCACGCTCCAGCCCGCCAGCGCGGATTTCGGGGGCTATCGCGTCACGCTGGTCGCCCTCACGCCCGCACCCGTATCCACCAGACTCATCGATCCGGCCGAGTACCGCGCCCATCTCAAAGTGGAGACGATCCCCGACCCGTCCAGCGATCCGACCTGAACCGCGCCCGGTTCAGCCCTCGCCGTGAAAGCGCGCGGCTTCCGTGCCGCGCGACAGCCGGACTTCGGGCCGCCAGCGGAACTTGTGTGCGAGCGGATGCTCGCGGCCTTCCACCGTATCGGCGATCAGCCGTCCCAACACCGGCGCGAACTTGAACCCGTGCCCGCTGCCCCCGCTCGCAACCGTGAGCCCCTCGCGTGACGGATCGCGCGCGATCCAGAAATCCTCGTCCTGCGTGTCCGCATAGAGGCAGAGCCGGCGGTACACTACCTCGGCGCCGGCCAGCGTGGGGATGGTTTCGTCCAGCAGGGCGCGGATGCGGGCCTCCTGCGCCGGCGTGACGAGGCGTGGCGCGTCGGGATCGATGGCCGCCCCCGCGTCGTGCAGCGCGACCTTGACCACACCGTCCCGGTTGCGCGGGAAGCCGTAGAGGCCGGTCCGGGCCACATCGGCCGTGAACACCGGAAACCGCTCGGGCGCGAAGCGGTCGGGGTCGCGTGGCGCGAAATGCAGCACCGGGTGCCCTGTCGCGCGGATCTCGTGGGTAAGTCCGAGCAGTGAGCCCGCCCACGCACCGGTGGCGAGCACCACGCGGTCGGCCCGGACGGCGCCCGCGGCGGTGAGCACCCCAATCACGCGCCCGTTTTCCTCGAGGAGCCCGGTCATGCGACCGGTGCGGACGGTCACCCCGTCTTGCGCGGCCCGCCGCACCAGCCACGCGACCACCTTCCCGCTCTCGGCGTAGCCACCGACACGGTGGAAGAACCCGTCCACGTACCTCCCCGTACTCCACGCCGGGAACCGGCAGGTTAGCGTGTCAGCGCTGAGCCGTTCGGGCCGATGGCCCCGCCGTCTCAGGGTCTCCCAACTCTCGTATTCGAACGTGCCCGGCGTCATCGAGGCACGACAGACCATCAGCACGCCGGTTTCGTGATAGAGGTTCTCCTCACCGGCGGCGCTCCACTCGCGGGCCCAGCGGCGCCAGCCCTCGAATGCGTCCTCCATCAGCGCGGTGTACGCCTCGTCCCGGCCGTACTCCATCCGCAGCACCTTGCTGATGTCGGTGCTCGCGGCCAGCGGATGCGGCACCGGGCCGGCATCGAGCAGGACGACCATGTGGCCCCGGTGGCGCAGCTCGAGGGCCGCCGCCGCGCCGAACACGCCGGCACCGACGACGAGCGTCGTACCGCTCATCGTGGGATCGGAACGAACGCGACGACCCGTGCCGGTCCCCCGGAGCCACCGGCGATCTTGAGCGGCAGCGCCGCCACCACGGCGCCCGTGACGGGAAGGCGATCGAGGTTGGTGAGGTTCTCGAGACCTGGCACGCCGGCCGCGGCGGCGATGCGGTGGACCACGAAATCCGTGGAGGGCCCGTAGTCGATGGACGCGACGTCGGCCCCGATGGCCGCCACGCGCCGCTCCTCCACGAGCAGGCGCGCCGCGTCCGCGCCGAAGCTCGGGAAATGGAGATTGGACGCGTCGCCCGGCCGGTCGTCGCCCAGGTACCGCTTGGCGTCCGGCCAGCGCGCGCTCCAGCCGGTGCGGAGCAGCACGATGCTTCCCGCCGCGATCGGACCATGGGCCCGCTCGAACGCCTCCACGTCGCCCGTGGTGAGCCGGTAGTCGGGGTCGGCGGCGGCTCGGGCCGCGACGTCAATCACCACGGCCGGCGCAATCAGGCGCTCGAGGGGGAGGCGGTCGGCGGTGAGCC
>JAOTWJ010000106.1 GCA_029862925.1 Gemmatimonadota bacterium
ACGCTCCCAATGCCGCGGTCGTTCATGCGCTGCGCCGCCTCGAGCACGGTGGCCGTCGCGTCCAGCGTGACGACGTCGGGTCCCTTGATGTCGAGGATGTCTTGGACGGTGGCCATGGTCCCCCCCCGCATGGTTTCTCCAATACTGCCGTCGGACGGGGATTACCGCCAGTCATGTCATGCCCGGACCCGTCGCTCCCCCCGTGCCCGGGACCGGCGCCGGGACGCACCCGGGCCCGGTACGCATTTACCGGCGTACCGGGCCCGGCCACTTCCAGGTTACTCTCCCCCCGGATCGCCGGGGTAGACCTCAGAACGCCACGGTGGCGCCTCCCAACACACGCCGCCCAATCACCGAACCGCCATAGAGGTGGAACCGCTGCTGATCGAGCAGATTGGTCCCGGTGACGTGCAGGCGCAGGTTGTTGTTCACCGCGTACCCGGCGCTCGCGTTGACCGTCTGGCTCGACGGCACGAACCCCGAGAATACGCCCGCCGCCCACGAGTAGCCGTTGACGAATCGCGCGCTCACGCTCGCATCGAGTCCCTGCCGGCCCCGATAGCTGATGGCCCCCGTCGCCCGATGCTTCGGCGTATTGGGGAGGAGCTGATCTCCTGCCTGGGTCTGGGTCGCATCGACGTCGAAATCGAACAACGCGTAGCTGCCCTCGACGCGGAACTCGTCCGTGAGGGCGACGGACACGCCGAACTCGATGCCCCGCTCGGTGACCTTCCCGGCGTTGGCGTACGACACGACGATCGCGCGGGTACCGTCGGGCAGGGTCGCAAGGAGCGGCCCGGCTTGGGCGTTGAGCTGATCGTAGCCCCCCGCCAGGGTTGGGATCGGCGCGCGGAGCGGGTGGCTGGCCGGAAGGCCTATGGCAGCCAGTCGCTGATCCAGGGTATCGAGGACCGCACGCACGTCCCGATCGTCCGTCAGGAGGTAGCGGGGGTAGGCTGGGTTCACCCCTGGGAGCAGGTCGGTCACGAAGTTCGTGAGCCGACTCCAGTAGGCGTCCACCGTGACGAACACGCGCTGCGAGATCGTGCCCTTGTACCCAAGCTCGAGCCCGGTCACCTTCTCGACATCGAGGTCCGCGTTGCCCAGGGCGAGCGCCAGGGTCTGCGCCGAGAAGTCCCACGGCAGGGAGTCGAGGTTCAGGCCCGCGGTGACGGACGGTGGCAGTGGGGCTCCCTGGACGGCCGTGAAGTACTGCTCGAGTCCCCCTTCCAGCAGACCCGGGCTGGCCGTGGGCGCCGCGGCCGGGGCTTGCAGGTAGAACTCGGAGTAGTTGGGGGTCTGGAACGCGCGATTCACCGTGAACCGGAACGCGTGATCCGCATTGGGGCTCACGACGATGGCGCCCTTGGGCGAAAACTGGGTCGTGTAGAGGTCACCCTTGTCCACGCGGGCCGCCGCGACGAGTCGAACCTGGGGGACGACCTTGTACTCCACCTGTGTATAGCCCGCAAACGAGTTGTCACTGCGATCGTCGTTGAGCGCGTTCATGAGCGTGTTTTCGGTGTTCACCCGGTAGTTGCGCGCCGACGCGCCCAGCACCACGCGTGCCCGATCCTCGAGGAACGCCCGGTTGTACTGTCCCTCGACGTGCAGGAT
Source organism: Gemmatimonadota bacterium (assembly GCA_029862925.1). Classification (GTDB taxonomy): domain Bacteria; phylum Gemmatimonadota; class Gemmatimonadetes; order Gemmatimonadales; family GWC2-71-9; genus JAOTWJ01. The sequence goes on from JAOTWJ010000106.1 coordinate 1,618, forward strand.
GGTCGACTTCTCCTCGAGCGGGAGGCCCGCCGCAAGGGAATACTGCGGCTCGAGCGAGTTCCGTCCCGAGTACCACGCCATGAGGTTGTAGTTGGGCGCCGCCCAGGTGAGGCGTACCCAGGGCCGGATCGCCTCGGTCACCTGGACCCGCCCGATGCCGGTGACGAACACTTCGTTCTCTACCCGCGCTGCGCCACCGTCCAGGGTCACGACCGATCCGCCCGGCGCGTAGAAGTCGAACCGCGCCGAACCGTAGATGTTCTGCAAGGCATCCGGGTCGCCCAGCGGAGCCCCGGTGGTGGAATCGACGGTTTGTCCGTTCAACGCGCGGGCCTCGAGGGCCGGCCCGACCGCGGAATCCGTGGCTGACGCATACTCCGTCTGCAGACTCGTCCCGTCGAACCGGGTCCTTGAGCGGGACCAGCTGTCACTGCGCGTGTACCCGATGTTCGCGCGGTAGCCGAACCGGCCATCCGCCGCGACGCCGGCATGGTGCAGGTCGCCGCGCATCGTGCTGAGCTCGCCGCCCGCCAAGGTCAGGCGGGTCCCGGGGACTTCGCGGGCCGTTGGGGTCGTGAAGTTGAGGACGCCTGAGAACGCATTGGCGCCGTACAGGGCGGAGCCGGGGCCTCGCACCATCTCCACGCGCGCGAAGGCCTCAGGGGGCAGGGCCAGCGCCGGCCATTCTTGCGAGCCGAGGAATGCGATGGCCAGGTCGCGGCCGTCCTGCAGCACCAGAATCCGGCGGTTGAGCGACGAGTTGAACCCGCGGGCGTTGACATTGAAGTCGTTCATCCCGCTCTGCACGATGTCGACGCCCGGGACATTGTTGAGGGCGAGCGGCGTCTGGCCCGTGGTGGAAATGTCCCGGACCTCCGCCGGGGGAATCACCGAAACCGCGGCCGGCGCCTCCACGACGCGCTCCGCGGACCGCGACGCGGTTTCCACCACGATCTCGCCCAACTGCACGGGCGCCGGTGCCAGCTCCACATCGAGCACGACGGTCGCCCCGGTTCCCACCACGACCACCTCGTCCCGGGGCCGGGCGCCTAACAGCCGGAACGCCACCGTGTGCGTCCCCGCGGGCACGCGGTGGAGCGCGTAGCGCCCATCCGTGCCCGTCGCCGCGCGAAAGCCGGTCCCAGGAATGGAGACGTCCACCCCGGTGAGCGCCTCGGTCCCTCCCTGTCGAGTTACCCTGCCCTGGATCGTGCCCGTGCCCTGCCCGAGGGCCGGAGGGGAAGCAACGAGGACCGCGAGCAGCGCCAGCGAGAAGGCCGAACGTCCGGGAAGATGCCGGAAGATCATGGGAACCTCGTCGAGAGCGGGAAACGGCTGTCGCCCGGGCCCTGTCCCGGGCGAAGGCACGGACCAAAATGCAGCACGCCTGGGCTCGCCGCGAGGGGGGCCACCCCAACGCTGATGGCGCCGCCAGACGAGGATCGTCGTTCCTCAGGTTACCGGGCGGGCTCCCCGACCTCCCGCCGCACGCGCACGCGGCTCGCCGCCTCGCGATCGAGCGCCAATTCGGAAAACCCCATGCGCAAGACGAATACAGGGCGGCGCTGGACCAGACGCACCGTGGTGCCCGGGAGCACACCGGCGCTCGCGAGGCGAATGGAGGCGGCGCTGCCCGGATCCTCGAGGCAGCTCACCCGCGCGCGCTCCCGCACGGCGAGGTCCACCAGCGAGACCGAGTCGCAGTCCGCGCACGGACCGGGCGCCGGTACCGGGGTGCCGCGCGGGCACTCCTTGCCCCACACCCGGGGCACGAGCGCTCCCAGCCCGTTACGAAGCCACGTGACCGGATTCATCCCGCCTCCACCAGCGACGCAACGTACGAAGCCATGCAGGCTCCACCGGGTTTTCGTACCCGCAGTGCGGGCACCGGATCGACCGGCACGCATCCCCCAGCGGACAAGTGCGGCACGCCAGCTGCCCCCGGTCTTCCGCAAATGTCCGGCCGCAGTAACCGCACCGGATGGCATTCTCGACGGCGGCACTCATGTCACCGCCCGCAGCACCGCATTCACGAGGAAACCGACCCCGAACGCGAACGGCGTAATGAAGCCAAGCATCGCGAGGGCCACGCGCCAGCCTCGCTCCTGTACCATCATAAGAAACTGCGCGATGCACGGCACGAACAGGGTGAGCGTGACCCCCGCCACGGCGATCTGCACGGGATCGAGGAGTCCCATCTGGTGCAGATCGAACAGTCCGGCCGCACCGTAATCACGCCGAAAGAACCCCAGCAGAAACACCTGCGCGGTCTCGACGGGCAGACCGAGCACGGCCACGACCGGCGCCATGCCGCGGATCACGAGCTGCCACACGCCGGTCAGGTTACCGATCCACAGGAGGATGCTCGCGAGCAGGAACAGCGGCAGCACCTCGAGGAAGTACCACTGCACGCGCGTCACAGTCTTGAGCAGGACGTTCCCCAGACGGGGCCGCCGGAGGGGCGGAACTTCCATTTGAAAGGTCGGGCGCTCCCCCGGCAGAACACGGGCACCCACGTACCCAACCAGCAGGAAGGTCCCCGTAACGGCGACGAGCCAGGTGACCACCGCCAACGGCTCTCCGGCGAGGAGGGCCAGGATCACCCCGAGCTGCGCCGAGCATGGGATGGCGAGCGCGAGCAGGAGCGTGGCCAGCACCCGTTCGCGCCTGGTGTCGAGTGTGCGCGTGACCATCGTCGCCATCGTGTCGCACGCGAAGCCCAGTACCATCGGGATGACCGCCCGGCCGGAGAGCCCGAGCCGCTTGAACACTCGGTCCAGCAGGAGTGCCAGGCGCGGGAAGTAGCCGGAGTCCTCGAGCACGGAGAAGAACAGGAAGAACGCGCCCACGATCGGGAGCACGATCGCCATGGCGTAGCGGACGCCGAGGGTGAGCATCCCATACTCGCCCACGTACAGGGCCCGCACCGAGGGCCACGGGATGCCCTGGAAGAGCCGCTCCAGCTGCGGGTTGATCCAGCGCTCAAAGACCGAGGTTTCGAGCCAGTCCACCACGACCCCGCCGCCCAAACGACCGACGAACAGGTAAAGACCGACGTAGAGCACGAGGATCAGAGCCGGGACGCCAAACAGGGGACGGCTGAGCTGGCGGCCCAGCCGGTCGGCCCAGCGGACCGTCTCGTCTTCGGCGACCTCGACCACCCCTCGGAGGAGCTCCTCCGCCGCCCGCTGGCGCTCGACGGCCACGCGGTACGGGGCCGGCGCACCGAATCCCGCCGCGAGCCGCGCGGCGAGCGCCCGTGCCGCCGTGCCACCGTCGGGCTCGGCGGCGGCAACCATCTCGAGGATCTCCTCGTCGCCCTGGAGGACGAGCGCCGCGATTCCCATCCGGTCGGTCGGATAGGCACCCTCGAGCTGCGCTTCAATCTGCGCGATCGCTTCCCGCACCCCGTTGGCGTAGTGGGGGACGGGGGCCAGCGGCGCCGTGACCTGGTGGATGATCGCGCGACGCAGATCCTCGATGCCCCGCCCCTCGACCGCGACCACCGCAACGACCGGCACGCCGAGCCGCTCGGCCAGCAAACCGTGCGCGATCCGCATCCCCACACGCTCGGCTTCGTCCATGATGTTCAGGGCAAGCACGAGGGGGCGGCCGAGTTCGAGCAACTGGAGCGTGAGGGGCAGCTGCAGCGGGAGGTTCTTCGCGTCGACGACGTGGACGATGACATCCGCGCCGCCGTCCACCAGCATGCGGCGGGTGACCCGCTCCTCGTCGCTCGACGGCAGCAGCGCGTGCAGGCCCGGGGTATCGGTGACCTCGACCGCCACCCAGTCGAGGTGGGCGTGGCCCCGCACCAATTCCACCGAGGTACCGGGAAAATTCGACACGGTCGTGTAGCGCCCGGTCAGGCGGCGAAACACGCTGCTCTTGCCGACGTTCGGCTGGCCGACGAGCGCCACGCGGACGTAGCGCTGGCCGACCCCGATCGTCGCGTCGTTGGGAACGGTTCTCATTCCACGCAAATCCTACAACGCCACTCGTGAAGACAGCGTGAGGAAATCCGCAAAGTCACCCAGCGTGCCGCCGGGGTGACGGGTACTGGACCGGCGTATATCTTCCTGCCGCGCATGTCGCGTATCTCGTTGCCACCCAAGCTCGTATCCATCGGTCAGCGGCTCCGCGGCCGGGCGCTCGCGCTGATCCGGCGTGGCGCCCACCTGGATGAGAGCACCGTCCTGCTCGGCTTTGCCCTGGTCATCGGAGTCGCCGTCGGCGTCGCGGTCATCCTGTTCTACCGCCTGATCGACCTCACCCAGGCGGCGGCACTGACCACCGCGTCCCGCCTCACCGGCCTGGGGCAGCTTTCGATCGGGCTGGTCGTGTTGCTCGGTCTGGCAGTGGCATACGCCTTGGTGAAGTATGGCGCCCGCGACTCCGACGGCGAGAACATCCCCGATGTGATGCGGGCGGTGGCCAAGCGCGGCGGCCACCTGAACGGGCGCGCCGTCGCGTTCAAGACCGCGGCCGCCGGCGTGCTCATCGGCACCGGGGGCGCCGTGGGTGCGGAGGGTCCCGTCGCCGTGGCGGGATCGGCCCTGGGCTCCCGCATCGGACGGACGTTCCGCTCGGGCGGCCAGCGCATGACCCTGCTTGTCGCGTGCGGAGCGGCGGCCGGCATTTCGGCAGCCTTCAATGCGCCGATCGCGGGCGTGTTCTTCGCCCTCGAGAAGATCCTCGGCAGCTTCAGCGTGGGGGCGTTCCCTCCCGTGCTCGTCGCTTCGGTCGTCGCGGCCGTAATCTCGCGCGCCGTGTTTGGGAACTCGCCGGTCATCGAGATCCCCACCGAATACGCCATGGGGTCGCCGTGGGAACTGCCGCTGTATGCGGGCCTCGGCATCGCCGTCGGCATCGTGGCCGTGATCTACACGACGAGCGTCTACCGCGCAGGCGATCTCCTGAACCGCGCCCGGAGCCGCTGGACGCAGATTCTGATTGCGGGGCTCGTGATCGGTGCGCTCGATATCGTGTTCCGCGCCGATCTCTGGGGCCGCGGGCACGAGTCGCTCTCGCTGGGCATGATCGCCGAGCGCGGGGCGGTCTTCCTGATTGCCCTGGCGTTCGCAAAACTCGTTGCGACCGCGTTCGCCATTGCCGCGGTCCGCGCGGGCGGCGTGTTCACACCGGCGCTCTTCATCGGTGCCACGCTGGGGGGCGGCCTCGCCCTGGGAGCCGCGGAGCTGCTGCCGACGTTCGCCATTCAGCCCGAAGCGTTCGCCCTGGCGGGCATGGCCGGGCTCGTGGCCGGAAGCACGCACGCGCCGCTCACCGCCATCATGATCGTCTTCGAGATGAGCGCCGACTACGCCCTGATTCTCCCCATCATGCTGTGCGTGGCCATCGCGTACATCACGGCGAAGCAGGCGAACCCGGAGTCGATCTACTCCGAGTGGCTACGCCGCCGCGGCGAGCGGATCGAGCACGGCCGCGACGCCTCGGTGCTGGAACGCCTCACCGTCGAGCGTGCCTACCAGCGCTCGCCGTACGCCATTGCCGAGGATGCGTCGGTGCCGGAGATCCTCGAAGCGGTCGCCCAGACCCCGCAGACCGAGTTCCCCGTGCTGAACGCCGAGCAGCAGCTCGTCGGCATGCTCACCTACAACGACCTCCGCGCCGTGTTGGCGCAGATGGACTCGCTCGCCCCGGTGCTCGTGGCAGCCGACATCGCCAATGCGGAGGTCGAGCCCGTCACGCCCTCCGACTCGCTGCGCACGGCACTCCAGCGGCTCGGTGTGCATGGCACCCACACGCTGCCCGTCGTGGACGCCGCCGGCGGCCGACGGCTGCTCGGGCTGATCTCGCGCCAGGAGATTTTCGCCGCCTACGACCGCGAACTGCTGCGCCCGGCCGGACTCACCTAACCCGTTGTGTGCATTGACGCTACCCCAGCGTCACGGTATACTGCTCCAACCCGGGCGTGCACCTCGATATCCGAACAAATCACTGGGCGATCGAGACCTCTTCCGCCGGCGCCATTGAAGTGCCGCCCTGAGCCATTTAGGTTCACGCGGCCCCGCCCCCGGGGCTGACGCTGATCGGTCCGAGGCCCGGTTCGGGACCTCGCGGTATCCCACTCAAGTGGAGTTGACATGCGCAAGTCCGTTGTCTTTATCGCGGTGCTCGCCGGCAGCGTGGCGGCGGCATCGACGGCGGGTGCGCAGGGCTTTCAGGTCAACGAGCACGGCACCTGCGTGATGGGACGCGGCGGTGCCGGGGTCGCGGCCTCCTGCCCTGACGGATCCGCCATGTTCTACAATCCCGCGGGCCTGTTCGGCCGTACTGGCTGGACGATTTCGGCCGGCGTCACGGTGATCGACGCGTTCGGCGGCTTCACCGACGATCTCACCGGCACGAAGGACGACCTGGCGAACGGCGCGATCCCGGTGCCGCACGGGTTCATCACCTACGCCACCGACCGGCTGGCGGTGGGCCTGGGCGTGTTCGTACCCTACGGGCTCGGCACCAAGTGGGATACCACGTTCGCCGGACGGTTTGCCGGGTACGACAACGATCTGCGCAACATCTACGTGCAGCCGACCCTCGCGTTCAAGCCGCATCCCCGGCTCGAGCTGGGCGCGGGCGTGGACTTCGTGCTCGGGCACGTGACGCTGACGCAGCGCGTGGACCTCTCAGAGCAGACGGCGCTGCCGGGCATCACGTTCGGGCAGCTCGGCATCGCTCCCATGACCGACTTCGCCAACGGCATGCTGGATGGCAAGGGCACCGGCGTCGGGGGGCATTTCGGGTTGACCTACCAGCTGCACGACCGCATCGCCCTGGGCCTGCGGTACATGACCCGGATCTCGATGCGCTACGAGGGCACCGTGGAGTTCACCCGCGTGGCGACGGGCATCAATCTCCCGCCCGCCAACCCGTTTGGCGTCCCCGCCGGCACCCCGCTCGACAGCGTGGTGTCCAGCGCGTTCACCGCCGGCCCGCTCGTCGACCAGGACGTGGCGGCCGGTGTCACGCTTCCCGACCAGCTCACGGCCGGCGTCGCCTTCACGGTGCGGCCGGGCCTGCTGCTGCTGGTCGACTACAACTGGGTCCACTGGTCGCTGTTCAACGAGCTGCCCGTGAACTTCGCCAACCCCCAGTTGAGCAGCGTGACGGTCGAGAACTACAAGAACACGCACGGCGTGCGCGTCGGCATCGACTGGGCCACGTCGAGTAAGCTCGCGGTGCGCGGCGGGTACATTTTTCACACCGCCGCTGCCCCGGCGGAGGTCGTGACGCCGCTGCTGCCCGAGGGCAAGCGCAACGAGTTCACGGTCGGGCTGGGCTACGCCTTCAGCGACAAGCTCCGCGCCGATGTGGCCTACCAGTATCTGTCGCAGATGGATCGGCGCGGGCGCACGGCCGAGTTCCCCTCGGGCGAGCAGCCGACGTTGGATCTGAACAACGGTCTCTACGAGTTCAAGGCCCACCTGTTGGGCGTTACCCTGACGGCGGGGTTCTGAGCCATGAAGCCACTTCGCATTCTCGCCCCACTCGCGCTGGCGGTCCTGTTCGGGGCGTGTGACAACGAGACGTTGCAGCCACCGACCGACAACCCGGACCTCGTGGCTCCGTTGTTCGCGCGCTACGTGGCGTTCGGCAACAGCATCACGGCGGGGTTCCAGTCCGGCGGCATCAACGACAGCGTGCAGCTCCTGTCGTATGCCAACCTGCTGGCCGGGCAGATGGGCACGGAATTCAACACACCGTTGCTCAACCGGCCGGGCTGCCCCGCGCCGTATACGAACATCTTCACGCAGACGCGGGTGGGCCCCGCGGTGCCGGGCGGGTGCGCGTTCCGCAACCCGAGCGTGCCGGAGCGTCTCAACAACGTGGCGGTCCCTGGGGCCGAAGTCATTACGACGTACGACTATTTCGACCCGTCGATCGTTCCCAGCGCGACCGACGTCTTCAAGACGTTCCTCCTCGGCGGGCGCACGCAGGTCGAGGCCGCGCGGGACGTCCAGCCGACATTCGTGACGATCTGGATCGGCAACAACGACGCGCTCGGCTCGGTGCTCAGCGCCACCAACCCCGGAAACCCAGCGCTGGTGACCGCCCCGGCGACGTTCACGACCCGCTATACGGCCATGATGGACGCCCTCGACAGTTACGGCACGATTGAGGGCGGGGTGATCATCGGGGTCGTGCAGGTCGGCTTGGCGCCCTATCTGACCCAGGGCCGCGTGTGGAAAGGCGTCGAGCTGCAGTACGACGCCGCCTCCGCCCCGCTCAACTTCTTCGACGTCAACAACAACTGTCTGCCGTTCACTCCCATTCCCAACACGTCGGATACGGCATTCACCTCCGTTCCGTTCCCGGTCGGCGCCACGGTATTCGCCCTGGCCAACGCCCGGAGGGACTCGGTCGTGGCCGGCCAGTTGCCGCCGCAGAACGTGGTCCCCGCCGTGCTCGACTGCACCGACGCGAACGCGGTCACCGACACGGAGATGCTGAACCTGTTCGGCTCCGTGGCGGCATTCAACGCGGCGATCGCGGCGGCAGCACAGGCACGGGACTGGATCTTCATCGATCCCAACGACCTCCTGCTGCAGCTCGCGGCGGTCCCGGGACAGATCCGCTCGTTCCCGGCGTTCGACCCGGCG
>JAOTWJ010000107.1 GCA_029862925.1 Gemmatimonadota bacterium
ACCGTGCACAGTGAGGCCAGGTCGCCGCCGGTGAGCGCCGCCGCCACCCGCGTGCCGCCGAGCGTGGACAGCAGCGCCAGGGCGATACGCGGGCCGATGCCGCTCACGCTCAGGACGCGCTGGAACACCTGGCGTTCGTGCTCGCGATCGAAGCCGAACAGCGCCCAGCCGTCTTCGCGCACCACGAGCACGGTCCGGAGGTCGACGGTGGCGCCGTCGGCGGGCAGGCGCTCGAGCACGCCCAGCGGCACGGCCAGCTCGTAGCTCACGCCGCCGGGCGTGGTCACGACCACGCGGTCGCCGGTGCGGCTCACCACGGTACCGTGCACGGCGGCGATCATCGGCGGCGGCCCCGGAGCAGGAGATGGGCGAGCGCGATAGCCACGCCGTCCGCCGCGTCGGCCGGCGCCGGCGGTTTCTGGAGCCGCAGCAGCTGCTGCACCATGTACGCCACCTGTCCCTTGGTTGCGCGTCCCCGGCCCACGACCGCCTTCTTCACCACCGCGGGCGGCAGCTCCACCACCGTGGCTCCGCCCTGCACGGCGGCGAGCAGGATGACGCCGCGGGCGTGGCTCATGGTCAGGCTCGTCCGCACATTCTTCGCGTAGAAAATGCCCTCGACGGCGACCACCTCGGGCTGGTGCGTCGCGAGCAGTTCCACGACCCCCGTGAACAGGGTGTCGAGCCGTTCGGGCAGAGGGGCCCGCGCCCGCGTGCGCAGCACCCCGCACTCCACGAGCCGGCCGAGTCGGTTCGGCAGCGGCTCGATGACGCCGTACCCGGTCACCGCGGTGCCGGGGTCGATCCCCAGCACGCGCCGCGTCACCCGCCGACCGCCGCCAGCGTGTCGGCGTCGATGTCGAAGTTACTGTAGACCTTGGAGACGTCGTCGTGGTCTTCCACCGCCTCCATGAGTCGCAGCAGCTTCTCGGCGTCCGCGCCTTCGACCCGCACGGTGCTCGTGGGGAGGAGCGTGATCTCGGGGTCCTGCGGCTCCACCCCGGTGGCCCGGAGCCCGTCCAGCACCTGGTGCAGCGCGCTCGGATCGGTGGTGATCACGAACTGGTCACCGTCGCGACGCAGGTCCTCGGCCCCGGCCTCGAGTGCCGCCTCGAGCGCCGCGTCCTCGTCGTAGCGCCCGGCATCGAGGTACATCTCGCCCTTCCTCTCAAACATCCACGCCACCGCGCCCTGGCTCCCGAGGTTGCCGCCGTGGCGTGAGAAGAGGTGGCGGATCTCCGCCACGGTCCGGTTGAGGTTGTCCGTCGTGACCTGCAGCAGGATGGCGGCGCCGCCGGGCCCGTACCCCTCGTACATCGCCTCCTGGTACTGCACGCCCTCCAATTCACCCGTGCCCTTCTTGACCGCGCGGTCGATGTTGTCGGCCGGCATGTTGCCCGCCTTCGCCGCATCGATGGCGGTACGCAACCGCGCGTTGGCCGCCGGGTCACCGCCCCCCTCGCGGGCGGCGATCGTGATTTCCTTGATGAGCTTGGTGAACCTGGCCCCGCGCTTGGCGTCGGCAGCCGCCTTCTTGTGCTTGATCTGCTTCCACTTGCTGTGACCGGCCATGAGCTCGCCGTCCCCGTCCTGCGAAAGGTCCCAAGCGCCCAACCTGTAAAAATATAGAGGACCCCCGACGGCCCTGCGAGGGCGCGCGCCGCTTGCCCGGGCTTCCCTGGCAATGTAGCCTTCGCCCGCCATGCCCGTTGCCAGATCGTCCCGGAGCCGCGGCGTTCCGACCGCGCTGATCGTCCTCGCCGTGCTGGCCTGCGGGGACGGCGGGCGCGAGGCGGCCGAGACCGCCCGCGACTCGGTGCCGCTGCATGCGCTCAGCGGGATTCCGGTCATGCCGGGGGCCCGCGTGCTGGGGGCCGAAGGTGGGCCCGATGCGGTCGAGGCGGCCGCCGTGGTCGCCCTGCCGCCCGATTCGGTGGCCAACTGGTATCGCGCGGCACTGGTGAGCGGCGGCTGGCAGCTGCGCGGTGACGTGCCCGACATGCGCGGCGCCGTGACTCTGCACGCGCGCCGGCCCGACGGCCGGCCCGTGTGGATCATGATCCGCCCGGGCGCCGACGGGGGGACGGTGCTGTCCGTCATCGGCGCCGTCCCCGACCCGGCCGCCCAGCCCCGCTAGCCACGTCCGGTCCCCACACGCCGGCAGCGCCTCCCAGCGCGGCGCCCCTCGCGGGCCGCGTGCTGGTGGCCTACCTCGTCGTCTCCGTCATCTGGGGGTCGACGTATCTCGCCATCCGCATCGGCGTGCAGGAGCTGCCGCCGGCCCTGTTCGCGGGGCTCCGGTTCGTCGTCGCCGGATCCGTCCTGCTGGTGGTCGCGCGGCTGCTGGGGCATCGCCTCCCCGCGCGCGGCCGCGACTGGCGCACCAACGCCGTCGTGGGCCTGCTGCTGCTGTTCTGCGGCAACGGGCTCGTGGTGTGGGCCGAGCAGTACACGCCGTCCGGGATTGCCGCGATCTTCGTGGTGACGGTCACCCTCTGGCTCGCGCTGTTCGATGCGGTCATCCCCGGCAGTCCCGCCCGCCCGACGCTCCGGCAGGTGGCGGGCCTCCTGGTGGGCTTCGGCGGCACGATGCTGCTCGTGGGCGAGGACCTGGGTGCGCTGCGCGACGCCGACTGGCGCGGGCCGGTCGCGCTGACCACCGGAGCGGCGCTGTGGGCGCTGGGATCGGTCTACTCGACGCGCCAGCCCACGCAGTCGGGACCGTACGTCAACTCGGCGCTGCAGATGCTCGCGGGCGGGATCGCACTCGTGATCGTGGGCACCGCCGCCGGCGAATGGAGCGCCATGCACCTGTCGCCGCGCGGGATCGGCGCGCTCGCCTACCTCATCGTGTTCGGGTCGCTGGTCGCGTACAGCAGCTACGTCTACCTGTTGCGGCACCTCCCGCCCACCGTGCTCGGCACGCACAGCTACGTGAATACCGTGGTGGCGGTGTTCCTGGGGTGGCTCGTGCTCGCCGAGCCGCTCACGGCGCGGACCCTGGTCGCGATGGCGATCGTGCTGGGAGCGGTGGTGTGGGTGAGGGGCAGGCGGGAGAAACGTGAGGACGTGAGGACGTGAGGGCGTCGCCACCTCCCGTTCTCCCGTGGCCTGTTATCTGTCCGGGTCCAGCATGTCTTCGAACCGCATCCACTGCTGGTAGAAGTAGAGATCCACGAAGCCGGTGGGGCCGTTGCGGTTCTTGTTGACGATCAGCTCGGTGGCGCCTTCGACGCCGCCGCCCGGGTTGTCCATCTCCTCGCGGTACAGGCTCAAAATGATGTCGGCGTGTTGTTTCACGGCACCGAGCGTGCCGTAGTCGTCGAGGTTCGGACGCCGGTCGCTGCGGGCGGTGCGCGGGACGCCCAACTGGGCGACAGTGAGGCAGGCGATGTGGCGCGACAGCGCGAGGGCCTTGAGCGTGCGCAGCGTCTCCGCGGCGTCTTCGTCCCTTGTAGACCGGCTGCGGGGCGGCGGCAGCAGCTGCAGGTAGTCCACCACGAGCAGCGCCGGCTGGTGGCCCCAGGCGGGCTCGAGCACCTCGTCGACGCCCTCACCGGTGAGCGGATAGACCACGAGCGGCAGATCCCGCAGCTTGATCGCCGCCGCACCGATGGCGGCGCGCCGCTCCTCGGTGAGGGTGGCGGACCGCAGGTCGTCGATCTTGGCACGGCCCTCGATGGCGAGGGCGCGCTCGAGCAGGCGGTCCTCGTCCATTTCTCCGGAGAAGAACACGACCGTGTGGCCCGCGTGCGCCGTGCGCAGCGCGAGGGCCAGCGCGAAGGCCGATTTCCCGACGCCGACGTCCCCGCCCACCACGATCAGGTCCCGCCGCCGGAGGCCGCCGCCCAACAGGCGGTCGATCGAGGGGAAACCGGTCGGGACGGTGTCGGGCGACGGGGCGCCCGGGGTCTGGGCGTCCACCTGCCGCATCAGGTTCTGGAGTGACGGTCGCTGGATGCGACGCTGTTTGCTCATGCACGCTCCCTGCTGGCCGCCGTGCGACGGCCCCGTTGGGCCGCCAGCACGAGGGCGTCCGCCGCGCCCGGTCCCACCGTTTCCCGCGCCGGCGCGACGAGGTGGTGCAGCGCGAGCGCGGCCGCCTCCGGCGTCCCCTCGGCCAGCAGGCGGAGGGCGCCGGTGAGGGCGCGGCGCAGCGGCGGCGGCACCGACACGCTGCTCAGCCGTCGCTGCAGCAGCTCGACCCGCTTCCGATGATGGCGCGGGCTCACGGTCGTGGGCGTGAGGGCCGTCTCCGCCACGCGCGCAAACAGCCAGAGCGCGAAGATCCCGTTGCGCCTGGGCCCCCGCGCTTCCGCGGCGAGCGCCCCGAGGAGCCGCTGCTCCACCTCCGTCATGCCACCATCCCGGTGACCGCGCGCGCCACCCGCGCCGGCGTGATCTCAATCATGCACCGGTGATGCCGCATCGGGCAGTGGGCACGCCCGAACGCCGAGCACGGTCGGCACGGCAGGGCGGTCTCCACCACCAGACCGCGCGCCCGGTACGGCGCGTAGCCGAACGCCGGCACCGTGGGACCGAACAGCGCCACCACGGGTGCGCCGACCGCCGTCGCCAGATGCATGAGTCCCGAATCGTGCGCCACCACGGCCCGCGCCCCGTGCAGCAGCGCGGCCGTCGGTCCGAGCCCGAGCCCGAAGCCGTTGACGACCTCAGGGTCCGGCAGCAGCGCGCGCTCCGCCTCCGTGCCGACACCCACCACCGCGAGTCCGTCCGCCCGCAGGCGCGCGGCGAGCGCGCGCCAGTGGGCCGGCGGCCACCGCTTGGTGGCGTGCCGGGCGCCGGGGGCGACCGCCACGTAGGCGCCCGGCGGGGCCACGGCCCGCGCCCGCGCCGCGTCGGCTGCCGTCACGTGGACCTCCGCGGGGCCGCCGTCGGGTTCCACGCCCAGCGCGCGTGCCGCGGCGAAGTATCGCTCGGCGGTCGGCACCGGCGGCCGGAACGTGTCCACCCCCGCCCAGATGAGCGCGGCTCGCTGGAGCCGCGGCTTGCGCCACGTGCGCCAGCGGCCGCCCACCAGCAGCCGCAGCAGCCGGCTCCGCAGGCTGCCGTGCAGGTCGAGCCGGTGGTCCCAGTGCATCGCGCGCAGGCGACGCGCCAGCGCGCGCAGGTCGTCGCCGTCGGCCAACGGCTCCACGCCCTGCACCGCGGGCGAGGCGGCGAGCACGGGCGCGTACGCGGCTTTGGTGACCACGGTGACCGCCGCGTCCGGATAGCGGCGGTGGATGGCCCGCAGCAGCGGGGTTGTCAGGATCACGTCGCCAAGCGCGCCGAACCGGACGAGCAGCACGCGGGGGCCGGGCATGGCGCGAATGTAACCCGGGCGCGGGCGTCGGCCAGCGCGTTGCTGCGCGGGCCGGCGGGCCGCTAGCTTTCGGCCATGACACGCCCCCGCACCGTTCTCTGGGTGGACGACGAAATCGAATTGCTCGAGGCGCACGCCCTGTTCCTCCAGGAACACGGCTTTGCAGTCGAGCGCGCCGCCAACGGCGACGACGCCCTCGCGCTGCTCCGCCGGCAGGGCTACGGCGTGATCCTGCTCGACGAGCAGATGCCCGGCCAGCGCGGGCTCGAGCTGGTGGACGAGGTCCGCACCATCGACCCGTCGGTGCCGATCGTCATGGTGACCAAGAGCGAAGCAGCGGACACCATGCGCGACGCGATCGGGATCGAGCTGCAAGACTACCTCGTCAAGCCGGTGAATCCGCGCCAGGTGCTCACGGTCGTCACCCGCCTGATCGAAGGCGACCGCATCCGCGAGCAGCGGCTGGCCCGCGACTTCGTGGCCCGGTTTCGCGAACTGGAATCGCGGCGCGGCCAGCCGATGGGCTGGCGCGAGTGGATCGACATGGTGGCCGAACTGGCGCAGTGGGAGGTGCGGCTGTCGCAGGGCGAGCAGGGCGGACTGCGCGAGGCGCAGCAGACCCTGCAAAGCAGTCTCCGGCCCGACTTCGCCAAGTTCATCGCGACCACGTATCCCAAGTGGCTCGCCGACCCCGAGGGCGACCGGCCGCCGCTGTCCGTGGACGTCGTGAGCGAGTTCCTCGCGCCGGTCCTCCGCCAGAACGGGTCCGCGCTGTTCGTGGTCGTGGACTGTCTCCGGCTCGACCAGTGGGAGGTGCTCAAGGGGATGGTCACTGAGCGGTTCGATGTCGAGGTCTCGCACTATTACTCCATCCTCCCGACCGCGACCCCGTATTCTCGCAATGCCATCTTCAGCGGGCTGTTCCCGCTGGAGATCCAGCGCCGCCACCCCAAGTGGTGGGGCGACCGCGACGACGAGAGCCTCAACCAGCACGAAGCGGAACTGCTCACCGAGCAGCTGCGGGAACTGCTGGGCGCCGACGTGCCCGTGCGATATGCCAAGCTCTCGACGGCGGTGGAGGGGGAGGAACTGATTCGCCAGTTGCCGAGCCATCTGGCCCAGCCGGGCGTCACGGCACTGGTGTTCAACTTCATCGACCAGCTCACGCACGGGCGCTCGGAGAACGCCATTCTCTATGAGGTGGCGCGCGACACGACCGCGCTCCGGAGTCTCACCCGCACGTGGTTCGAGGATTCGGCGCTCACACGGTCGCTGCGCGAGGCGCACCGCCGCGGCGTGCCGGTGATCGTGACGACCGACCACGGCTCCATCCACTGCCACTCACCGGCCACGGTGTTCGCCAAGCGCGACGCGACGCAGAACCTGCGCTACAAGTTCGGCGAGGATCTCCGCGCCGAGAACCCGGATGCGGCCATCACCGTGCAGGACCTGCCCGCGTGGGGGCTGCCCAGGGCGCGGCTCGGCGTACGGCTGCTGCTCGCGACCGGCGACGCCTTCTTCGTCTATCCCACCAAGCTGCGCGAGTATCAGGCGCGCTACCGCGGGGCCTTTCTGCACGGCGGCGTGACGCCGGAAGAAATCGTGTTGCCGGTTGCCCTGCTCACGCCGCGCGGAGTCTGAGGTGCAGTCCGCCGGTCGGCTGCTGGCCGGGCTGCGCCCGTATCGCCGCGTGTTCGTCACGGGCCTCGCGCTGGGGGCGCTCGCGTCGGTGTTCGACGCGTTCACGTTCTCCCTGCTGATCCCGTTCCTGCGGCTGCTGTTTGGGGCGGGCTCCGCCCTGGCGCAGGCGCCGAGCGCGGCGGAGCGCGTGCTGAAGACGCTCGTGGGCGACTGGCTCGGGCCGCTGGAGCCGCAGGCGGCGCTCACCGTGGTCCTGCTGCTGATTGCCGGCACCATCGCGCTCAAGAACGTCTGTCTGTTCGGGGCGGGGTACGCGAACAGCGTGGTGCAGGAAGGGGTCGTGCGCGATCTGCGCACACGGCTGTTTGCGCACGTCCAGCGGCTCGGGCTGCCGTTTTTCGGGGCGACGCGCGGTGGTGAGCTGGCGGCGCGGGTCGTGGCCGACGCCGAGCAGGCGCGCGGCGCGGTGCACGGGCTCGGGCACGCGATGCGGAACGCGGTGCTCGTGGTCGTCTACTTGGCGCTCTTGTTCGCGCTCTCCTGGCGGCTGGCGCTGGTCGCCCTGCTCGTAGTGCCTACGGTGGCGCTGGGTATGCGGCCGCTCCTGCGGGCGGTGCGCCGCCGCGCCGCGCGCGCCGCGGCGGCGCGGGGCGACCTCGCCGCCGTGGCCGTCGAGTCGGCGGCGGCCGCGCGTGTCGTGAAGGCCTACGCGGGCGAAGCGGGCGAGCGGCGCCAGTTCGACGGCGCCGCCGAGCGCGCGCGCCACAGCACGCTCGGCGCGCAGCGGCTCACCCTGCTCGCGAGCCCGCTCAGCGAGACGCTCGGCGCCGCCGCCCTCGTGGTGCTGCTGGTGGCCAGCGGCACCGGCGGCGCGGGCGGCGCGCTCCGGCCGGAGCTGTTCGTCACGTTCGTCGCCGTGGCGCTGCGGATGCTGTCACCCATGAAAGCGCTGGCCCAGTTCCCGGCGCTGCTCGCCGAGTCGGTCGCCGCCACCGACCGCGTGTTCGAGGTGCTGGACGCCCCGGCGGAAGCCGACGATGCCGCCGTCGTCCGGCCGTTTCCCGCCCGCCCGGACCGTGTCGAGCTGCGCGATGTCTGGGTGCGCTACGGGGCCGACCGCTGGGCGCTGCGCGGCGTGAGCCTCCGGGTCGCACGCGGCGAGGTCGTCGCCCTCGTGGGTCCCTCGGGGGCGGGGAAGTCCACCCTGGTGGACCTGCTCCCCCGATTCGTCGAGCCCACGCGGGGTACGGTCCTGGCGGACGACGTGCCGCTGGTCGCGTTCGACCGGCGGAGCCTGCGCCGCGCCCTGGGGATCGTGAGCCAGGATCCGGTGCTATTCAACGACACGGTGCGGGCAAACATCGCCTATGGCGACCGCGCCGGCGCGAGTGACGTCGAGGTGGAGGCCGCCGCGCGTGCCGCCAACGCGCACGGCTTCATCACGCGACTCCCGGCCGGCTACGCCACCGTCGTGGGTGAGCGCGGCAGCCGGCTCTCGGGCGGTGAGCGCCAGCGCATCGCGATCGCGCGGGCCCTGCTCCGCGATCCACCCATTCTCATTCTCGACGAAGCGACGGCCCAGCTCGACGCGGAAGCGGAACGCGAGGTGCAGGAGGCGATCGGTCGGCTGTTGGAAGGCCGCACGGTGCTGGTGATTGCGCACCGGCTCGCCACCGTGGCCCGCGCCGACCGCATCATCGTGCTCGACGCCGGCCGCATCGTGGAGGAAGGGTCACATGAGGACCTGGTCGCCGCGGGCGGGATGTACGGCCGATTGCACGCGATGCAGGTGGTGTAGGCGTGAAACGTGAAACGTGAAACGTGAAACGTCCGTCGAGTGGCTAACCTGCCAAGGTGATCAGCCCGGGGTTGAAGCCACCGTTTCACGTTTCACGTTTCACGGCTTCTCCACCGCAATCGCCCCTGTCGGACATTGCAGGATGCAGAGCCCGTCCACCGGTGACCAGGTAGGTGTCGCGTCTTTGGGCACGGCCTTCCCGTTGCCGTCGAGGTAGAACTGCTCGCCGGCGCACCGCACGCACGCCCCACACCCGATACACAGCTCCTGATCCACGACGACCCGCACGCGCTTCCGCGGGTAGACGCCGACGGCGTCGGCCGCCGGCAGCCCGTGTGGCGCGTCCAGCACCGCGTGGGCGGCCCGGTAGCCCTCCTCCACCAGCTCGGCGTTGTGGTGAAACGAGAGCAGGTGCACATGCCACACCTTGGGACGGATCAGGAGCAGCGGCGGCCGCCGCCAGTGCCGCAGCGCGGTCTCGTCCATCCGCTGAATCCCGATCTCGATGGCGCGGGTCCAGACGACGGCGAAGCCCTTCTCCTGCAGCCGCAGCCCGGAGCGGCCGCGCGCGCTCACGTCCACCGCGATCACCAGGTCGCGATCCGGCCGGGCGGCCGGATGCACCGGCAGGTTGGCCGTGGCCGCGCCGTCCACGCAGTAGCGGCCGTCGACCGCGAACGGCGGAAAGAAGCCCGGCATGGCGCAGGAGGCGATCACCGCGTCGGCCACGGGCACGTGACTGAGGCCGGGACTGCCCCAGAAGATCTGCGTGCCCGTGTTCACGTCCACCGTATTGACGAGCAGCGGGCGTTCCAGCTCGTCGAACGTGATGCTGCCGAGGAGTCCCCGCGTGAAGTGCGCCAGCGGCTCGGTGAGGTAGAGGCCCGGCGACTGCATGCGCTTGAGCGCCATGTCCGCGTGCGCGATCTGGAACAGGTCGCGCCGGTGCAGCTGGAGCGTGAGGTCCTCCATCTCGGCGATGCTCATGCCGGCGCACCACGCCGCGGCCACGAGCGACCCGACGCTTGAGCCCACGATCTCCTGCGGCAACATGCGGTGCTCGTCCAGGGCCTTGAGCACCCCGACGTGCGCCAGGCCGCGCATGCCGCCGCCGCCCAAGACCAGCGTGAACTTCCGCGTTGCCATTCCCCCTCCCGCCGTTGCAGAGGTGTCCGTGACATAACCTAGCAGGGTGCCGGAGAACGAGCACGGGGATTGGCCCGACCTGCCCGGGCCCGCCGGCCGCCACGCTGCTACCTTATCCCGCATGTCCGCCCGATCCGGCCCTGCCACCGCCCCCGCCGTGACCGAGTTTCCCTTCGTCACGACCCGCGCCACCGAGTTCCCGTGGACGGCCGAGCATTGCTACCTCAATAACGCGTCCATTGGACCCATCCCGCTGCGCACCCAGCGGGCCATCGCGCGCGTGGAGCTGGGGCGGCGCGAGCCGTACCGATTCG
>JAOTWJ010000278.1 GCA_029862925.1 Gemmatimonadota bacterium
GATGGCCGCTTTGATGAGCCCCTTGGCGTCCCGAGCCGTCGCCGGGCACACGAGCTTGAGACCGGGCGTGTGGAAGAACGCCGCCTCGGGCATCTGCGAGTGGAACGGGCCGCCGCGTACGTAGCCGCCGGACGGGCCGCGCACCACGATGGGCGTCGACAGCCCCGCGCGGTACCGCGCCGTGGCCACGTAATTCGTGAGCATGTCGTACGCGCACGAGATGAAGTCGATGAACTGCATCTCCGCCACGGGGCGCAGTCCCATGTGCGCCGCGCCGGCCGCCGCTCCCACGATCGCCGCCTCGCTGATGGGCGTGTCGATCACGCGGTCGCGGCCGAACCGCTCCAGGAATCCGTCGGTGACCTTGAAGGCGCCCCCGTAGACCCCGATGTCCTCCCCGAGGAGAAAGACGCGGTCGTCCCGCTCCATCTCCTCCCACATCCCCTGCCGCAGGGCCTCGAGATACGTCACTTCAGGCATTGAGCCTCCGGAACCACAGTTCCTCGGTGACCGACGGCGTCACGTACACGTCCGTGAGCGCCGACTCCGGCGACGGCAGCGGATCGTCCTCGCACTCCTCCAGCGCCCGATCAATCTCCGCCTGCACTCGCCGGTCGATCCCCTCGAGCTCCGACGATCCCACCCATCCCGCGCGCGTGACCTGCGCCACGTACCGATCGATGGGATCGTTGGCTTCCCACCGGGCGATCTCGTCCGTCGACTGATAGCGCTGGTCATCATGCTGCGCATGGCCACGCCGCCGATACGTGACGGCCTCGATCAACGTGCCCCCCTCCCCTGCCCGCGCGCGCGCGACGGCGGTCCGCGTGACCTCGTACACCGCGACCACGTCGTTGCCGTCGACCGTCACGCCAGGGATCCCGTAGGCGTAGGCCTTGTCCGCCAGCCGCGCCAGCGCCGACTGGCGCGTGGTCGGCGTGGAATACGCGTAGCCGTTGTGCTCCACGATCACCACCAGCGGGACGCGCTGCGCCGCGGCGAAGTTCATGCCCTCGTGGAAGGCCCCGGTACTCGAGGCGCCATCGCCCACGTAGACCAGCCCCACGCGCGGCTCACCCCGCAGCTTGAACGTGAGGGCAATGCCGGCCATGACGGGCACCATGTCGCCGAGATGGGAGATCTGGCCGAGGTAGCCCAGGCGCAGGTCGTTGAAGTGGATGTTCATCTCCCGACCCGCGGTTGGGCTCGTGCGCTTCGCCATGTACTGGCGCAGGACCTCGACGGGCTTGGCGCCCTTGACGAGCATGGCGCCCAGATTGCGAATGAGTGGGGACAGGACGTCGCCGTCGGCCAGCGCGAAGGCGCTGGCCACACTCTCCCCCTCCTGCCCAAGCGAGCTGTACAGCCCGCCGATCACCCGCCCCTGCCGGTAGAGGTTCGTGAGGCGCGTCTCGAGCGCGCGCGTCAGCTGGAGGTAGTAGTAGAGGTCCAGCAGGTCTTCCCGCGCCAGCCCGGCCGGGATCGGCGGAATCTGGGCGGCCGTGGCCACGCGCTACTCGACGACGCGCGCCTGGTAGCCGGCCTGCGCCACCGCCGCGACGAACGCGTCCGGGGTGGCCGTGCCCGGGTCGAAGTCCACCTCAGCCTCCCCCTCGTCGAGGAAGACCGCCGCGCCGAACGTGCCGGTGACGCCCTGCAAGGCCTGCTCGACCTTGGCCTTGCAATGCCCACACGTCATGCCGGTGACCTTGAGCTTGAGAGACGCCATGGATCACACCCGCAATCTGCTGGGAATACGAAACTTGGGGCGGCCAAGTCGGGAATTCAAGCGAGGGTGACGCCTGGGCGTCTCGACATCACGAGTCAGTACGCCCCACGCACTTCGTGTCCGTGGTGCAGCTGCGCGTGGACCACCCCGAGGAACCGCTTGGCCAGCTTGTCCACTTCGCTCTCGCCCACCTGATCGGTCGCGACGGTGACGAGCGTGTAGTGTCCGCCCTCGGCCCGGAGGTCGACGGTCACGGTTCCCGCAGCGTGGCGGAACGTCCGGTGCCGCGCGTCGCGGGTCACGGCCTCCATTCGCTGGCCCAGGTACGTGTCGGCCGCGGCCAGGACGTCGTCGATCGGGAGGGCGGTGCGATGGAAGTAACGCATGGATTGATCACTCGGAGGTCGCGGGTACGGGAGTGAACCGCTTGAGGCGCAGGCTGTTGGTCACCACGCTCAGGCTGGACGCCGCCATCGCGGCGCTGGCCACGATCGGGCTCAGCAGGAGCCCCGTCAGCGGATACAGCACCCCGGCGGCGAGCGGGATGCCCAGAACGTTGTAG
>JAOTWJ010000279.1 GCA_029862925.1 Gemmatimonadota bacterium
TCGACGGTGACCATGCCCAACGGGTACGGCGGCATCCCCGACGGCTCGAAGAAGAGCATCGCGCCGAGCTGCGGCACCACCGAGAGCGTGAACACGTTACTCGGCGTGCGAAGCAGGGGCACGACGGTCCCCACGAGCAACTCGAGCGCGCCGGTGCTGTACTCGTACCCGTCGCTGATCTCGAACCGCACGAAGTCGATGCCCGCCGAGGCCCGTAACGCCTCGCCCAGCCGCGTGCGGACCGGGAAGTCCACCGCCAGCGTGTAGCCGCGGTAGTCCTGGTGCGACCGATAGGCGTCGCTGAGCGGCGCCAGCGCATTGGCGTGCATGGCGGCGGCGGGTGCGGGCGTTCCATCGTGCGGTCCGGGCTGCGAGACCACGCCCAGCTGCACCATGGTGTAGGACGTGCCGCCGGTCACGGCACGGAGGGTCTCGAACAGCACGGTGGCGCGGCTGGTGTGGGCGGCCAACCCGGCGCCGACGTGCGGCCGCAGGTGGATGCCCGATGCCAGATCCGGCGTGAACGTTGCCGGCGGCGGGCTCCCGACGTGGACGGCCTCCACCAGCGCTCCGCCCACCAGGTACAGCTGGGCGCCGAGCGTGGGCGCGAGGAGCATGACCTCGGGGCCGAGTCCGACGGACTGCACCCGGCCACCGCTGGGATCGTCGTCCCGGAACTCGCCGCGCAGTCCGAGCACCACGTACCGGTTGAGCTGCCGACCGAACCGCGCGGCGAGCACCGGCCCGTTGTAGCTCGAGGGCTCGCCGAAGTAGAGACCCGCGCCGGCGCCGGAGACCAGCACCGCCGGCGCACGATCCTGCGCCGCCAGCGACGAGGCCGTGAGGAGGAGCGCGAGGCTCGCGAGGGCCCGCGGCGCGCCGGTCACAAGCGCTACGGCATCGGCTGCTGAGGGCCGAACCGCAGGGCGATCGGTGCCGGCACCACGTCGGGCCGGATCGAGTCGAGGACCGTGACTGCGATGAACCGCCCATCGACGCGACCCTGCCAGCGGAGCGTGTCCGCCTGGCTCAGTTGGGTCACGAACGTGAGGCCGTCTCCGTCCACCAGAAAGGTGCCGAGATACAGCACCGGGCTCTGCGTGGAGTCACCGCCCACGTCCCGACAGTCGCGCACCTGGGTCCAGCCGAGGCCGGACCAGTCGCCCGAGCCGCTGGGCGGCCAACTCTGCCGGAAGTTGAGCGTGCCGTCCACCACGGTGACGCTGCATCCCGCGATCGATCCCACGGGTTGGGGTGGCGCGTCGCCACCGACGGCGGCCAGCGGGTAGTCGCCCACCAGCGCCGCCGGCGCCGTGGGCTCCGCGCATGCAGCCGCGAGCGCCGCGAGCAGCGCCACCGTCGCGCCGCGGTGCGACATCCGGATGGTCGATCGATGCCGCTGCCTCATCACCGCACCTCCATGCCACCGTCCCACGCGCGCACCATGGCCGACGACGGTCCTCCTCACATCAGAATGGCATCCTGGGTCCCAGCCGCAAGGGGATTGGCGTGGCGCCCAGGGAGTCGGCGCGTGCCATCGATCACCGCTTCCGCGCCAGCAGGAGCTGCTCCGCGAGATCGCTGATCACCCAATCCTCCGCGATGAGACCGTCGTGGAACCGACTGGTCGCCATGTCGCGCCAGACCATTGGACGACCCGTGGCCGGGAAGCCGTGGTAGGCGCCCTGGTGCGTGCCCCGGAGGGTCCGCTGCCAGGCGACCCGGTCTGTGGCCTCGACCAGAATCTGCACCTCGGCCTGGAGATCCGGGAAGGCGCGCCGCAGGTCCTTGAGGAATCGTCGGATCGCGCCGTGACCCCCGGTCATGTCCTGGTCCGTGAGGTGCGCGACGTAGTCCGGCGTGAAGAACTCACCCACCGCCTCCAGGTTGCCGTCGACGATGAGTGCCGAGTTGGCGGCGTGGATGGTCGCTGCGAGTGATCGGTCCATGGCACCGCTCCCTGTTTTTGACACCACCCGCGGCCTCAATGCGGGCGGAACCGCCTCGGCGCAGACTCCGCCGGCGCCGCGCTCATGGGACCTGCCAGAGCCCCTGCTCGATGCCGCCGTGCAGGTAGATCGCGATCGTCCCATGCCCGGGAATCTCCATGGGCTCCAGGGCGATCGTGCCACCCAAGTGCGCCGCCGTCTCGACGGCCTTGGCAACGTCGGCCACGCGGAGATAGGTGCGCACGATCGGCCGCTCCTCGGCGTGCATCGGGGCGCGAATGCCGCAGCGCGATCCCCCGGGCAGCTCGGCGACGAACGCGT
>JAOTWJ010000280.1 GCA_029862925.1 Gemmatimonadota bacterium
GCCCAACCGGCCAACCGGCCACCTCAATTGCCGTACCCCGCCGCGATCCCATCCAGCCGGCGTTGAATCTCCGCCTGCGGCATCCACACGCCACGGAGCATCACGCCGGCGCGGCGGGTCGTGTGCGTGATGTTCGCGAGTGGGTTGGCGTCGAGTAGAATGAGATCCGCCTGGTTTCCCACGGCGATCGTCCCCGCACGGTCCTCGACGCCGAGGAAGCGGGCTACGTTGCGCGTGCCCGTCTCGAGCGCCTGATACGGCGTGAGCCCGGCAGCGACCATCGATTCCAACTCGCGATGCACCGAGAACCCGGGCACGTTCCACACCTGCGGGGCATCGGAGCCCAGGGCGAGCCCGGCGCCCGCGTCCTGCAGCGCCTTGAGCAGTGTGCGGCGCACGGCGATCCAGCGCTCGAGGACGTCATCCGGCGGCGCCTGCCGGGCAGCATTGGTGGTGAAGTTGATCCACTGCTGGCGCGTCTCTGGCGGCATGTAGCGCAGCTCCGGTCGCGCCTGCAGCTGCTCGAGGTGCCGCGCCTGGGCGTAGCTTTCCATCAGCGTCTGGGTCGGCACGTTCCAGACGCCCGCGTCCGCGGTGGCACGTGCGAGGGGCGCGATCTGCGACGGATCGACCGTTCCGGCGAAGTTCACGCCGAACCAGCCGCCTGCTGCGTCCCCTTCCCGCCCCGCCAGCGATTCGACATAGCCGTCGAGGTGGTCGATTGACCAGTAGCGCGCCTCCAGTGCGCGGCGGAGCCCCACGTGCACGGGCACGTGGCCGGCGAGCGTGATGCCGGCGCGGTCGGCCGCCGCATCCAGCGAATCGAACACGTCGCGTGCGAGTCCCGGGTGGATCTTGATGAAGTCATAGCCCATCGACCGCTGATGCATCGCCGTGCGCACCGCCGAATCGGGTGTCGCGACGGTGCTGCCGTTGACCGAGGGACCCGACGTCCAGATCCGTGGCCCCACGACGGCGCCCGCCTCCACCCGCCTCCGAAGGTCGAGGTGCGTCGGATGGCCGAGCATGCCGCGCACGGTCGTGACGCCGGCCGCCACGTACAGAAAGAGCACGTTCTCGGTGAATCCCGCGGACGCCTGCGGGCTGGGAATGTGGGCGTGCATCTCAGCGAGCCCCGGGATCAGATACTTGCCGCGGGCGTCCACCCGCACCGCGTCGCGCGGCACGGTCACCTGCCCGGCCGGACCCATGGCCGCGATGATGCCGTCCCGCACCAGCACCGTCTGGTCGGTCAGCACGCGCTCGGTGTCCATGGGGATCACGTTCACGTGCTCGAAC
This sequence comes from Gemmatimonadota bacterium, assembly GCA_029862925.1. Classification (GTDB taxonomy): domain Bacteria; phylum Gemmatimonadota; class Gemmatimonadetes; order Gemmatimonadales; family GWC2-71-9; genus JAOTWJ01. Next base: position 1,300 of record JAOTWJ010000280.1, read on the forward strand.
GCCGTGGGCGCCTGCGCGACGAGCGCGATCGGCACGGAGAGCAGCAGGACGGTGAGCGCGGAGGCGGTGGTCGTTCGCATGGGGCCTCGCAGTCGGAGGTTGGGACGCCGGCGCGTTTCCGCGGGTCGGCAGCGGCGAGCCTCTCCGGGCGCTCCAGTGCGTGAGCAGGGCAGGCCCAGCGGTCGGGCACCGCACTGACGCGCCCTCCGAGCTCGCCGCTGCCGACTCGCGCGGAACACGCTGCTAACTAAACCCGTATCGCGTCCGGGTTCCAGTACCGTCGCCCCCCCTCCGCGTGCCGCGTTCGGCCGATGTAACTTCCGCCCATGCGCGTCCTGCGGCGACTGCTGCGTCGGCTCCGGCCGCCCAAGGTGTGGATGGTCTATCACCGGGACTACGCGCACACGATCACGCGCATCCCCCTGGATCCGGAACGCGGCGAGCGGATCTTGGCGTTCCTGCGGGAAGAAGGACTCGTGCGTCGTCACGAGATCACCCGCCCGCGGCCGGCCAGCCTCGCGGCCATCCTGCGGGTGCACACGCCGGAACACCTCGAGTCACTGGACGAGGTGGAGGTCGTGTCGCAAGCGGTGGGCGTGCCGCTCACGGACGTCGAGCGCCAGCGGGTGATCGATCAGCAGCGGTTGGTGACGGGCGGGACGATCCGCGCGGCGCGGCTTGCGCTCCTCACCAAGCGGCCCGCGGTGAACCTGGGCGGCGGCTTGCACCACGCGACCCCGGAGCAGGGGATGGGGTTCTGCGTGATGAACGACGTCGCCATCGCCATCGAGCACGTGCGCCGTTACGGGTTTCACGGCCGGGTACTGGTGGTGGACCTGGACCTGCACGACGGGAACGGGACGCGGGCCGCGTTCGCGGACGACCCCGCCGTGTTCACCTTCTCGATTCACAATCACGACTGGGAGCCGGCCGGCGGGGCCGCGACGCTCGCCATCCC
>JAOTWJ010000016.1 GCA_029862925.1 Gemmatimonadota bacterium
GCGGCGTCGAGCGCATCGTACTCCTGGATCTTCATGTCGGTGGCGATCGGCAGCCCGAGCGCGCCCGCTTCGGCGGCGAGCGCCTCCCACACGTCGGGCCGATTCTGGAACACCTTGAGGCCCTGGGCGCCGCGCCGCTTCACGTCCCGCACCCGTTGGCGGGCCTCGGCGGGGGTCGCCGCGAACACGCCGGCGTAGGGCACGATCGTGGGCGCCGCGATCCGGTTCTCTGCCGACAGCCGGGCTTCCGCCACCATCGTGTCGAGACCCTCCCCTGAGCCGGGATCCCGGATCGTCGTGATCCCGTGCGCCAACCACAACTTGTAGACGTAGTCGCGCGGGAGCGGTTGCCCGTTCGAGCTGAACATCGTGTGCCCGTGCAGGTCGATGATTCCGGGCATCACGATCATGCCCGTCGCGTCGATCACACGGTTCACCGTCCGCGCGCCGACCACCACGCGTCCGTCGCGCAGCGGCTGTGCGGTTTCGGATGCGCGATGCGGCGACAGTCCGGCGATCCGGGTGCCCTCGACCAAAATGTCGTACGGCCCGCGGGCCGGATTGCCCGTGCCGTCGATCACGAGCGCGTTGCGGATGAGCAACCGGTCGACCCGGACACCCGTACTGCCGGTCTGAGCGTGGAGCGGGGAGACGGCGAGCGCGCCCGTGGCTACGAGCGCGACGAGAGCGATCCGCATGCTGGACCTCGACGCAAGGGGCTGGGAGTACCGGCAGGTAAGATACGGAAGGGCGCCGGTGAATCCAGGGGGTTGTGCCGAGGAGTTACCTTGCACGACATGGGACGGCATTGGCTGCGAACGGGGTTGCTCCTCCTGCCGCTCGGATTCGGCGAGCTCGCCGCGCAGGCGCTCGACGTCGCCTGGCATGGCGAGGCGCCTCAGCAGGGCACGCTGGCATATCTCGTGGTGCGCGGCACGGGGCTGGCGGTTGCGGTGGATGGCGATCTTGGCCGCACCGCGCTCCGGTTCGAGCCCGTAGGCAATGGCGCCTTCGTCGCGTTGGCCGGCGTGCCGATCGATGCCGCCGACACGGTCCACCCGACCATTCGCGTGCGGTATGCCGATGGCCGGGTCGTCCGGGCGACCCCGCGGCTGCCCGTCGTCGGCGTGCGCTTCCCGTCGGAACGGCTCTCGGTGGCGCCGGAGTTCTCGCGACCGCCCGATTCCGCGCTGGCGGTGCGCATCGCGCGCGAGAACCGCCTCGCGCGTCGCGTCTCCGAGCGCGCCCTCACGACGCCGCGGTTGTGGCGCGGCGCGTTCGTCCCGCCGCGCGACGCCGCCGTGACCAGTCCCTACGGGACCGGTCGGGTGTTCAATGGGGCGGTGCGGAGCCGCCATCTGGGCACGGACTTCCAGGGACTGCTCGGCGATTCCGTCCAGGCGACCAATCGCGGGGTCGTCGCCCTGGTGGGTGATTTCTATTATGCGGGGCGCATCGTCTATCTGAATCACGGCGCGGGCCTCGTCACGGCCTACCTGCACCTCAGTGAGACGCTGGTGCAGACCGGCGACACCGTGGAAGTCGGGCAACTCATCGGCCGCGTTGGCCGGTCGGGCCGGGTGACCGGCCCGCATCTGCACTGGGCCGTGAAGCACGGACCCTACGCCCTCGACGGCCGCTCGCTGCTCGCGCTGCCGCCGATCGAGACGATCGGCGCGGACCGCTGAGACGAACGAGCGTTCGGTGCGACAGGCGCGACGGTGGCGTCCCGCGGTCCCGCGGTCGCTTGCCCCTGCCGGGCACGCGTGTTTATCATCCGGCGTCCTCACCCCATCACTGCTGACGGAGCGGCAATGCGCCGGGTCGCCGCATTCTATCAGAGTACGGTCGGCAAGAAGGTCGCGATGGCGATCACGGGGTTCATCCTCGTGGGGTTCGTCATCGGCCATATGCTCGGGAACCTGAAGGCGTTCCAGGGCGCCGAGAAATTCAATCACTACGCCGAGGGGCTCCGCGAATTGGGAGCCCCGTTTTTTGGCCACGGACAGGTTCTGTGGCTGGTGCGGATCGCGCTGATCGTGTCGGTGGGCGCGCACGTGCTCGCGGCGGCACAGCTGACCCTGCGCTCGTGGCGTGCGCGGCCGGCCAAGTACCACGCCGCGCCGCACCTCGAGCTGAGTTACGCATCGCGCACGATGCGATGGGGCGGGGTCATCATCGCGGGGTACGTGGCCTATCACCTGATGCACTTCACGTTGGGCAACGCCCATCCCGACTTCCTTCCCGGCGACGCCTACCACAATCTGGTGGTCGGCTTCCAGTCCCCGTGGGTGGTGGCGGTGTATCTCGTGGCGGTGGCCATGCTGACGTTCCATCTCTATCACGGGATCTGGAGCGCCCTACAGACCCTCGGCGCGAGCCATCCCGCGGTGAACCGGTGGCGGCGCGGCGCGGCGGCCGCCCTGGCGCTGGTGGTGCTGACGGGCTTTGCGGCGGTGCCGGTGGGTGTGTTCGCCGGAATCATCCGGTAGGCGCGGAGCGAGACGACGCATGGAACTGCGCGCGAAGGTGCCCTCGGGGCCGATCCAGGAGAAGTGGGACAAGCACCGCTTCGAGATGAAGCTCGTCAATCCCGCCAACAAGCGGAAGTACGAGATCATCGTTGTCGGCACAGGACTCGCGGGAGCGTCCGCGGCGGCGACCCTCGGCGAGCTGGGGTACCGGGTGAAAGTGTTCACCTATCACGACAGCTCCCGGCGGGCGCACAGCATCGCGGCGCAGGGGGGGATCAACGCGGCCAAGAACTACCAGAACGACGGCGACAGCGTGTTCCGGCTGTTCTACGACACGGTCAAGGGCGGGGACTTCCGGGCGCGCGAGGCCAACGTGTACCGGCTGGCGCAGATCAGCCTGGACATCATCGACCAGTGCGTCGCCCAGGGCGTGCCGTTCGCCCGCGAGTACGGCGGCCTGCTGGCGAACCGGTCGTTCGGCGGGGCCCAGGTGTCGCGCACGTTCTACGCGCGCGGCCAGACCGGGCAGCAACTGCTCCTTGGCGCCTACCAGGCGCTCGCGCGCCAGGTGGCCGAAGGCACGGTGACGCTGTACCCCCGCACCGAGATGCTCGACGTCATCGTCGTCGAGGGTCAGGCCCGTGGCATCGTGGTGCGCAACCTGGTGACCGGAGCGATCAGCGCCCACATGGCGCATGCCGTGGCCCTCGGGACGGGCGGGTACAGCAACGCCTTCTTCCTGTCCACCAACGCCAAGGCGTGCAACGCGACGGCGATCTGGCGGGCCTACCGGCGGGGCGCCGGCTTGGCCAACCCGTGCTTCACACAGATCCACCCGACCTGCATTCCCCAGGCGGGTGACTACCAGTCGAAGCTCACCCTGATGAGCGAGTCGCTGCGCAACGACGGCCGCATCTGGGTGCCGGCCCGGGCGGGCGACGCGCGCCGGCCCAACGACATCCCCGAAGGCGAGCGGGACTACTACCTCGAGCGGATCTACCCGAGCTTCGGCAATCTCACGCCGCGCGACGTCGCCTCCCGACGGGCGAAGGAGCTGGTCGACAAGGGTCAGGGTGTGGGACCGGAGCGGAACGGGGTGTACCTCGACTTCCGCGACGCCATCCAGCGCCTCGGCCAGCAGACCATCGCGGAGCGCTACGGCAATCTGTTCGACATGTACCTGCAGATCACCGGCGAGAATCCGTACGAAGTGCCCATGCGGATCTACCCGGCCCCCCATTACACGATGGGCGGGCTGTGGGTGGACTACAATCTCATGAGCACCCTGCCGGGACTGTTCGTGATCGGGGAGGCGAACTTCTCGGACCACGGGGCGAATCGGCTGGGCGCGAGCGCGCTCATGCAAGGTCTCGCGGACGGCTATTTCATCCTGCCGTACACGATCGGCGACTACCTCGCGCAGACCAAGTTTGCCGCAGTGCCGGAGGATCACGTGGCAGGTCGGAGCGCGGTGGCGGAGGCGGAAGCGCGCACGACGCGCCTGCTCGGCATCAACGGGACCCGCACCGTGGACGCGTTCCATCGCCAGTTGGGCCGGCTCCTGTGGGAGTACTGCGGCATGGAGCGCACGGCCGACGGCCTGAACCAGGCCTTGCGCGAGATCCCCCGTCTCCGGGATGCCTTTTGGGCGGATGTCCGGGTGCCGGGTGCCGGTCAGGATCTGAATCAGGAACTGGAAAAGGCCGGCCGGGTGGCGGACTTCCTGGAGTTCGCCGAGGTGATGTGTCTCGATGCCCTCCGGCGTGACGAGTCCTGCGGGGGACACTTCCGCAAGGAACACCAGACGCCCGACGGCGAGGCCAGGCGCGACGACGAGCAGTTCGCCCACGCGGCGGTCTGGGAGTACACCGGCGACGGCACTCCGCCGAAGCGGCACGTCGAGCCCCTCACGTTCGAATACGTGCACCTCGCCCAGCGGAGCTACAAGTGATGAACCTGACCTTGCACGTGTGGCGGCAGACCGGGGCGGCGGCCGCCGGCCGCTTCGAGCGGTACGACGCGCGCGACGTGAGCGAGCACATGTCCTTTCTCGAGATGCTCGATGTCGTCAACGGCCGGCTGATCGAGGAGGGGAAGGACCCGATCGCCTTCGAGCACGACTGTCGGGAGGGGATCTGCGGGTCGTGCGGGATGGTGATCAACGGCCGACCGCACGGCCCGGTGCCGCGGGTGACGGCCTGCCAGCTGCACATGCGCAGCTTCACGGACGGAGATCAGATCTGGATCGAGCCCTGGCGCGCGCGCGGCTTTCCGGTGCTCAAGGACCTCGTCGTCGACCGGAGCGCGTTCGACCGGGTCATTGAGGCGGGCGGCTACGTCTCCATACGCACCGGCGCGGCGCCGGACGCCAATGCGGTGCCGATTCCCAAGCGCGACGCCGAACGGGCCATGGACGCCGCCGCCTGCATCGGCTGCGGGGCCTGCGTGGCAGCCTGTCCCAACGGCAGCGCCATGTTGTTCACCGCCGCGAAGGTCGCGCACCTCGGCGCGCTGCCGCAGGGCCAGCCCGAGCGCTACTCCCGGGTCCGCTACATGCTGGCCCAGCACGACGACGAAGGGTTCGGCAGCTGCACGAATCACGGCAACTGCGAAGCCGCGTGCCCCAAGGGGATCAGCATCGACTGCATCGCTCAGCTGAACCGCGACGCGATTCGCGCGGCACTGGGGAAGGGCACCGAGTACGCCGGCGCGGCTGGAGGCGGCGCGTAGGGCTCCCGCGGATCCAGCGTGACGGAGGGGCGGTGATCGCGCGGTCGCCGCCCCTCGTCGTTGCGCCCCGGGACCCCGAGCCGGTCTACCCGGCTGCCCGCACGGCTTCCGGGGTCGTAACCCCCACCAGCGCCACGAGGCCGCCAAAGCGGCGCTCGCGACGTCCGAAGTCCGCCAGCGACGCCGCGAGATGCTCGCGGCGGAAATCAGGCCACAGCACGTCCGTGAAGAACAGCTCGGCGTAGGCCGCTTCCCACAGCAGGAAGTCGGATAGCCGCTGCTCGCCCCCCGTCCGGACGAGCAGGTCCACCGGCGGAACGCCGCCCGTGAGCGCCCGCTCGAGAGCCGACCGGGTCACCGTGCCGACCTCGCGGGCCACCTCGCCCGCGGCCTCCGTGATGGCCCACTGCGCGCTGTAGTCGATGGCGAGACGCAGGTGCAACCGCGAGCCCCCGGCCGAGGCCTGCTCCAGCCGTTCCAGCTCGGCTCGGGCCGAGGCGGGCAGCCGATCACGGCGTCCAATCGCCGTCACACGGACCCCGTTCTCGATCAGCTCCGCCTGCTCGCGCCGACAATACTCGCGCAGCAGCCAGAACAGCCGACCGACCTCGGCCGCCGGCCGTCGCCAGTTGTCGGCGGAGAACGCGTACAGGGTGAGCGTCGTGACACCCAGGTCGGGGCACGCGCGCACCGTGTCGCGCACGCTCTCGACCCCGGCCACGTGGCCTCGCCAGCGGGGACGCCCGCGCATCCGTGCCCAGCGCCCATTCCCATCCATGATGATCGCGACGTGTGTCCCGGTCATGATCGCTCCAGCGCCTCGCGGGCGGCGCTCAAGATCTGTTCCATGTGTGCCAGGTAGGTCTCCAAGGCCCTTCTTCCCTTCGCCGTCAGCCGATACTCGGTGCGCGGTTTCCGGTCCTCGAACCCCTTGAGCACGCGGATGTACCCGGCCTCCTCGAGTTTCCGGGCATGCACGCTCAGGTTCCCGTCGGTTGTGCGCAGCACGTCCTTCAGGTCCGCGAACGACAGGCTGTCGTTGGCTGCCAGTGCAGAAACGATGCCGAGCCGGATCCGCTCGTGGATGAGCCGGTCGAGATCCTCGGCCGCGAGACTACCCGCCATGACGGGTGAGGACGAGGATCCCGAAGATGAGGTGGATGGCGCCGAACCCGGCGGCAAGAAGCATGGAGCCCCATTGCGGCGCGAGCAGCGCGGCGGCCCCGAACGCGAGGAGCACCAGGCCCATGCCGCGAATTGCCCGGACCGACAGCGTGCCGCCGGCCGTGACCCCCGCGCCGTAGAGTGCGAGCCACAGGCCCGGGAGCAGGGCCCGGGCCCCGGCGCCGGCGAGCGCGTAGGTCAGCACTGCTCCGGCCACGACGACGGGCGCCATGACCCAGACCAGCTTCCGGAATGAGCCGGACCACAGGGGCACGTCCAGGCGGCGCGCCTTATAGGCGTTGGCCACGCCGGCCACCACCACCGCCAGCGCGGCCGTCGGGATCCAGACGCGGAGCGTCGTGGGATCCTCCAGCCGCGCCGCGACACCCGAGGCGACAAGGCCGAGGACCCCAACGCCGAGCAGCCCCCAGCCGGAAATGGCGGTGAAGCTCGACGCGGACTCCATGGTCTGGCGGATGAAGGCCAGTGTCGCCTTGACCTCTTCACGTTCTTCGTGCGTGGGGATGCTCACGCGTCGGCCTCGTCGTCAAAGTGCTTTGCATCATAAAGTATGGACCCTTGGGATCGGCGGCAAGAGCCAAATGTGACCCGGATCACATTCCCGATCCGTCGATCCGTCGATCCGTCGATCCGTCGATCCGTCGACCTCTCGATCCGTCGATCCGTCGTCCCGGCCCTTGCCCGACACCGCGGGCTGCGCGAACGTGCGGCGTCCCTTCCTGTCGCGGAGTCGGCCGTGCGCGTGTTGATCTCGCTGTGTCTTGGATCCTACCTGTGTCTCCCCGTGCCGCTGTGCGGCCAGAACCTCTCGCCCGTCGAGGCGCGGATCGTCCGGGCCGTCGACTCGCTCGGGCCCGGTGCCATCGGGTTGCTGGAGCGGACGGTGAACGTCAACAGCGGCACCTTCAACCCGGTCGGTGTGCGCCGGGTGGGGGAGCTGTTTCAGGCCGAGTTGGACGCGCTGGGGTTCGCGACCCGGCTGATCCCGATGGACTCGGTCGCGCGCGGCCCCCACTTGTTCGCCGAACGGACCGGCCGCGGGCCGCGGCTGCTGCTGATTGGACACCTCGACACCGTGTTCGAGGAGGACAGCCCGTTCCAGCGCTTCGAGCGGCTCGATGCCCGTGTGGCCCGAGGCCCCGGTACGGAGGACATGAAGGGCGGCAACGTGGTGGTCATCCTGGCGCTGCAGGCTCTCCGGGCCGCGGGGGTGCTCGACGGCGTCAGTGCGACCGTCGCCTTCACCGGCGACGAGGAAGACACGGGCGATCCGCTCACCATCAGTCGGCGGGACCTCGTGGAGGCGGCGCGCCGCAGCCGCTACGCGCTCGGGTTCGAGGGCGGTGTCGGCGGCACCGGCACGGCCACCGTGGCGCGCCGCGGGTTTACGGGCTGGCGGCTCTCCGTGCGAGCGACGACCGGACACTCCTCGCTGATCTTCCGGCCGGAATTCGGCTACGGCGCCCTGTTCGAGCTCGCACGGATCCTCGACGACTTCCGGACCGAGCTGGTGGGCGAAGCGTATCTCACGTTCAATCCCGGGGTCGCGCTGGGGGGGGCCAGCGCCGAGTTCGATCCCATGGGGGGACGCGGGTCGGTCACCGGCAAGACGAACATCATTCCAGAGACGGCGGTCGCGATCGGCGATCTCCGGACCGTGTCGATTGCCCAACGCGAGCTGACCAAGGAGCGGATGCGCGCGATCGTCGCGCGGCATCTCCCGGGAACGGCGGCGGACATCGAGTTCGAGGACTCCTCACCGCCGATGGACCCGAAGCCGGCCAACTACGAGTTGCTGGCCTCGCTGAATCGGGTCAGCCTCGATCTGGGCTACGGGCCGGTCGCGGCCGTGGACCCCGCCCAGCGCGGCGCGGCGGACATCTCGTTCGTCGCGGCGGACGTGCCCGCGGCGCTCGACGGCTTGGGGGTCGTGGGCGACGGCGGGCACACCGTGACCGAAACGGTCGATCTCACGACCATCCCCTTCATGGCGAAGCGCGCGGCGCTGTTGATCTACCGGCTGAGTCGGGAAGGGGAGATGCCGTAAGACGTGAAGCGTGAAACGTGAAACGTGAAACGTGAAACGACGTCCCTAGGGATCGTTCGTTTCACGTTTCACGTTTCACGCATCACGACTCCCCCACGCCTGCCTTTCGCAGGATGTCCTCCATCAGGCACCAGCGCGTGAAGCTCGACTGGAGCAGATTGAGGCCCACGAACGCGGTGAACAGGTACCACCAGGGACTCACCCAGTAGCCCAGCGCGAGCGACGCCAAGATAAACACGCCGGCGATCCGCCGGATCACGTAGTGCATCGTCATAGTACCTCCATGGTGTCCAGGATGTAGGCCTTGAGGCCCTCTTCGGGACCGCGCTGCGCCCGCAGCGACTTGAGGGCGTCACACAGGCCGGCACAGTCGCCCTCCGACAGGGCCACGAAATACAGCGTGCTCGACCCGGGGAAGGCACGCGTGCCCAGTTTGCGGCCGGTCACGCCCTTCCCGAGCACGTTGGGGAACGCGCTGTAGCCGCGTACCGCGTGGTCTTCCAGCAGCCGCTCGACGTCGTCCGCGTGATCCGCGTCCACGAAGATCAGGAGCACTTTCATCGGCTCATCTCGTAGTAGAGCAGGGGAATCGCGACCAGTGTCAGCGCGGTGGACACCACGGCTCCGCTGATCAGCGCAATGCCGAGCCCCTGGAAGATGGGATCGGAGACCATCACCCCGCCGCCGATCACAACGGCCGCGGCCGTGAGGATGATCGGTCGGGACCGGATCAGACCCGACGCGATGACGGCGTCGCGCACCGAACGCCCGCGCGCGCGGCCCAGCTCGATGAAGTCCACCAGCAGAATGGAATTGCGGACGATGATCCCGGCGAGCGCGATCATGCCGATCATCGACGTGGCGGTGAAGAACGCGCCGCTCGCGGCATGCGCCGGGAGGATGCCGATCAGGGTGAGCGGAATCGGCGCCATGATCACGAGCGGGACCGAGAAGGACTGGAACCACGCCACCACCAGCACGTAGATGAGCACGAGCACGGCGGCGAACGCGATGCCGAGATCGCGGAACACCTGCACCGTGATCTGCCATTCGCCGTCCCACACGAGGAACGGCCGTTCGGTGAGCGTGGGCGAGGCGGCGTAGTAGACGGCGAATTCGTCGCCGATCGCCGCCAGATCGTCCCGCATCGCCAGCATCGCGTAGGCCGGGCTCTCCAGCCGGCCGGCGACGTCGCCGGTCACGTACACGACCGGGCGCAGGTTCTTGCGGAAAATCGGTGTCCATCCGGCGACACTGTCGAGTGTGGCAAGCGATCCGAGCCGCCGCGCGCCGCGCGGCGTCGCCACCGGGAGCGCCGCGAGGTCGCCGATCCCGGCCGTCGCCGAATCCGGCAATGCCACGCGGATGGGCACCGGTTCCGCGGCCCGCTCGTCGTGTAGCAGCCCGGCGCTCGCCCCGCCCATGGCCGCCGCGATCGTCTGCGCAACGTCTCGCGTGGTCGTTCCCGCCCGCAGCGCCTCGGCCTGGGCCACGGCCGCCCGGACCTGCGCGTGCGGCGCCGCCACCGACCAGTCGACGTCGACCACGCCCTCGGTCCGTTCGAATACCGCCTTGACGCGCTCGGCCGCGGCGATCTGCGCCTCATAGGTCGGACCGTAGACCTCGGCCGTGAGGGTCGAGAACACCGGCGGCCCCGGCGGGATCTCGGCGACCTTCACGGCGGCGCCGTACGCCCGGGCAAGGGAGTCGACGATCGGTCGGACGCGCAGGGCGATCGCGTGGCTCTGCGCCGACCGCTCGTGTTTGGGCTGGAGGTTCACCTGCACGTCGGCGACCGTTGGACCACGCCGCAGGAAATAGTGCCGCACGAGTCCGTTGAAGTTGAAGGGCGCGGCAATGCCGGCATACGTCTGCACGTCGTGAACCGCCTCGTCCCGTGCCACGGCGCGCGCGAGCGCCTGCGCGGCTTCCGCCGTGCGTTCGAGCGACGTCCCTTCCGGCATGTCCACGATCAGCTGGAATTCGCTCTTGTTGTCGAACGGCAGCATCTTCACCGTCACGAGCTTGAGCGGCACGAGCAGCACCGACACCAGCAGCAGGCTCACCACCCCGCCGTACGCAGCCAGGCGTCGCGGGCGGCTGGCCAGCAGTCCCTCCAGCAGCCCGCGGTACCAGCGCGCGAGTCGCCCGTCGGGCAGCGCCTCCTCGGTGCCGCCCCCGACCGGGTGGGCGGCGTGGCCCTTGAGCAGCCGGACGGCCAGGTACGGTGTCACGATGAACGCGACGCCGAGCGAGAAGACCATGGCGACGGACGCGCCCACGGGAATGGGCCGCATGTAGGGACCCATCAGGCCCGAGACGAAGGCCATCGGCAGGATGGCCGCGATCACCGTGAGCGTCGCGAGGATCGTGGGGTTCCCGACCTCGTCCACCGCGATCACCGCTGCCTCGTCGGCATGACGCTGTCCGAGGCCGATGTGGCGCGCGATGTTCTCCACCACGACGATGGCGTCGTCGACGAGGAACCCGATCGCAAAGACCAGTGCGAAGAGGGTGATGCGGTTGAGGGTGTAGCCATACAGCCGGTAGACCAACAACGTGAGCGCCAGCGTGACGGGCACCGCCACGAGCACGACCACGGCTTCGCGCCACCCGAGGGTGGCCCACACCAGCACCGCGACCCCGAGCGTGGCGATCAGGATGTGGAGCAGGAGTTCCCGCGACTTCTCGGTGGCCGTCTCGCCGTAGTTCCGGGTGACCGTCAGGCGGACGTCGTCGGACAGCAGGACGCCCCGCAGCTGCTCCACCCGGTGGAGGACCTGGTCGGCAATCGTCGCGGCGTTCGTGCCCTCGCGCTTCGCGATCGCGAGTGTGACGGCGGGCTCGAAGGCGGTCCCCCTGCCGGGTAGAAACGCGACGTACTGATCCGGCTCCGCCGGTCCGTCGGTCACGGTGGCCACATCGCGCACCCGAATGGCGCGCTCGCCCTGCACGGCAACCACGACCTCCCGCACCTGGTCCACATCACGCAGCAGGTGGCCAACCCGCACGGGGATGGACCGGTTCCCGCCGAGCAGGGCGCCCGCGGGGAGTTCGGCGTTGGCCACGCCCAGGGCGTGGAGCACGGCGGCTGCGGAGAGACCGCGCACTGCGAGGGCCTGCGGATCGAGCGTGACGCGCACCTCGCGTGGGGCGCCGCCCACGAGCCAGCTTTCCGCGACGTCGGGAATCCGCTTCAGCTCGGCGCCCAATTCCGCGGCCTGCTGGCGCAGGAGGTAGCCATCGCCGGCGTCCGCGCCGCCCGAGAACGTGAGCGTCAGAATCGGCACCTCGTTGATGCCGTGGAGCGTCACGAACGGCGGAGTGGCACCGGCGGGCGCCCGGTCCGCGGTCGCCAGCAGCTTGCCGTACAGGCGCGTGAGCGCCAGTTCGGGTTCGGTGCCGACCACGAAACGGGCCGTGATCAGCGCGCCGTCGGCCTGCGCGATGCTGTAGAGGTACTCCACCCCGGGGACCTCCCACAGGGCACGCTCGAGTGGTTCCACGACGCGGCGCTCGACTTCCCGCGGCGATGCTCCCGGGAGGCCGACTGCCACGTCGATCATCGGGACCCGGATCTGCGGCTCCTCCTCGCGCGGCGTGGTGAGCAACCCCCCGACCCCGGCGGCGAGCGAGGCCCCGATCAGGAGCGGCGTGAGTTTCGAGTTGAGGAATCGCTGGGCGATACCGCCCGATAGGCCGGTCTTCACGGCAGGATGCGCTCCCCGGGCTCGAGTCCGCTCAGCACCTCGACCCGGTCGTCGGGGAGCGTGCGCCCAATGCGGACCCACCGAACCTGCTCGCCATCACCCTGCACGACCCGGACACCCGTGAGTTGGCCCCGCCGCACGACCGCGGACGCGGGTATGGCGATCCCCGCCCGGACGCCGGCCGGCACGAGCCCCGTGACCGACACACCGGTGGGCCAATCGGCCGGGACGTCGACCCGCACCTCGACCGTCCGCGTCATCGGATCGGCGCCCCCCGCGACGGCGCGCACCGAACCATCGGTCGCCTGCCCGTCGGCGGTGAGTCGGATGTGGGTTCCGGGTGCGAGCCCGCGGGCCAGATCCGCCGGCACCGCGAGCACGGCCTCCCGCGGCCCGGCGCTCTCGAGCACGAGCAGCGGCATGCCGGGATTCGCGAGGTCGCCGGGGTCGACGGTCCGTGCGGCGACCACGCCATCGAACGGCGCGGCGATGCGCGCGTAGCCGGCGGCGGCGTCCACCTCGGCCAGCGTGGCCCGGGCCACGGCCAGATGCGACGCCGCTTGCGCGAGCCCGAGGTGGGCCTGATCGCGCTGCACCTGCGACACGACGTCCATCGCGAAGAGGGTATCCATCCGCGCCGCGTGCCGAGCGGCCTCGTCATGCGCCGCGCCGCCGGCCGCCACGGCCGCCTCCGCCTTGGCGCGATGAGCGGCGATGTCGTCGAGGCCCAGACGGATCAGCGTCTGCCCCGCGCGCACCGCCGAGCCCAACTGTACCGGCACCTCGGTCACCCGGGCCATCAATCGCGTCGAAATCTCCGCCCGGTGGCGGGCGGTGATGGTGCCCGCCACGGGCAGCAACACCGGTAGCGACTCGGCCCGGACGAGCAGGCCCGTCGGCACCTCGCGGGGCGTCGCCGGCGGAGTGGAGTTTCCATCGGCGCACGCCAAGGTCCCCGCCAGGGTGAGCGTCAGGACGGCAAGCGGTCTCATTGGTCGTGCACTCCGTAAGCGAATTCGAGCGCCGCCTGCGCGATCAGCAGATCGCGGCGCGCAGTGAAAAAGTTCACGGTCGCGTTCGTGGCCGCGGCCTGAACGTCGAGGAGTTCGGTGATCGGGGAGGTCCCGGTGCGGTAGCGCGCCTGCGCCTGCTCGAGCGCCACCCGTGCCTCCCGGTCAGCCCGGGCGGCGACGGCGGCGCCGGCGCGCGCGGCGCGGAGCCAGCGCTCGGACTCGAGCACGTCCACGTCGGCCTGGCGACGGGCGGCCTCCAGCCGCGCCTGCGCGGCCTCTCGCTCAGCCGTCGCCCGCCGCACGGCGGCGACCCCGCCCAACGCGGGGAACACGTTCCACCGGAGCGCCACCCCCACCGTCCAGTCCCCGCTGCCGTCGCTCCACGGGGCGTCGTGCCCGTGGTAGGAGAGAGCGCCGAACGCGCCGAGCTGCGGGAATTGGGCGGCCCAGGCGCTCTTCCGTCCCAGGTCGGCCGCCTCCAACGCCGCCGTGAGTGCCCGCAGATCACCGCGCTTCTCGACGGTGCACCCGCCGGTGTCGCCGCACTGCACGGGCTGCTCGACCGTGAGCGAGTCGGTGAGCGCAAGCGGGGTCCCCTCCGGGAGCGCGAGCATTGCGCGCAGCCGCGAGAGGGCGTTTTCGGCCTCCGCCCCGGCGGCTAGCCGCCGGACTTCGATGTCCGCCGCGTGAAGCCCCGCCAGCCGCGCGTCCAGCCCCGTCACCATCCCCTGCGCGTGCAGGGCCTCGGCCTGTCGAACGTGTGCCCGGGCGGCCGCGAGCGCGGTGTCCAGCGCGCCGAGGCGCCGGCCGGCGAGCTGGGCCTCCAGATATGCGCGCGTGACCATGAACGCCGTACCGCCGCCGGCCCGCTCGGCTCCGGCCGCGGCCGCACCGGCCGCCTGCCGCGCCGCCGCGTACCCGAACAGCCCTTCGGGAGCGAACAGGGGTAACTCGGCCACTGCCATGCTCGTGAACCCGCCGAAGGCGGCCGGACTGTTGAGCGCGTCAAGCGCGAGATCGGAGCCGGCAAAGACGCCCTGCCGGAGCTTCAGGCCGAACACCGCCACCGGGTCCGTGGTGCGAACCCCCTGCACCTCGGCCCTGATACTGGGGAGGAAAGCCCGGGAGGCCTCACGCGGGAGCTGCGCCTTACCCCGCGCCGCCGCGCGCTCGGCGAGCAGCGCCGGGTTGTGGCCCAGCGCTCGCACGACCGCGTCGTCCAGGGTGAGGACGACGGTGTCCTGAGGCGCGGCGGCGGCAAGGGATGCTAGAATAGCAATAATCATATATTACGGATCATAAAAAAACCTCACCACTACATGTCACAGGTCCGGATGCAATCGAGGATGTGGTGGACCTTCTGATCCTGCACCCGATAGTGCACGTGGACGCCTTCGCGCCGCGCACTGACCACATTCGCCCCGCGCATCTTGGCCAAGTGCTGCGACACGATGGCCTGTGGCAGGTTCAGCTTGTCCTGGATGTCCGACACGGTCGCCTCGCCGCCCTCGAGCACCTCCACGATCTTCAGGCGCTCCGGGTGGCCCAGCAGCTTGATGATCTCGGCGGCCCGCTGGAGCACCTCGGGGGTGACCGAGCGGACGAGTTGTTTGCGTGCCATGAGCTTAGTGTATAGCGATACTTCTATGTGCGCAAGGGGGACCCCCGAAAACGCCCCGCCCCCGCCTGGATTGGGCGGGGCGGGGGGAGGCACGGGGCTGGGGGAGAGGCTAGACGTCGAGATTCCGGACGAACTTCGCATTCTCCTCGATGAACACCCGGCGGGGCTCCACTTCATCGCCCATCAGCTTCTCGAACAACTCGGCGGCCATCGTGGCGTCGTCCATCTCGACCTTGAGGATCGTGCGCGACGCCGGATCCATGGTGGTCTTCCAGAGCTGGTCCGGGTTCATCTCGCCGAGGCCCTTGTACCGCTGGATGTTGACCGACCCCTTGCCGGCGCCGTTGGACAGCCGGTTGATGGCCTCGTCGCGCTCGGCCTCGTCGTACACGTAGAACTCGTCCTTCCCTTTCGCGACCCGGAAGAGGGGGGGCTGCGCAATGTAGACGTAGCCCGCCTCGATCAGCTGCTTCATCTCTTTGTAGAAGAACGTGAGCAGCAGCGTGCGGATGTGCGCGCCGTCCACGTCGGCGTCGGTCATGATGATGATCTTGTGATACCGCGCATCGTCCAGCTTGAACTCGTCTTCGCCCACGCTGGTGCCGATCGCCGTGATGATCGTCCGGATCTCCTCGTTCGACAGGATCTTGTCGATCCGCGCGCGCTGCACGTTCAGGATCTTGCCCCGGAGCGGGAGAATGGCCTGAAACGAGCGGTCGCGGCCCTGCTTGGCCGACCCGCCGGCGCTGTCACCCTCCACGATGTAGAGCTCGCACAGGGAGGGGTCGGTCAGCGAGCAATCCGCCAGCTTGCCCGGCAGGATGCCGCCCTCGAGCGCGCTCTTCTTGCGCACGAGCTCGCGGGCCTTGCGCGCCGCCTCGCGCGCGCGGGCCGCGCTTGCCGCCTTCTCGATTACCGCGCGGGCGACGCTCGGGGTCTCGATCAGGTAGTTGAAGAGATGCTCATAGACGACCTGACGGACGATCCCTTCGACTTCCGAGTTGCCGAGCTTCGTCTTGGTCTGCCCCTCGAACTGGGGCTCCTTCACCTTGACGTGGATGACCGACGTGAGTCCTTCCCGCACGTCGTCCCCCGACAGCGTGAAGTTCTCCTTCTTGAGCAGCCCCTTGTTCTTGGCGACCTCGTTGATGACCCGCGTCAGCGCCGCCTTGAACCCCGTGAGATGCGTCCCGCCCTCGTGCGTGTTGATGTTGTTGACGAAGGAGAAGATGTTCTCCGCATACCCGTCGTCGTACTGGAGGGCGACGTCGATCTCCACGTCATCCTTGGTCGTGCCGAACGTGATCGGCTTGGGATG
The DNA here is from genome assembly GCA_029862925.1 of Gemmatimonadota bacterium. GTDB lineage: Bacteria > Gemmatimonadota > Gemmatimonadetes > Gemmatimonadales > GWC2-71-9 > JAOTWJ01. Next base: position 16,099 of record JAOTWJ010000016.1, read on the forward strand.
CAGGGGTTTGCGCAGCCCACGCAAGTGCTCCACGAACTGCTTGAGGCCGTCGCGGAACTGGAAGGCCTCCTCCTTCACGGGTTCGGCGCGCTCGTCGCGAACGGCCACCGTGAGACCGCTGTTCAGGAAGGCCAGCTCCCGCAGCCGGTTGGCCACGGTCGCGTAGTCGAAGCGGATCTCCGGGAAGATCTCCGAGTCGGCCTTGAAGTGCACCTTCGTGCCCGTGCGCTTCCCGACTTTGCCCGTCACCTCGAGCTTCTGCACGGTCTTGCCGCGGGCAAACGCCATGTGGTGCTCGTGCCCGTCCCGGCACACCCACACGTCGAGCCGCTCGGAGAGCGCGTTCACCACCGACACGCCGACGCCGTGCAGGCCGCCCGAGACCTTGTACGTGGCCTTGTCGAACTTGCCGCCGGCGTGCAGCATCGTCATCGCGACTTCGAGGCCGGGGATCTTCTCGGTCTTGTGCAGGTCGACCGGAATGCCACGCCCGTTGTCGGTGACCGTGACCGCGTTGTCGGCGTGGATCGTCACCTCGATCCGGTCGCAGAAGCCGGCCAACGCTTCATCGATCGAGTTGTCCACCACCTCGTAGACGAGATGGTGCAGCCCGCGCGCGGCGGTGGAGCCGATGTACATGCCCGGGCGGCGCCGAACCGCCTCGAGTCCCTTCAAGACCTGGATCGAATCGGAGCTGTACTGCCCCTGCTCTTTGGATGCGGTCATGCGCCTGTCGGAACGGATCCGTGCTACGAGAATGGGGGCCGCGAGCGACCCCCGGAGGGTCCTTTCAATATACCCAAACAAACCCCCAAGCGCAATCGGCTGGAGCCGCCGTAAACCGTTGCCAAGGCGCGACTTGCCACGCGGCTCGGTGAGCCGGCCGACCGGCCTCCCGGCGTTCCGTCTTGCCGTCTTTCCGTCCTACCGTCGGCCCGCCCGTCCGCTGTCGATTTCCCCCACCCGCCACACGATGCGCCGGATCTTCTTGGCCCGTTCGCCCAACCGACGGAGAATGTCGGGGCTCATCAGCTGGAGCTCCTGCATCCACGGCGCGGTGGTCACGCGCACGAACAGGATCCCGTCTTCCGAGACCCCCTCGGCCCGCGTCACGCGGGCGATCTGGGGGCCGACGAGGTCCGGCCAGGCCTCCACCACGCTGGCCTGATCCAATCGCGTCTTGAGGCCGGTGCGCTTGAGGTACGCGGCCAGCGCCTCGTGGATGCCGACGGCGGGGCCCTCACGCGGCAAGGCGGCCTCCCTGCATCTGCCAGCGCGGCCGGTCGAACAGCGCCGCCGGCACCTCGGCGTCGCGCGGCGCCGTGATGATGGCCTGCCCCGGCAGGGTCTCGCCGATCAGGCTCAGCAACCGTTCCTGTCGGCGCGCGTCGAGCTCGGCAAAGGCGTCGTCGAACAGCGCGATGGGGTTGGTGCCGTGGATGCGGGCGAGCGATTCCGCTTCCAGCAGTCGCAGGGCGAGCGCGGCGGTGCGCTGCTGCCCGGCCGAGCCGACCCAGCGGGTTTCGTGCCCCGCGAGACTGAGTCGCAGTTCGTCCCGGTGCGGCCCGATGGTCGTCATGCCGCGCCGGAGATCACGCTCGCGCGCGCCGGCCAGCCCCGCGGCCACGGTGGCGGCGTCCACGGCGCCGCCGCGGTGCAGGTGATAGGCGACCCCGGGTTCATCCGCTTCGCCCAGGGCGGCGCACAGCTCGCCGAAGCGGGCGGCGTGCCGTTCCACCCACGCGAGACGTCCGGCGGCCACCGCGGCGGCCGCGTGCGCCAGCGGCTCGTCGAAGGCCCACGCGGCCTCCGCCAGCCCGCGCCGGAGCGCGGCGTTCCGCTGCCGCAAGGCTGCCCGCAGCGCCGTCAGGGCGTCGAGGTAGCGGCGGTCGCTCAACGCCAGCAACACGTCGAGATAGCGGCGCCGTTCCGCTGGTCCACCGGCCACGAGCACGCGGTCCGCGGGGGAGAAGCTCACCGCCAACAGCCGCCCCACCGCGTCGCCGAGCTTGCCCACGGGGGCGCCGTCCACGGTCACTTTCTTCCGCGCCCCGTGGACCTCGTAGCCCGCGGTCACCCGATGGCCGGCCGAGCCCGCCACGAAGAAGCCCGCCTCGGCGAACCGGACCAACTCGCGGTCCTTCACGCCGCGAAACGATCGGAACAGCACGAGATAGTAGATCGCCTCGAGCAGGTTGGTCTTCCCCTGACCATTGTCCCCGATGATGACGGCCCCTCGCTCGGGCCACTCGACGTCGAGCGCGGCGAGGTTGCGGAAGTTGCGGATCGTGAGTGCGGTCAGCTCCACGCGTGTTCGAGTTGCGGGAGGGAAGCCCGCCGGACGGTCCGAGTCACGGGCGGCGGCCCAGACCCAGGGCAGGCGGGGCGACGACCGTGACGGACGCGGTGGCCGTGGTCCGGTCGCCGACGAGGTCCTTGGCGAACGCGGCGATCTCGATCACTTGTCCGGGAACGAACCCCGCTGGGATCGGCCAGAGGAAGACCCCTTCGGCCTCGATGCGATCGAACGCGTCGATCTCCTCGGTCCGGCCGAGAATCGTGACCGTGACCGAATCGAGCCCGTTGTCATCGCGAGCCAGCACGATGATGAGTGCGGTGTCGGGACTGGTGACGACGTTGCCCGGCGGTGGTGCGATCGTGAGCGTGGGGGGGCCCGGGCGCAGCCGGTCCTCCGCGCAGCCCGCCGCGATCGCGAGCAACGCCAGCGCCACGGCGCCTGCCGCCGGCGGCCGCAGCCCTCGCCTCACCGGCCGCCGAACCCGATCGAGTGGGTTGCCCGATCGAGCTCTGCGGCGCCAGTGGCATCGAGCGCGTTGAGCTCGTCGGGACCCACGGTGACTGTGGCCACCCGGCGGGTCACCCGAAACAGCGGCTGTTCGTAGAGCATTGGGAGGAAAACTAATCCGCCGTCGCCGCGGTGGGGGGACGGGTGGCGCCACGCGGGTCTGGGTGCGAACTTGGGAACCTGGCCCGCGTCGGGCCGTATCACGTCCAGCGGGGTGCGGCTCGCGGAGCCCCCGAATCCCGGCACGCCACGAGGAGGCATACCTGATGTCCCGTTCCTGGACCGCGCTTGGCCTCGTCGGCCTGGCGCTCACCGCCGGCACGGTCGCTGTGACCGGCGGCTGGACGCAGGCCGTCAAGCCCACGGTAACGGTGTACAAGACCCCCACGTGAGGGTGCTGTTCCGAGTGGGTGGTTCACCTGCAAAAGCACGGATACAAAGTCGAGGCGCGTGACGTGGACGAGCCGGCCCTCATGGACATGAAGGCCGCGTCCCGCGTCCCGGGGGAGTTGGAATCCTGTCACACGGCCGTCGTGGACGGGTACGTGGTCGAGGGCCATGTCCCCGCGTCCGATATCGACCGGCTGCTCAAGGAACGGCCATCCGTGGCCGGGCTGGCGGCCCCGGGGATGCCCATCGGGTCACCCGGCATGGAGCAGGGCGATCGGCGCGATCCCTACGCGGTGCTCACGTTCGATCGGGAGGGACGCACGACCGTGTTCGCGCGTCACTAGCGCGGCGCGGAGAGCCGGGAGGTCATGACGCCCCGCACGCCACTCCTGCTGCTGCTCGTCGCGGGGGCCGCCGCCTGCAGCGACGGTCCCTCGGCGCCCCAGGCCGTGCCGATGCCGGTCCTGTCGGTCGGGGGCGTCTTCACCTGCCAGCTCGACGCCGACGGACAGGCGACGTGTTGGGGGGCCAATCTGTGGGGACAGCTGGGCGACGACACGGGGGTCGAATGCGATCAGAACCCGTGTACGCCGCTGCCCACGCCCATCGCCCCGGGGGTGCAGTTCCGGGGACTGAGCGCCAGCACGGCCTCCAGCATCTGGTCGGGACACGTCTGCGGCATCAGCACCGACTTCACGGCGCTCTGTTGGGGCGTCGATCACACACAGCTCGGGCAAGAGCTGGAATCCCCTGAATACTGCGTGGCCGTCAACGGCCTCGTCGGCCAGCCCTGCAGCCGGACGCCACTCGCCGTCCCCGTCCCCGGCCGCGCGGTGGGGATTGCCTCGGGCGACTTCCACACGTGCGCGCTCACGGCCGATGGAGCCCTGTGGTGCTGGGGCTCCGATTCCAACGGGCAGCTGGGGTCGACGGACGACGAGTTGTGCGGGCTGTACGACTTGCCCTGCAGTTTCGCCCCGGTCCGCGTGAGCGTGGACCTTCCGTTCGTCCAGGTCGTGGCGGGCGCCCTGCACACCTGCGCGCTCGCCGTGAACGGGACGGCCTACTGCTGGGGCCGCAACGACCGCGGGCAGTTGGCGCACTCGGGCGTCGAGGGTGGAAAGGTGCCGGGCCAGGCGGCGGGCGGGATGGGCTTCGTGACGCTCACCGCGGGGCGGCGGCACACGTGCGGGCTCACGCGGGACGGCGCCGTGTGGTGCTGGGGCGACAACTCGGGTGGCCAGCTCGGCAACGGGACGACCGTGCCCACTGCGCTGGAGCGCCGGGTCCCGGTCTCGACGCGGTTCACGCAAGTGTCGGCGGGCTGGTGGCATACCTGCGCCCTGGCGGAGACGGGGATCGCGTACTGCTGGGGCAGCGATGTCTTCGGACAGCTGGGGAGCACGCTCACCGAGCCGGCCACCTGTGCGGAGGCCGATCCCTGCAATACGCGGCCCCTCGCGGTCGCGGCGCCGACCCGGTTCATGGCCATCGGCGCCGGGGGCGCGCACACGTGCGCCGTGGACCGGAGCGGTGCGACGTACTGCTGGGGGGACAACAGCCTCGGACAACTGGGCACCGGTGACGGGCAGAGCAGTTCCCAGCCGGTCCGCGTGCGGGGCTGACGTGGGTGGCCCCGGGGCGGTTCCCTGGGTATAGTCCGGGCGCCGGCCTCCCGCCGGATTTCACGATTACCTCGCAGGAGCAGTGCGCGGGTCCCGCTGGCCGCTTGTCCGGTCGGGTGGGAACGGGCGACACTGCGGAACCAGAGACCAACCATCACGTGACGGACACAGCCAGCGGATATCTCGGCGTTCTGGAGGTGACGGGACGGGGCGTAGGCTTCATCCGGCGCCGCGACGCGAACTACCTGCCGTCCAAGCAGGACGTCCATGTCGGCCCGAAACAGATCGATCGGTTCGGGCTGCGCACGGGCGACGAAATCGAGGGCGAAGCCAACCGGGCGCCCGGCCGGGGCCGGAGCATGTCGCTGCGGCGCGTGACCGCGGTCAACGGCCAGCCGCCGGAGGCGCTCCGCGGCCGGCCGCAGTTCCAGGAGTTGGGTGCGACGCACCCCAACGAACGGCTCGTGCTCGAGTGCGGGCTGACGCGCAACGGTCGGCCGGATCCGACCAACCGCGTCATTGACCTTCTCTGCCCCCTCGGCAAAGGCCAGCGCGCGCTCGTCGTGGCGCCGTCGAAGGCGGGCAAGACGATGGTCCTCCAGGCGATCGCCGAGGGCATCGTGCGCAACTACCCCCAGATCACGCTCTTCATCCTGCTCGTGGACGAACGCCCCGAAGAAGTCACCGAAATGGAGCTGTGCGGGTTCGGCGAAGTGATCGCGTCGAGCTTCGACCATCCCCCCGATCGGCACACGGCGCTGGCGGAGCTCACGCTCGAGCGCGCCCGCCGCCGCGTCGAGATGGGGCAGGACGTGGTGCTGATTCTCGATTCGATCACGCGGCTGGCGCGCGCGTACAACACGGTGGAGAAGGGGAGCGGCCGCACCCTGACGGGCGGACTCGATGCGTCGTCCATGGAGGAGCCGAAGCGCTTCCTGGGGAGTGCGCGCCGGATCGATCCCGCCAAGGGCGGGGGGTCGCTCACCATCATCGGGACCGCGCTGATCGACACCGGGTCCAAGATGGACACGGTGATCTTCGAGGAGTTCAAGGGCACGGGCAACAGCGAGCTCGTGCTGAGTCGGGAGCTGGCCGACCGCCGGATCTTTCCGGCGATCGACATCAGCGCCAGCGCGACGCGGCGCGAGGAGTTGCTGCTCCCGCCCGAGGAGCTGGCCCTGTCGCATGCGCTGCGGAACCGGTTGGCGCGGCAGCAGCCCACGGATGCCATGAACGATCTACTCACGCTGTTCCGGCGATCGGAGAGCCTGGCAGAGCTCGCGAAGCAGGTCGCCTGACCGTGCAGCAGGCGGTCGAGGTGGCGTGCCCCCATTGCGGCGCTCCCACCCTCGTCGTCATTGACCCCGCCAACGGCAATGCCCAGGAGTACGTCGAAGACTGCGCCGTCTGCTGCCGGCCCAACGTCGTGGCCGTCGTTCTCGGCCCCGACGGGCCCCGCGTGTCGCTCCGGCCCGAATGATCCCCCGCCGGCGCACGGCGGTCATCACCTCGACGACGCTGGCCGCGCTTGCCGCCGCCGCTCCGTCCGCCGCCCAACCGGCGCCACTCGCGGTCGGCGCGCACGCCGTACTCGGGTGGTCCACGCTCGACCCGGCGCCCGGTGGCGCCCGAGCGAGCGCGGTCGCGGCCGAGCAGGTGTTCGCGATGGCGATGCTGCGGGCGGCGGGCGGGCGCTTCCGCGTCGTGGGCATGGTGAATCTCGAGGGCGCGACGATGCCGGGCGGGGTGCTGGCCCCGGGGGCCTTCGGCGAAGGGTTCATGGATCGCCGGCATCCGCACACGTATCTCCATGAGCTCGTCGCGACCGGCGTGTGGCCGGGGCGACCAATGGGCATGTCGCTGACCGTTGGCAAGGGGTTCGCGGCCTTCGGCAGCGACGATCCCACGAACCGGCCCGCGCTGCGGTTCCCCGTCAACCATCATTGGGCGCAGATCCTGGAACGGCTCACCGCCGTGCTGGGCGTCCGCGCCGGTCCGCTCGTGGTGGAGGGTTCGCTGTTCAACGGGGACGAACCGGATGCTCCCGACGCGTGGCCCAACGCCACCCGGTTCGGCGACTCCTGGGCGCTGCGCATGACCCTCCAGCCGGCGCGCGGACTCGAGATGCAGGGATCGCGCGCGCGCGTGGCGTCCCCCGAGCACCGCGAGGGGAGCGGGCCGACGTCATGGAAGTGGAGCGCCTCGGCGCGGTACCTGCATCGCTGGTCGGGCGGGCCGGAGCTCTACGGGCTGGCCGAATGGGCGCGCACCACCGAGGCCGAGGGCTTCTTCGTGTTTCCGTCGGCGCTCATCGAGGCGCAACTGCGGGCCGGTCCGCACCGGCCGTACGTGCGTCTGGAGTGGACGGACCGCCCCGAGGAGGAACGCACGCTCGATCCGTATCGCTCGGTGCGGCCCCACCTCGATGACGCCCTGCTGGGCATCACCCGCTGGCGCATCCAGACCGTGGGCTATGGGTTCTCGGTGCGCGTGGCGGGTACCACGCTGGAGCCCATCCTCGAAGTCGCCCGCGCAGCCGTCGGTATCGTGGGAGGCGGCGTGTTCACGCCGGCCGATTTCTACGGCGGTGCCACGCTCTGGTCCGCGACGGCCGCGCTCCGGGTGCGCGTGGGGACGCCGCACCGGATGGGTCGGTATGGGGTATTGGACGAGTCCGGCGATGCGACGGCCCACTCCGGACATTAGGGTTCGGGCCCCTCGGTGACGAAAGGACCCGGTGTGCGCTTCTTGCGACCGAAGACCGCTCGTGTGCTGGTGGCGCTCGTCTGCGGCGGGCTCGGCGCGGCGTGCGACGAGACGCCGACCGCGGTGGTGGAGCCCTCGCTCGAAGGCGTGAGCGGGGCCGGGCAGTCGGCCGTCGTTGGCGCGATGCTGGCCGAGCCGCTGGTCGTGCGGGTGCGCGACGCCGCCGGTGCGCCGGTGGCGGGGCAGACGGTTGCCTGGCGGGCGGCCCCCGGAGGGATCGCGCCGGCGTCCTCGCCGACTGACGCCGACGGGCTGGCTCGCGCGACAGTCACGCTGGGGCCCGCAGCGGGAACCCAGACGTTCGTCGCCCGCCTCGGCAGCGACTCCGTGACGTTCGCCGCCATCGCCCGCCCCGACGCGCCGACGGCGCTCGCGATTCGCGGTGGCACCGGGCAGGCGGGCCGGATCGGGCAGCCGCTCGGCGCCCCGTACGTGGTGGAAGCCCGCGATCGATTTGGCAATCCGGTGCCCGGCGCGGAAATCGCGTGGCAGGCGGCGTCCGGGGAGGGCACCATCATCCCGGCTGGCACCACCGGGCCCGGCGTCACGGCGTTCTTCCTGCTGGCCGATGGCACCGGCCGCTCGGCCGTCGTGCATACGCCGGAACGCGTGGGACCCAACAGCGTGCGCGCGGTCGTCGGCACCAATCAGGCGACGGTGATCTTTACGTCCACGGGGACCAACACGCCGACGCTCGTGGCGACCGTGCCGATCCCTCCCAGTTACGGCATCCACGACACGTTCGTGCGCGACGGGATCGCGTTCGTGAGCGCCTGGAACACGGGGCTTATTCTCTACGATGTGGGCAACGGCATCGCGGGCGGCAGTCCCGCCCAGCCCGCGGAGATCAGCCGCATCGTCACCGGGTCGGCGGGTCTGAGCGGCGCGCGGGTGCACAACGCCTGGTGGTTCCACAATCCGGTGACTGCGGAACGGCGGTACGTCTTCGTGGGACAGGAGGGGCCGGGGATCATCGGCTCGTCGTCGTCGGGCGACATTCACGTCGTGGACGTCACGAATCTGGCGCAGCCCGTCGAGGTCGCCTTCTACCACCTGAATGGCGCCGGCACGCACAACTTCTGGATGGACGAGCCGGCCCAGATCCTCTACGCGGCCTATTACAACGGGGGCGTCGTGGCGCTCGACGTGTCCGGCACGCTCTCCGGCGACCTCGCGCCCCGGGAAATCGCCCGTACGACTCCGGGCGGCGCTACGACGTACGTCTGGGGCGTCCAGCTGAGTGGCGGCGCGCTCTACGCGACGGACATGCTGCACGGCCTGTACCGCCTGGCACTGACCGGCGGGGCCTTTGCGGTCAGTGGGGGCGACAACGTGCCCGAGCGGTACTCGTCCGATCTCTGGGTGCACGGCACGTACGCCTATACGGGCACGTGGGGGACGCGGGCCGCGGCGGGGCACGCGCTCAAGATCTGGCAGCTGCCGGCGGTCGGGGTCCCCACGCTGGTCGACTCGCTGATCGTGGCCGGCATCGGGACGGTGAGCGACGTGGAGGTTAGCGCTGACGGTCGACTGCTCCTCTTCAGCGCCGAGAACGGCCCGGCAGCGGGAATTCACCTCTACGATGTGGCGACCAACCCCGCGCGCCCGCAGCTCGTGGCGGCGATCCCCGTCAGTACCGGTGTGCATACGGCCACCCTCGCCGACATCGGCGGGCGGCGGTACGTATTTGCGGCGCGCAACCCGTCGGATCCGGCGCTCCGCATCTACGATGTGACCGGACTACCGTAGGCAGCGAGCCGGTGGGCGTCGCGCGCTCCGCGGCGTAGATTCGGCGCATGCCCTCCGTGCTGGCGCTCGATCAGGGGACCACGGGGTCCACCGCCCTACTGTTCGGGGACGACGGCCGCGTGCGCGGGCGCGGCTACCGGGAAATCCGGCAGTACTACCCGTCGCCCGGATGGGTGGAGCACGACCCCGAGGAGATTCTGGAAACGACGCTCGCGGCGGCGCGCGACGCGCTGGCGGGCGAAGTGCCCGCCGCGATCGGCATCACGAACCAGCGGGAAACCGTGGTGGTCTGGGACCGGGCCACTGGGCGGCCGCTGCACCGCGCCATCGTGTGGCAGGACCGTCGCACCGCGGCGCGGTGCCGCGCGCTCCGCGCCGAGCACGGGGCCGAGTACGTTGCGGAGCGCACCGGCCTCGTCTGGGACCCGTACTTCTCGGCCTCCAAGATGGAATGGCTGCTGCGCGAAGTGCCCAACCTCGCGCGGCGCGCGGCGCGCGGCGAGGTGGCGTTCGGCACGGTGGACAGCTGGCTCGCGTTCCGACTCACCGGCGACCGTGCGCACGTCACCGATCACACCAACGCCTCGCGCACCCTCCTGTACGACCTCACCGTGAAGGACTGGAGCGACGAGCTGTTGACGCTGTTCGGCGTGCCGCGCGAGGCGCTGCCCGCCGTGGTGCCGTCGAGCGGCGTCGTCGGCGTCACGCCCCGCGCGCTGCTCGGCGCGGAGATCCCGGTGGCGGGACTGGTCGGCGACCAGCAGGCGGCGCTGTTCGGGCAGGGGTGTCACCGTCCGGGCGAAGCGAAAAACACGTACGGTACGGGTGCGTTTCTCCTGATGCTCGTCGGTGACCGGGCTGGCCCGGCCCCTGGCGGCCAGGTGCTCACCACCGTGGCGTGTGACGCCCACGGCGCGCCCACCCTCGCGGTCGAAGGCGCCATCTTCATCGCCGGCGCGGCGATCCAGTGGTTGCGGGATGAGCTCAAGGTCATCCGCTCCGCCACGGAAACGGAGGCCCTCGCCCGCTCGGTTCCCGACACGGGAGGGGTGTGCTTCGTGCCGGCGCTCGTCGGTCTGGGTGCCCCGTACTGGGAGGCAGAGGCGCGTGGCACGATCGTCGGTCTCACCCGCGGCACCGGCGTCGCACACCTGGCACGGGCGGCGCTGGAAGCGATGGCCTACAGCACGCGCGATGTGGCCGATGCCATGGTCGCGGCGACCGGCGTGCCACTCACCTCCCTGCGAGTGGATGGCGGCGCGGCCGCGAACGACTGGCTGATGGAGTTCCAGGCGGCCGTGCTCGGCGTTCCGGTGTTGCGGCCCGACGTGGTCGAGACCACGGCACTCGGCGCGGCTGGCCTCGCGGGGCTCGCGACCGGCGTGTGGCCGAGCGCCGACCGGTTTTCCGCCACCCGGACGTATCGCCGGTTCGAGCCCGGGACCGGAGCCGCACGTGCGGCGGGTGAGGTGGGATACGCAGCGTGGCGCCGGGCGGTTGACGCGGCCCTGCACTGGGCCCGGGCCGAAGCGCCTTCATAAGCCGACGCAGGACTCGCAAGCCCTGGATTTGCCACCGACCTTCTCTGAATTCTCTTACGTACGCTGGTCCTTCAGTCCCTATTAATCACTGGTTCATCATCGCGAGCTACATTCTGCTCCAGCGTGTAGTTACCAGGAGTGCGCGCGCTGTACTACTACCGAGGAGTGGCGTTGTGAAAAGCCTGATTCGCTGGACCACGACGGCCGCCTTCGCGGCCCTGCTCGGGGTCGGCTGTACTGAAACGGAAATCCAGTTCGTCGATCGCGAGCCATTCAATCCTCCGCCCGACGCGGCGGCGGGCTACCTCGGCTATTACACGCCGGGGACCAAACAGACCACCTGCGGCAACTGCCACGCCGGCGGACAGGGCGCGTGGGCGCAGACGAGGCACGCGGGTGCCTGGGTCACGTTGCAGAACTCCGGCTCCGCGCAGCCCTTCTGCGCTGGGTGCCACAACGTGAGCGAGCTGGGCAACGCCGTGGACTCGGCGGCCGGGTACAACAAGGTGGCCGACTCCGCGTACTTCGATGTGCAGTGCGAGAGCTGCCACGGGCCCGGCCTCAACCATGTTGTATCCGTGTCGGCCGGCAGTGTGGTGCGCCCGTGGGCGTCCGTCGCCGTGGACACGGTCGGCACGAACGGCTGCGCGGGCTGTCACGAGGGCACGCACCATCCGTTCGTGGAGCAGTGGTCGGCATCGAAGCATGGCTACGGCGCCGACCACTACGTGTCGTACGGCGGACGATCCCCCTGCAACCAGTGCCATGAGGGTCGGACGGCCATGCGGCTGCAGTTCGGCGAGAACGCGAGCTATGTCGAGAGCGACAGCGCGAACTTCCAGCCTATGATGTGCGCCACCTGCCACGATCCGCACAGTGCCACCAACGAAGGGCAGTTGCGGGCGCCCCTCGGCGAGCCAAGCCGCAACCAGCTGTGTGTGAAGTGCCACTCGCGCGAGGGCCACCCGGAGCCCGGCTCGGCCACGCGTCGCGGTCCGCACGCCGCGCAGGGGCTGCTCGTGATCGACGAGGACGTGGGGTGGATTCCGCCCAACTTCCAGTACGACGCGACGAAGATCGTCGGGTCGCACGGGACGGCGGCCAACACGCGCCTCTGTGCTTCCTGTCACGTCTACAAGTTCGACGTGAACGACGCGGCAACCGGGGACTTCCTGCTGACCAGCGTCGGCCACACGTTCGAGGCGATTCAGTGTCTCGACGCGACCGGCGTGCCGGTGCCGGGCCCGTGCGCCCTCACCGAGCGGCAGTTCGGCGGCTGCGCGGTGTCCGGCTGCCATACCAGCGTTGACGGCGCCCGGTCGGCGTTCGTGAGCGCCCGGTCGCGGATGAACTTTCTCACCGACCAGTTGTGGACCGACGACGGCGACGCGGTGCTGGAGCCGACGGACGGTGGTGCGCTGCCGCGGGTGCTGGTGCAGGCCATCGCGGCGAACAACCTGAATGAGATCAACCTGTACGACAACGTGCTCACGCCGGCCGAGGGCGCCATCTGGAACGCGCAGCTCGCCTACACGAGCGAGCGCACCTACTGGTCGGGGTTCACGGTTCAGGGGCAGAAGAGCTGCACGCCCACGGCCACCTGCACCACGCAGGGATCCTCGAACACCGCGCACAAGTCGAGCGGCGAGGGCACGCACAACCCGTTCCTGCTCGAGGCGCTGCTGATCAGCTCCATCCAGTACCTGCAGTCGTTCTACGGCTTGCCGGCACCGCCGGCGCAGCTGCAGGCCCAGATGACCGTCCCGCCGGGCGTGCGGCGGGTGAAGTGACCCTGCGAGGCGTACGGGCCCGGCGCTGCCGGGCCCGTAGGTCCCGCTTGATCCCATCGCTCGCGTCGCTGAAGCGGTGAGCCGGCTCCCCCTCCTTCGGCAGACGAGTCGCCGGCTACCCAAGTGATGATTTGCCAATGGCTTAAACAATTGCGGAGGCACCGAGGCTCCTTCAGGCGCTCTTAACAACTCCTTCATGGTTTCGGGCTAAGATTCCAGTCCAGTCTGTAGTTACCCGCAGCGCGCGCGTGGTACTACTACCGATACCGATACCGATACCGAGGAGTGGCGTGTGAGACACCTGATTCGTTGGACTGCAACTGCCGCCTTCGCGGCCCTGCTCGGGATCGGCTGTACCGAAACGGAAATCCAGTTCGTCGATCGCGAGCCGTTCAATCCTCCGCCGGACGCGGCAGCGGGTTTCCTCGGCTATTACACGCCGGGGACAAAGCAGACCACGTGCGGCAACTGTCACGTGGCCAAGCAAACCGAGTGGCGAGCGACCAGGCACGCATCGGCGTGGGATGACCTCCAGGCGTCCGGGAACGCACAGCCGTTCTGCAACACCTGCCACACCGTGACCGAGTACGGCAACGCCGTGGACTCCGCAGCCGGCTTCAACCGGGTGGCGGATACCGCCTACCAGGACGTGCAGTGCGAGAGTTGTCACGGGCCGGGGCTGAATCACGTGACGCTCCCGGAGGGCACACAGCCACTCGCGTCCATCGCCATCGACCCGCTTTTGGGTGCGGGCACGAACGGCTGCGGCGAATGTCACTCCAGCGCGGATTATCCCTTTGTCGAGGAATGGGCCGGGTCGAGGCACGGTTTTGGGGGTGCCACGTACGATTCCGCGCTTGGCGGCTCGAGGTATTACAATCGGGACCCCTGCAAGAATTGCCACGAGGGCCGCGAGGCGCTCCGGATCAACTTCGGCGGGCTCGATCCGCGCGTGTCAGGCCAAGCGGGTGGCCCGCTCGGGACCTACTTGGAGGCGGGTATCCCGGACGCGGCCCAGCCGACGGCCGCCTGCGCTGTCTGCCACGACCCGCACGACGCGACCCACGAAGCCCAGCTCCGCGCCCCGCTCGGCGAGCCGACGGAGGAGCAGGTGTGCGTGCATTGCCACCGCCGGGAGGGAGAGCCCGAGGAAGGCTTTGCGACGAGACGCGGCCCGCACGCGGCGCAGGGCCTGATCGTGATCGCCGAGGAGGCCGGCTGGCACCCACCGAACTGGCCGTACGTAGGGCCGGTGCGGGGCTCGCACGCGACCGCGAACCCCCGCCTGTGCGCATCCTGTCACATTCTGGCCTACGAGGGCACGGACGCGCAGGGCAACCGCGTCGTCAGCTCGGGACACACGTTCAAGGCGATCCCCTGTATCAGCCAGACTACGGGCCTCCCGAGCGGGGCAACGGACTGCGAGCTGACCGAGCGGCGCTTCGAGGGGTGTACCGCCTCGGGGTGCCACGGCAACGTCGAGGCCGCGCGGACGGCGTTCCAGGTGGTGCGGCAGCGCATGGACGTCCTCACCGACGCGCTGTGGACCGACACGGACGGGGACAGCGTCATGGAGGCGACCGACGGTGGGATACTGCCGCAGGTGCTGGCCCAGGCCATTGCCGCGAACAACCTGAACGAGATCAACATGTACGACACCGTGGAGACGCCCGCGGAAGGAGCCATCTGGAACGCGCAGCTTGCCTCCACCCGCCGCCGTGATAACTGGAGGAATTTCAAGGTGGCGGGCCAGAAGAGCTGCACGCCCACCGCGACGTGCACGACGCAGGGCGGGTCGAACACGGCCCACTACTCGAGCGCCGAGGGGGTGCACAACCCGTTCCTCCTCGAGGCGCTGTTGCTCACCTCGATCGAGTACCTCAAGACGTATTACGGGGTCTCCGCGCCGCCCGTCGACCTGAGTGTCCACGTGACCGTGCCGCCCGGCGTCCGGAAGTTGCGGTGATCATCGGCAGTGGGGCCTGGCGGGCCCGGGGCACCCCTCGGACCCACAGGCCCCCGAAGTTCGCAGGTCGTTGATCGGTTAGCCGGCTCCCCTTCCCCCCGGAGGGCGGAGCCGGTTCCCGCGTCCGGCCGTGAGCCAGGCGCGGGGTCGCCGTGAGGACCCTTGGACTGCCACAGGAGGGATCGCGACGGTGTCGGGCGCGCCCAGCAGTGATCGCCGCTCCGGAGAGCTCGAGCTGAACCGGTTGCTGTTGCTCGGGGTGCTCGGGTTTGTCGCCGTGATCGTCGCCTTGGTGGTGATGCTCTATCTGCTCCCTACGGAGCGGCTCCACATCCCGGAGTTGCAGCCCGCGGTGCGGGTGGCGCGGGTCGTCGACTTTCCGGTCGGAACGGGGCGCGTCGTGAATTGGGGCGACCAGGTCATCCTGGTCGTGCGGCGTTCGGAGACGGGGTTCTTCGCCGTACAGGGGTCCGCGCCCACAGATGGCTGCCTGCTGCGCTGGGACCGCGAGGCGCTCCGCATCGTGTCGCCCTGCGACCATCTCATCTATGACCTTCGCGGTAACGTCGTGACGGGACTGTCCACTCTGCCGCTCCGGCGCTACGGCGTGTACCAGCGCGACAGCGTGCTCTACGTGACGGGGTCCTGAGATGCCGCGACGCGTCTGGCGGTGGCTGCGGGAGTTCTGGGACGACGTGCGGGAGAGCATGGACGCCAGCCTCCTGGGCATCGCGCGCTTTTTCGGACTGCTCTACGGGCCGATCGACCGCTCGCTCCGGATCGACCAGGCGTTGAAGAAGGCGCTCGCCTACCGCCTGGCCCCGCATGTGACCTGGCGCCACGCCCTCGGCGGCATCACCTACCTGCTGCTGATGGTGCTCGTCGTGACGGGCGTGCTCTTGGCGTTCTACTATCGCCCGTCGGCCCAGGAAGCCCACGCCAGTATCCGGTTCATCGTGTCCGAGGCGCCGTTCGGCTGGCTGTGGCGCGATCTGCACGTCTGGGCCGCGAGCCTGATCGTGGTGGTGCTGCTCGCCCATATGGCGCGGGTCTTCTTCACGGCCGCCTACAAGCCGCCACGCGAGACCAACTGGCTGCTCGGCTTCGGGCTGCTGGTCGTGGTCCTGGCGTTCGGTGCGTCGGGGTACCTGCTCCCGTGGGATCAGTGGGCGTACTGGACCGTCACCGAAGCGCTCGCCGTCATCGGCCGCGTGCCGCTGCTCGGGTGGTTCACGGATCTGGTCAAGGGCGACGACATTGTCTCCGGCGCGACCCTGAGCCGCTACTTCGCCATTCACGTCATCCTCCTCCCGTGGCTCCTGTTCGCGCTGGTCGGGCTGCATTTCGGCCTGGTGCGCCGCCACGGCGTGGCCCCGCCGGTCGAGCCGCCGGCGGCCGCGAAGGGCGGGGAGCCCTTCTACCCGAATCACCTCATGCGGCTGCTCATGGCCGCCGCCGTCGTGCTGGCGGTCGCCATCAGCGCGGCGGCGCTGTGGCCCCGCCCCGTGGGCCCCGTGGCCGATCCCGCCAGCCCGCCGGCGGCACTGGTGAGCACGTGGGTGGCGGTGGATGTTTGGCGGGCATTGGCCCACTTCACCGGAGCAATCGGCATCGTGCTGTTCGGAGTGCTCGGGCTCGCGATGGCGGCCCTGCCGCTGTTCGACCGATCGCCCGAGCGACGACTCCGCCACCGGCCGGTGGCGGCGGGGCTGGGCATTGCGTTCTTCGCGGTGATCATCCTGGCGTGGGGGATGGGGCGCTGGCTCAACGTGCGCACGACCAAGGAACCCGCATCCCAACCGGCGGCGGCCGCCACCGCGTCTCCTGTGGGCGGCCCGGCGGTCTTGGCACCGGCGGCTGAGCCGTCGATTCCCCAGGAGGGCCGGTGACCCTCGTGCGCCCCTGGATAGCCCTCGGGGTGGTGGGGATGGCGGCCGCGCTGCCGGCGGACGCCCAGGTCCCGGCTCTGGGCATGGACTCGAGCTATGGGTGCACCGTGTGCCACGCGGAACACCGGCGCGCGTTCTTCACGGGCGTGCATGCCGAGCGCGGCATCCGCTGCCACGACTGCCATGGGGGGAATCCCACGGCGCTCGAACGACCGGCCGCGCACACGGGCCGATTCCTCGGGCACCCCACCAAGCGGCAGATTGCCACGTTGTGCGCGTCCTGCCATTCCGACCCCGACCGCATGCGCCAGTACGGGCTGCCCACGGGCCAGCTGGCCGAGCTCCACACGAGCCGCCACGGGCAGTTGCTCGAGCGCGGCAATCCGGACGCACCCACCTGCACCGACTGTCACGAATCCCACCTGATCCGCCGGACCACCGACGCGCGCAGCAACACGCATCCCTTGAACATCCCGGTGTTGTGCGCGCGCTGTCATACGGACCGGACGCTCATGGGCAAGTACGGACTGCGGACGAATGAGTTCGCGGAATTCGCGGCGAGCGCCCACGGGGTGGCGCTGTTCCAGCAAGAGAACTTCGCCGCCCCGACGTGTGTGGGGTGTCACGGATCCCACTCTGCCCTGCCGCCCGGGCTGACGCAGGTGACCGACGTCTGCGGCCATTGCCACACGCTCGTGCGCGATGCGTTCGCCCGTGGGCCGCACGGGCCAGTGGCGGCGCGCGGCGCCATGCAGGGGTGTCTCGCGTGTCACGGCAACCACGCCACCGTCGTGGTGCCGTCCGACTCCTTGGCGGAGACGTGCACCAGATGCCACGCCGCGGGGACGGCGCAGGCGACCCTCGGCGTGCAGTTGGAAGAGCGGCTCGTGCGCGCCGAAGGCGAGCTGCACGAGGCGGAGGCCGCCATCGCGTCGCTGGTCCGGGCGGGTCGCGACGTCGTCGACGCGCGCCTGCGGCTGCGCACGGCCCGGACGGCCTACCTGCAGATCGCGCAGGTGGAGCACAGTCTCGACCTGGACGCGCTCGATGACCTCGGCTTGGTGGTGGCCACGGCCACGCAAGCGATCGGCGCGGCCGAGGAGTCGGCATTGGAGCAGCGTTGGGAGCACAAGCTGCTGCTCGTGCCCGTCTGGTTCCTCGCGTTGGCGGTCGTGGTGCTGGCCTGGTTCCGCCTCAGCGAGGCGCAGCGGCCGGCGGGACCCGAAGGGCGGTCCAGATGACGGCCGGCGGGCGCCGCTGGCTGCGCCTCCTCGTCCAGATCGGGATCGCGGGCGTCATCCTCGCGACGATCGGGTCGGTGGGGTTCATCGAGTACAGCGCGCAGCCGGGATTCTGCGACAACTGCCACATCATGGAGCCGTACTACGAGTCGTGGAAGACCTCGAGCCACAAGGACGTGCCCTGCATTGACTGCCACTACGCACCCGGGATCAAGGCCGAGGCGATGGGCAAGTTCCAGGCGGCGAACCAGGTCGTGAAGTACGTGACGGGTGCGTACGGTGGGAAGCCGTGGGCCGAGATCGATGACGCCGCCTGTCTGCGCTCGGGGTGCCACGTCGAGGCGCGGCTGTCCGCGGAGATCGATTTCAAGGGCGTCCGATTCAGTCACGTCCAGCACTTGGGTCAGCTGCAGCGTGGCAAGCAGCTGCGCTGCACGAGCTGCCATTCGCAGATCGTCCAGGGCGCTCACGTGGCCGTGACCGAGGAGACGTGCTTCCTCTGCCACTTCAAGGATCGCCGCGCGGCGGAGCCGGTCGGCGGCTGCGTCGGGTGCCATCCGACGCCGCCGCGGGTCGAGACGGTCGGGGGTGTCGTGGTGAATCACGACCAGTACGTCCGGGACCTGGTGTCGTGCGTTTCCTGTCACCAGCAGGTCGTACAGGGCAGCGGTGCGGCGGACCAGTCCCGCTGCTTCAACTGCCACAACGATCCGGAACTCGTCAACGCGTTCGACAACACGACGCTGCTCCACCGCGCGCACATTGCGGAGCGCAAGATCGAGTGCACGCAGTGTCACCTGCCGATCGAGCACCGGGTGGTAGCCCTGCGCGTCTCGCAAGACCAGCTCGACTGCGCCCAGTGTCACCAGAACGTGCACGCGGCGCAGCAGCGGATGCTCGCGGGCGTCGGCGGTCATGGGACGGACACCCTCCCGAGCGCGATGTATCTCGCGAGAGTGTCCTGCAAGAGTTGTCACGAGCTGCAACGGCAGGTGGCCGGCCACGAGCAGGTCCTGGTGGCCGGGGAAGCCGCCTGCCTGTCATGTCACGGGATCACGTACGCGAACATCCTGCCGGCGTGGCAGCGGGAGATGGAGCGGCGCCTCATCCGCGCGACCGACGTCGTGCGGCGGGCGGAAGGGGTGCGCGGACGGGCGCCGCTGCGGGCGCGCGCGGCCGTGGACAGTCTCCTGGGGCTGGCACGCGAGAATCTGGAGTTGATCCGGGTGGGTCGCGGGGCGCACAACGTGGCCTACGGCGACCAACTGCTCCGCGCCGCGATCGAGCTGACGCGGCAGGCGGTGGCGCAGGGCGGGCTGCCCTACGACGTGGGCCGCGTGGACCTGGGCCCGGCGCTCGATGAGAACGTGTGCCTGCAATGCCATTTGGGCGTCGAGCGCCAGGTGGGCACGTTTGGCGGGCGGCGGTTCGACCACGAGCCCCACGTGTTGGGGGGCGGACTCGGCTGCGCAACGTGTCACTCGCCGCTCGCCGAGCATGGCGCCGTCACGCTCCCCTCGGGGGCCGCCTGTGACGCCTGCCACCATCCGGCCATGGAGCCGATGAACTGCGCGCGCTGTCATGCCGGTCCCGGCGGCGCCCCGGAACGGCCGATCGCCCACGCCACCGGCGACTTCCCCCATGCGCCGCACCGGGCGGCGGGCTTTGTGTGCAGCACCTGCCACACGCCGCCCGCCATGAGCGCGGCCGAGCTCCGCTGCGAGAACTGTCACGGTCCGCACCATGTCTCGACGGCGAACTGCCTCGCGTGCCATCGGGGCGGCGTGCAGGCGAAGCACCCGAAAGCCATCGCGCATGGCGACTGCTCGCGGTGTCATGGAGAGAAGGTGGCGGGCATCACGGAGTGGTCGCGCAACGTCTGCACGGTTTGTCACACGGATCGGATCGCGCACAATGCGCCGGTGTCGTGCGAGTTGTGCCATCAGCAACCGGCCCCGGGGAAGCCGCCGGGCGGATAGGGGACGCCCGGAGTCGGGGCGTGGTTGGGGAGCCGTTGGGGTGGGGGAATGCCAGGAGGAGATATGAGGGTGCGATGGGGCGCGCCGTCGCTCACGGCGGCCGCGCTGTGGTTCATAGCCGCACCCGCTTCCGCGCCGGCGCAGGACGAGCCCTGTCTCATGTGCCACGCGGAAGCCTCGTTCTTCAAAGGGAAACCCGACTCGGCCTCCCTGGTCGTGGCCGGGGCGACCCTGCAGGGGTCGGTGCACGGCCCGGCGGGCCTGCGGTGTGGGACCTGTCATCCCGGGATGGCGGGGTTTCCCCACCCGGCCGATGCCAAGCTGCTCGCGTGCGGCGCCTGCCACCCGCAGGTGGAAGCGCAGTACGAGAAGAGCCTGCACGGCTACGCGCTCCAACGCGGGAATCCCCGGGCGCCCACCTGCAAGAGCTGTCACGGGGCGCACGACGTGCTCTCGAGCGCGAATCCCAAGTCGCCGACGCACAAGGTGCGCCTGCCATCCACGTGCGCCACGTGCCACGGGGCGGCCGGGCTGCTCACCGACCAGATCGTGAAGCTGCCGCAGTCCTTTACGGACTACGCGCAGTCGATTCACGGGCAGGGGACGGAGCGGGGCATCGCGGCGGCCGCCTCCTGCGCGGACTGCCACGGCGTCCACGAGTTGCTCGGGTCCGCCGATCCGGCCTCGCGCATCAACCCGCGGAATGTGGCGGCGACCTGCGGGCAGTGCCATCCGGACATTCAGCTGGAGTACGATCGTTCCATCCACGGCCGCGCGCTCAATGCCGGCGTGACGGACAGCCCCACTTGCACCAACTGTCACGGGGAGCATCACATCCTCTCGCCGCGCGACCCGGAGGCCACGACCTATGCGGCCCGCCTCGCGGTCGAAACCTGCGGCCAGTGCCACGACGACCCGCTGATCAACGCGAAGTACAACATGCAGGGCGGCGTTGTGGGGTCGTATGAGGACAGTTACCACGGATGGGCGACGCGACGGAACTATGTGCGGGCGGCGACCTGCGTGAGCTGCCACGGGGCACATTCCGTGCTCCCCGCCGCGGACTCGTCGTCGAGCATCAGCGCGGGCAATGTCGTCGCCACGTGCCAGCAATGCCACACGAGGGCAGACGCGGCGTTCGCGACGAGCTACACGCACGAGAAGGCGTCCATCAGCGCCAATCCGGTGAACAAGGCCATCCGCAGCATCTACATCGTCGTGATCATCGGCCTGATCGGCGGCATGGTGCTGCACAACCTCGTGATCATGAACTACTTCATGATGCAGCGGCGCAAGGAGGAGCAGAGCTCGGAGTGGATGCTGCGGTTCGACAAGTCGCAGATCGTGCAGCACCTGGTGTTGACGCTCACGTTCGTCATCCTCGTCATCACCGGGTTCGCGCTGCGCTTTTCGGAGGCTTGGTGGGTGCGGGGGCTCACCGACCTCGGAATGACGGAACCGGTGCGGCTCAACCTGCACCGGGTGGCGGCCGTGGGCATGATCCTCGTGGGCCTGAGCCACGCGTACTACATCTTCCTGACCCATCGTGGGAAGAAGGAGTTCCGCTCCATCCTGCCCTCGTGGCAGGATGTGAAGGACCTTGTCCAGAACCTTCGGTATTTCACGTGGCGGAGCTCCAAGAAGGCGCGGTTCGGCCGCTACGACTACTCCCAGAAGGCGGAGTACTGGGCGCTCATCTGGGGCACCGTGCTGATGATCCTCACGGGCCTGGTGCTCTGGTTCCCCGTGCAGGCGACGCGGTTCCTGCCGGCGATGGTTGTGACGGCGGCCCAGACGATCCACTACTACGAGGCGTGGCTTGCGACACTCGCCATCCTCGTCTGGCATTTCTTCTTCGTGATCTTCCATCCCGAAGAGTACCCCATGAGCTGGACGTGGCTCACGGGGCGGATCAGCAAGACGGCGGTGCAGCGGCACCACCCGAAGTGGTACGAGGAGGAAACGGGTGAGACGGCGGCCGAGGGGTCGCAGCCAT
>JAOTWJ010000281.1 GCA_029862925.1 Gemmatimonadota bacterium
ATGCCGAGTGGCGCTGGGAACCAGCGGGAACCTCGACCGCGCTGCACCCGAGCGACCACCTTTTGTGTCTCCGCCACCCGATGAAGCGCGCGCCCTCGGCTCGTGGCGCCTTCCCGTCCGCTTCAGGGCGGGCGTCAACCTGAACCGCGAAGGCCACGTTTCCCCTGCCCGCGGCTTCGCGCCATCTTCCAGACGCGCGCGACGAGCGCGGGCGCAGCACCCGAATGCCTTCCTGATCCGCGGATGGAGACCCGACATGCGCCTCCCAACCCTCGCGACCCTCACGGCCCTCGTTTCCGTCGCTCCCGTCGTTCCCCTCGCGTCCGCGCAACAGCCCGTGGTGTTCGACGCGTTCTTCGAGACCCGTACGATGCGGCTCGATTACTACCATACGGGTGGCGTGGGCAGCGAGATCGCGAGTCTCGATCAGGTCGTGAGCGACGGCCCCTGGGCCGGCAGCCGCACCCGGCTCATCGATGACACCAACCTCGGCCCGTATCGGTTCGTGGTGCGGGATGCGCGGACCGGGGGGACCCTCTACTCGCGCGGGTTCTCGTCGCTGTACGCGGAATGGGAGTCCACCCCCGAAGCCCGCACCATGCACCGCACGTTCCACGAGTCGCTGCGGTTTCCGTGGCCCACGGGGCCCGTGCGCGTCGTTGTCGAGCGGCGCGGGCTGAATGGGTTCCAGGAGGTGGTGGCATTCGCCGTCGACCCGGCGGCGCGGTCGGTCAACCCGGCCGAGCGTCCCCCGATGGGCACCGTGTGGACGCTGTTCGAGCACGGTCCGCCCGCCGCTAAGGTCGATCTCGTGCTCCTCGGCGAGGGGTACACGGCCGCGGAGCAGGTCAAATTCCACGCGGACGCGACTCGGCTGATCGAACGGTTGTTTGCCTACGAGCCGTTTAGGAGCCGGCGGCAGGACTTCAACGTGCGGGCCATCGATCTCCCCGCGGCGGAGTCGGGCGTGAGCCGGCCGCACCAGGGGCAGTACCGGCGGGCGACGACCGGCACGCAGTACAGCATCTTCGACAGCGAGCGGTACATGCTCACGCACGACAACCGCACGCTCCGCGACGTGCTGTCGGCGGCGCCCTACGAGTTCTTCGTCATTCTAGTGAACGAGAAGCAATACGGCGGGGGCGGCATCTTCAACTTCCAGGCGACGACGTCCGTGGACTCGGAGTTCTCCGACTACGTGTTCGTGCACGAGTTCGCCCATCATTTCGCCGGGCTGGCGGACGAGTATTACACGTCCCCCGTGGCGTACGAGACGGGTGGAGCCGCACATGCGGAGCCCTGGGAACCCAACGTGACCGCGCTCCACGACCCGGCGCGGCTCAAGTGGGGCGATCTGGTGCCGCCGGGAACGCCGCTCCCCACAGCGTGGGACAAGGCGCGCTACGAGACGCACGCGCGCGACATCCAGGCCCGACGCCGCGTGCTCATCGAGTCGCGCGCGCCCGAAGCCGAGTTCGACCGCCTGTTCCGGGAGCAGCGGGCGGTGGAGCGGGAGATGCTGGCCGGCATGGCGCACGCCGGCGTGGTGGGGGCGTTTGAGGGGGCATCGTACGAGGCGCGCGGGCTGTATCGGCCGGAGATCGACTGCATTATGTTCACCCGCAACATGACCCGCTTTTGCCGGGTGTGTCAGCGCGCCATCGCCCGCATCATCGACCTGTACGCCGCATAGGAACGACGGGAGCGACGGGACCGGGACCCCGCTCCCATCGTTCCCGTCGTTCCCGTCGCTCCCATCGCTCCCGTCCCTGTTGGAGCCACACCCGAGCGTCGTTACTTTGGATCACGGCTGAGCCCAAGACTTCAACCTCGGGAGGCAAGCATGCGCATGCGTGTGTTGACGGGAGTGTCGCTGATGGCGGCCGTCATGGCCTGCGGCGATTCGACTGGTGTGGTAGTGGACGACCTGATCGGCAGCTGGAACGCGACCAAGTACGAGTTCGTGAACAACGCCAATTCGTCCCAGAAGGCGGACTTGGTGGCCCAGGGCGTCAGCCTGGCTCTGACCATCGCCGCGGGCGGAAGCTACAGCGCCGTGATCACGAACCCGGGCCAGGAGCCGGACACGACGAGCGGTACGATCGCGATCGACGGCAACACGCTCACGATCGCCGAGTCGGGCCAGGGAAGCCCCACGCCGGTGTCGTTCTCGCTGTCCGGGAATACGCTCACCCTCACTGATCCAGACGAGTCGATCGACTTCGACAATGATGGCACGG
>JAOTWJ010000017.1 GCA_029862925.1 Gemmatimonadota bacterium
GCGCTCGGCGTCCCGCCAGGCCACCTGCCTCCGCCGGGACACTGCCGCATCTGGGTGCCCGGTCGGCCGCCCGGCCGGCAGGCACGGGCGCGGGCGTGCGACGGCATCCTCGCCACGGCTCCCGCCGGGGCGTGGATTCTCTACCGGCCGGGCCGTGACCGCCGCGTCATCCACGTACGGTACCTGCACGAGCAGCGGAGCGGCGTCATCGTCCACGTCCGCGTGTTCGACGCGGCGTCGGGCAAGTACCTGCGGGACGAGAAGCGGTAGTCCTCACTTCGCCCTGGCCTGGTTGGCCACCGCCTGCTGCGCCGCTGCGATCGCCGCCGGATCGCCCAGGTAGAAATGGCGCAGCGGGCGGAGCGCGTCGTCCAGCTCGTAGACGAGCGGTACGCCCGTCGGGATGTTGAGCCCTACGATCTCGTCTTCCGGGATGTCGTCCAGGTGCTTCACGAGCGCGCGCAGGCTGTTGCCGTGCGCGGCGATCAGCACACGCTTCCCCGACCGGATCACCGGCCCGACGGCGTCTTTCCAGTACGGCAGGAATCGGGCAACCGTGTCCTTGAGCGACTCGGTGTGCGGCAGGTCGCCGCGCGGGACGCCGGCATAGCGCGGGTCGTGGGCGGGATGCCGCTCGTCGTCCTCATCGAGCGGCGGCGGCGGGGTGGCGTAGCTGCGGCGCCAGATCTTGACCTGCTGTTCGCCGTGCTTGGCGGCGGTCTCCGCCTTGTTGAGCCCCTGGAGCGCGCCGTAGTGGCGCTCGTTGAGACGCCAACTGCGGTGGACCGGGATCCACATCAGGTCCATGTCTTCGAGCACGATCCACAGCGTCTTGATCGCGCGCTTGAGCACGGACGTGTACGCCAGATCGAACGTGTACCCTCCGGCGCGCAGCTGCCGGGCACTCTCATGTGCCTCGGCCACGCCCTGATCGGTCAGTCCCACGTCGGTCCAGCCGGTGAACCGGTTCTCCCTGTTCCAGGTGCTCTCGCCGTGACGCAGCAGGACGACCGTATGCATGCCAGTTCCTCGTGATGGCGGATCGATGGTGTGCCGGGAAGCTAGTCCCCCTCCGGAGCGTTGCAAGCCGCAACGGCGCGACCCTCCACCTCACCCATACATCCTCCAACTAAACCCTCCGGCTCCCGCGGGTGTCATACCGGACGATCGAACCGAAACCGGACGCCTGCGCGTTACGTAGGACCCGTCGACGGCGTCCGGCCCGCCGACGATGGATTCGTGAGAGGGAAGTTCTGCACAAGTCGGCGGCGGTGGGTCCCGGAGGACGCGTCCGGGAGCGGTGCCCGGCGAACCAGCCCGTGGTATTCGCGAGCTGCGCGGCCGGAGGGCCCACGGCGCGACAGGTGCAGACGTTCCTTAGAGGGAGCACGCATGATCAGTGGGATGCGCATCGCCGGCCTCGCGGCCGCGGCCGTGCTCTGGAGCACGACCTCGAGCCTCACCGCCCAGCAGCAGAGCTCGTCGGTCGGCGCGACGCCGCCCGCGCAGGCCATCGCCATTCGTGCCCCGAGCGGCGCGGTGCACCTGGACGGCCGGCTCGACGAACCCGCGTGGCTGGGCGCGTTTCCCTTTTCCGACTTCGTCCAGCGCGACCCGCACGAAGGGCAACCCCCCACCGAGCCCACCGAGGTGCGCGTGCTCTACACCGACGCCGCGCTCTACGTGGGCGTGCGGGCGTTCGATTCGCGTCCCGACCAGATCGCCAAACGGCTCACGCGTCGCGACGAAGACTCCCCGTCGGACTGGATCGTGATCGCGATCGACTCCTACCGCGACCGGCGCACGGCGTTCGCGTTCTCCGTGAACCCGGCCGGCGTGAAGAAGGACGAGTACCTCTACAACGATACCGACGGCGATGACTCCTGGAACGCCGTGTGGGACGTCGCGGTCAGCGTGGATTCGCTCGGCTGGACGGCGGAATTCGAGATCCCCTTCAGCCAGCTGCGGTTCCCCAAGCTCGACCGGCACGAGTTCGGGTTCAACGTCGTGCGCGTCATCAACCGGCTCAACGAGGAGCAACACTGGCGGCTGATCTCCAAAACCGAATCCGGCGTCGTGTCCCGGTTCGGGGATCTGGTGGGCATCCAAGACATCCGCCCGCCGCGCCGGCTCGAGATCCAGCCGTACACGGTCCTCCAGGGCCGCCGGTTCCCCGCAGAAGAGGGGAACCCGTTCGCGACCGGCCGCGAGGGCACGTTCCGCGCCGGCGCCGACATCCTCTACGGGGTGACGTCGAACCTCACGCTGAACGCCACCATCAACCCGGACTTTGGGCAGGTCGAGGCGGATCCCGCGGTCGTGAACCTCTCGGCGTTCGAGACGTTCTTCGAGGAGAAACGCCCGTTCTTCAATGAGGGCCTCGACATCTTCCGCTTCAACATCGGCCTGGGCGACGGCGACGGAGGGCAGGAAGAGCTGTTCTACACCCGCCGCGTGGGCCGCGCGCCGCAGGGCGAGGCCGATCCCCGGGACGGGTACGCGGAGGTGCTCGGCGAGACGACCATCCTCGGCGCGGCCAAGCTCTCCGGCAAGACACCCAGCGGCTGGACCATCGGGTTCCTCGGCGCCCTGACGGCGGAGGAAGCGGCGCGCGTGCGCGACGCCAGCGGCGCCGACTTCCGCGATGTGGTCGAGCCGCGCACCACCTACCTCGTGGGCCGGCTCGGCCGCGACCTGCGCAACGGCCAGACCGTGCTGGGCGTGTTCGGCACGGGCGCGATCCGCGACCTGCCGGACGCCGGCAACCTGGACTTCCTCCGCTCGAGCGGCTTCGCGCTCGGCACCAACTGGGATCACCGGTTCCGGCAGGACACGTACCACCTGCGCGGCTGGGTCGCCGGGAGCCAGGTGCACGGCTCCCCGGAGGCCATCGACGAGACGCAGCGCTCGCCGGCACGGTACTACCAGCGCACGGACAACGACTACGTCACGTACGATCCGACCCGCACCTCGCTCGACGGGGTCGCCGGCCAGCTGAGCTTCGGCAAGCACGGCGGCGGCAACTGGCGCTGGGAAGTGGGGGTCGACACGCGTTCGCCCGGCTTCGAGGTGAACGACCTCGGGTTCATGCGCGAGGCCGATCGGTCCATCCAGTGGTCCTGGCTGCAGCGCCGCTGGGTGCAGCCCGGCAAGGTCTTCCGCCGCGTGTTCATCAATGTCAATCAGTGGTATGTCTGGAACTACGGCTGGGACAAGTTGAACGTGGGCGGCAACGTGAACGCCAATTTCACGCTGCTCAACTACTGGGGCGGGTTCTTCGGGTTCAACCGCGAGTGGGGCGGCCTGAACACCGGCGCCACCCGCGGTGGCCCCGCGATGCGCCAGCCGAACTTCGTGAACGGCTGGTTCGGGTTCTTCAGCGATCACCGCAAGCCGGTCCGGGTGAACTTCAACGGTTTCGTCTGGAACCAGGAAGCCGCGGAGACGGGGGGCTACGGCGCGAACCTGGGCCTGACCCTGCAGCCCGTGACGAACATGGACTTCCGCCTCTCTCCGCGGTACAGCCGGACCCGCGACGACTGGCAGTATCTCCAGACCGAAGACGCGCTGGGCGAGACGCGGTACGTGTTCGGCGACCTGAAGCAGACGACCGTGGCGATGCAGGTCCGCGGCAACGTCACGTTCCGGCCCACGCTGTCCCTGCAGGTCTACCTGGAGCCCTTCATCGCGTCGGGCGAGTACCTCGAGTACAAGCAGGTCGCGGATCCGCGCGCCGAACGCTACGCCGACCGGTTCGCCACGTACCAGGCCGATCAGCTCGGGACCAACGCGGACGGGGACGTGCTGGTGGACCTGGATCGGGACGGGACGACCGATCTGTTCATCCAGAACCCCAACTTCCGGTTCCTCTCGTTCCGGTCGAATGCGGTCCTGCGGTGGGAGTATCGGCCGGGCTCGACGCTGTTCGTGGTGTGGCAGCACGGCCGCAGCGACTTCTTCAGCGAGGGCCGGTTCGACGTGAGCGACGGCCTGGACCAGCTGTTCCGCGCGCCGGCCACCAATACGTTCGTGGTGAAGCTGAATTACTGGTTCAGTCTGTGACCGAAGAGTGAACAGTGACAACTGAAAAGTGAAAAGGGACCGTCGGATCAACCCTCGTTTCCCTTTTCACTTTTCACGTTTCACCCTTCACGTTTCACGTTTCACGTCTCACGTTCTTCCATCGCCACCACCATCTCCCCCGCCGATCCCCAGCGCCGCTCCGGGTCCTTTTCCAGCGCCCGGGCGATGGCCTGGGCCAGGCCGGCCGGGACATCCGCCCGGTGCTCGCGCACGTCCATGGCGCGCTCCGTCCGCTGCAGCTTGAGGACCATCTCCTCGCGCGGGTGCGCAAACGGCGGCCTTCCCGCCAGGCACTCATACAAGACACAGGCCAAGGAGTAGAGATCACTGCGGTAGTCGATGTCGGCCGCGCCGGCCACCTGTTCCGGGCTCATGTAGGTCGACGTACCGACGGTGAACCCGGACCGCGTGAGCCGGGTGGAACCCGACGCGGCAATGGCCTTTGCGATCCCGAAATCGAGCAGCACCGCGCCGTCGCCGCTGAGCACGATGTTGTCGGGCTTGACGTCGCGGTGTACGATGCCTCGCATGTGGGCGTAGCCGAGCGCGTCGAGCACGTCGCGCGCGATGCGGAGTGTGTCGTTGAGCGACGCGCGCCGCACCCGGTCGATGTGCTGGCGCAGGGTCGGCCCCTCCACCCAAGGCATGACGTAGTAGACGAGGAACCGGGCTTCACCGGAATCCAGCACGCGTGCGATGCGCGGATGCTCGAGCCGCCGCAGGAGCTCCACCTCCCGCAGGAAGCGGTCGGCGGTGACCGTCACGGCCAGCTCCGGGTGCAGGATCTTGATGGCCACGGGGCCGCCATCGGGCGAGCGCCCGGCGAACACGCGTGCCGCACCGCCACGCGCGACTTCGCGGCCGACTTCGTAGCGGCCCGCCAGCGCATCCCGCACCATCGGCAGCATGTCCCTGGCCATCCCTCGCTCCCCCCTCCAGCCGCTCCCAAAGCTCCGCGCCGGCCACGCGGCACGCAACCGGGGCTACTCCGCCTTGAACTGCGCGAACCCCACGACCGTGCCGCACGGGGCCCGAAAGAAGATCTCGGTCGCCCCGTAGAACGTCTCGCGCATCGGCACCATCACCTCGTGCCCCGCGAGCCGTTGCGCCACGTCCGCCACGTCCGCCACCTCGATGAACAGCAGGCTCTTCGTGCCGGCCCCGCTCTCCGCCACCTCCAGGATGTCGGCCGCGATGCCGCTCCGGGTCTGGTACATCACCTCCACGCCGTCCTTGGCGAGGATGACGAACCCGAGCCGGTCGCCCTCGGGCACCTCGGCGGTGCGGGCAAAGCCGAGCTGATCGGTCCAGAACGCCAGACACGGCTCGATGGCGTCCACCACGAGGATGGGGGTGAGCTTCTTGACGGTCATGGCGGGCTCCTGTGCGGCGCCGGTGAGGGCGAGGGCCGCGATGAAGGGGATGGTCTTCTTGAGGCGTGACATGGGGCCTCCCTCGGTGCAGTGAGCGACGCGGGACCCGTCACCGCCCCCCCGCCATCACCCGTGTCCAGACCGCATCGTACAGCCGGGCGGCGGGCCCAAGATCCCGCAGCACGGTCAGGCGGCGGCGGACGTCCGGCGGCGGATACACGGCGGGGTCGGCGACGAGGACGGAGTCCACGTACGGCAGGGCGGCGGCGTTGGGCGTGGCGAAGCGCGTGTAATTCGCCAGGGCGGCGCCCTGGTGCGCGTCCAACACGAAATTGATGAAGACTTCGGCGGTGTACCGGCTCGGCGCGCGCACGGGGATCACCATGTTGTCCGTCCACAGGATGGATCCCTCCCGCGGAATCACATAGCGGACGCCGGGAATCTCGCTCCGAGCGGTCACGATGTCGCCGCTGTAACCGTGCGCGACGAGCGCGTCCCCGGTGGCCAGCAGGTCGCGGCCGCCGGTGGCCGACGCATACGCGAGAATCCGGGTGCGCTGAGCGCGCAGCAGCGCCTCGGCGCGGGCCAGCTCAGCCGTGTCGATCGTGTTCGGCGACAACCCGAGATACGCGAGCGCGGCTCCAATCGTCTCTCGTGGCTCGTCGAGCATGGTGAACGGCCCCACCCCGTACGCCGGGTCGAAGACGACCCGCCAGGTGTCGAGTGGTCGGCCGGCGTCGATCCGGTCGGTCCGTACTCCCAGCCCCGTCGTGCCCCACTGGTAGCACACCGAATAGCGGTTCCCCGGATCGAACGGCAGGTCGCGGAACAGGGAATCGAGGTTGGCGAGATTGGGCAGGCGCGCCTGGTTGAGGGGCTCGAGCACCGTGCGCTCCCGCAACACCGAAACCGCGTAGTCGGCGGCGATCACGACGTCATACTGGCCGATGCCGCCGGCGAGCAGCTTGGCGATCATGGCGTCGGTGTGATCGTAAAAGTCCACGACGACCCGGACGCCGTAGGCGCGCTCGAATGCCCGGGCCATCGTCGGCGCGAGGTAATCCGTGAAGTTGAAGACCATCACCTGCGACGCCAGGCTGTCCCGGTGGACCGCCCGCCCATGGGCCTCGATGACCGCCGGCAGATCCGGACGCCCGCCGCCGCACGCGGCGGCCATCAGCAGAGCCGTCACCCCGCGGGCGCTCATGCCGTTTCTCCCGTCCGGTTCGGCCTGCCGACGCCGCGCAGCGCGAGCAGGCTCACACCGATCGTGAAGACGAGCAGCAGCGTGGCGAGCGCGTTCACGTCGGGCGTCACCCCCCGTTTGACCATGGCGTAGATGCGGATCGGCAGCGTCGAGGCACCTGCCCCGGCCGTGAAGTAGGTGATGAGAAAGTCATCCACCGACAGCGTGGCCGCCACCACCGCCCCCGCCGCAATCCCGGGGCGGATGACCGGGAGCACAATCCGCCGCAGCACAGCCAGCGGCCCCGCGCCGAGGTCGCGCGCCGCCTCGACGAGGCTGACCGGAAACCCCTGCAGGCGTCCGCCCACCACGAGGGCGACGAACGAGATCTGGAACGACACATGGGCCAGGATCACCGACACGCGGCCCAACGTCAGATGCGTCGCGACGTAGAGGGCGAGCAGGCCCACGGCCATCACGATGTCGGGCATCACCACCGGCAGATACAGCAGCGCCTGGAGGGCGCGCCGACCCGGAAACCGCAGGAAGTGGATCCCAACGGCGAGCAGCGTTCCCAGAGCCGTCGCGAGCAGGGTCGCGCTGAGCGAGATCACCAGCGTGTTCTCGAGCGCCGTGCGAAACTCCGCACTCGCCAGGAGGCTCCGGTACCAGCGGAGCGTGAACCCTTGCCAGGCCAGCGCAAACCGCGAATCGTTGAACGAGTAGACGACCACCACCAGGATGGGCGCGTACACAAACGCGAGCACCGCGCCGAACAGCGCCCGGCGGGCGGCGGGCCTCATGCGGTCCGCCCGCGCTGCGCGCGGTTGGCGAGCAGCAGCGCGCCGCCGATCGCCGCCACGACTACCACCGTCAGCGCCACGGACAGGGCCGCGCCCAGCGGCCAGTTGCGCACCTGCAGGATCTGGTTCTGGATCAGGTTGCCGATCATCATCCCGCGCGCCCCACCGAGCAGGTCCGGGGTCACGAACGAGCCGAAGGCCAGGACGAACACGAAGGTGCAGCCCGCGGCGACGCCCGCGAGACTCTGCGGCCACACGATGCGCCGGAACACGCGCCCGGGCGTCGCCCCGAGATCGCGCGCCGCTTCGATCAGCGCGGGCTCGATCCGGTCGAGCGCCGCGTAGATCGGGAGCAGCATGAACGGCAGGTACGAGTGCACCAGCCCCACGACCACCGCCCCCTCCGTGAACAGCAGGGGCAGGGGCTCGCTGGTGACTCCCAGTCCCGTGAGCGCCGTGTTCACCAGGCCCTCACGGCGCAGGATCGTGATCCACGCGTAGTTCTTGATCAGCAGGTTGATCCAGGAGGGGACCACGATGACGAGCAGCGGCAGCAGCTGCCGCCGGCGCTCGAGCCGGGCGATGGCCCACGCCACGGGATAGGCGATGGCGAGCGTGAGCAGGGTCGCCACGGCGGCGAGCCGCGCCGAGCGCCCGACGATGCGCAGGTAGTCGACATTCCAGAGGCGACCGAGCTGCTCGAGCGTGAACCCCGGCCCCACCCCCCCGCCGGGCGCGGCCGGCGACAGCGCGTAGACTACCACCACCGCGAACGGGACGAGGAAGAACACGAGCAGGAACAGCGCGGCCGGTCCCACGGTGGCGGCCACGAGGCGGCCGCGACGCTCGACCCTCACGCCACGTCCTCGGCGAGGGCGACCACGTCCTCCGCGGCGATCCGGAGCCAGACCGCGGCCCCGTCGGTCAGGCCGGCCGCCGCCGCCGCCGGCACGTGCACCACGAGGGCCAGGCCGGCTGCGTCCACCAGGCACTCCACCGTGGCGCCGAAATACGCCGTGCGCCGCACGGTGCCGACCACCGCGCGTCCCTCCATGGGCTCCGCGGCAATCCCGATCCGCTCGGGACGCACCAGCGTGACGCCGTCGCCGGCACCCGACGGTCCGAGCCACGGCGCCAGGCGGGGTCGCGGGATGACGTTCGACG
The DNA here is from genome assembly GCA_029862925.1 of Gemmatimonadota bacterium. Lineage (GTDB taxonomy): Bacteria > Gemmatimonadota > Gemmatimonadetes > Gemmatimonadales > GWC2-71-9 > JAOTWJ01. Next base: position 8,610 of record JAOTWJ010000017.1, read on the forward strand.
CGCCGACGAACTCGGCCACCAGCCGCGAACGCGGCCGCTCGTAGATCTCCCGCGGCGTTCCCACCTGCACGAACCGGCCGGCGTGCATCACCGCGACCCGGTCGGCCAGGCTCAGCGCCTCACCCTGATCGTGGGTCACGTGCAGGAACGTGATGCCGACGTTGCGCTGAATCCGCCGCAGCTCGGCCTGCATCTGCTGGCGCAGCCCGCGATCGAGCGCACTCAACGGCTCGTCCAGCAGCAGCACCGCCGGCTCGTTCACCAGCGCCCGCGCCACGGCCACCCGCTGGCGCTGACCGCCCGACAGCTGCTGCGGAAAGCGGTCCCCGGTCGCCGGAAGATCCACCAGCGCGAGCGCCGCGTCCGCCCGACGCGCCCGGTCGGCCGCCGCGACGCGCCGCATCTCGAGACCGAACTCCACGTTCGCCCGCACGGTGAGATGGGGAAAGAGCGCGTAGTCCTGGAAAACGAGGTTCACGTTGCGGCGTTCCGGCGGCACCGCGATGAGCGACTGCCCCTCGAGCGCGATGTCGCCGCGGGACGGCGTCTCGAATCCCGCGATCAGCCGGAGCAGCGTCGTCTTGCCGCAGCCCGAGGCGCCCAGGATGCAGACATACTCGCCGGCCTGGAACGCCTCGGTGACGCCTCGCACCGCCTCGTGGGTGCCAAAGTGCTTCGCCACGTCGCGCAGCTCGAGCAGCGGGGGGCCGGACATGGGGGGAGAAGATACACGACGGACGGTTGGGCGGGTGGGCGGTTGAGCGGATCGCAGCATCCCGTCATCCCGTTACCATCATCCACTCAGCCGCCCCCCCGCCCAACCGCCGATCCGCCCGGCGCCCGTCGGGCGCCGAAGTAGATCGCCCCCAACGCCAGCATCGCACCCGCCAGGTCGCCCACATCCGTGGGCCGAGCGAAGAACAGCATGTCCCAGACGAACGCGAGCGCGGGCTGGAGCAGCAGGATCAGGCCCACCCGCGCGGCCTCGACGTGCGCGATCCCGCGGGAGATGAGCAGCCAGCCCACCACCTGGGCCGTGACGCCGTAGGCGACGAGCACGAGCCCCGTGCCGGCATCCGGCACGCGCAGACTCTCGCCCTCCAGAGCGGTGCTGACGCCGAGCAGGGCCGTCGTCGCGACACAGAGGAGCAGCAGGTTGGGCACCGGCTCGAGGCGTTGCGGCCGCGCCTGACTGGCCCGTAGCACGAGGAGAAACGAGCCGTAGGCCAGCGCGGTGAGGAGCCCCAACACCACGCCCAGACGATACGGCGGCAGTCGCAGGCTCCAATCCACGCCCACGAGCAGGAACAGCCCGAGCAGCGCGAGCGGGATGGCGATCAGGAGACGCCAGGTGAGGCGCTCGCGCAGCACGGCAAGCCCGAAGCCGGCGAGCAAGAAGACTTGGAAGTTGGCGAGGATGGTGGCCAGGCCCGGACCGACGAGATGGATGCTGCGGTGCCAGAACACGAGATCCAGCGTAAAGCAGGCGCCTGCGGCGAGCGCGAACCCGGCCGCCCGTCCGCCCGCCCAGAGCCGCTCTCGCCGCACCACGGCGAGGGCAAACAGCACGACCGCGCCGACGAGCATGCGGTAGAACCCCGCCGGCGTCGGACCGACCCGCGCGAGCTTCACGAAGACGGCCGCGAAGCTGAGGAGCACGGCACCGGCGGCGACCTGCCAGAACCCGCGTGCCGATGTGGCCGACCCTGCACCCACGACCGCCTCCGTGGTGAGTTCCCTCGCGACCCGAGCAGCGGGGCGCTGAAGTATAGGGCGGATGGGCGGATCCGCAGTGGCGGTGGGCAACCGCCCCCACCGCCCAACCGCCCACGCGTCCATGGCCCTACATCACAATTGGCAGACCTCTCCCGCGTTACTTACATTGGGGGACTTCGGCTGCCATGACTGATATCCACTGCTCGCGATGTAGCGCCCCGCTGACGGCCGGCGCGCGATTCTGCTCCACCTGCGGCCACGACGTGTCGGGGCAGCAGGCGGCGATCGCCACGGCCGGCATGCCGGCGGTGCCGCCGCCCCCGGCGGAGCCGCAGGCCGACCTGCTGCGCCAGCTGCGGCAGGCGACGCTCGGCGATTACGACATCGTGGGCGAGCTGGGGCGCGGTGGCATGGCCACGGTGTTTCTGGGTCACGACATCGCGCTCGACCGCAAGGTCGCGATCAAGGTGATGTTCCCGTCCCTCGTGACGGGGCCGGGGATGGTCGAGCGCTTCAAGCGTGAGGCGCGCACGGCGGCGTCGCTCAGCCACCCGAACATCATCCCCATCTACGCCGTGCGCGAAACCAACCAGCTGCTGTTCTTCGTGATGAAGTTCGTCGACGGCCGTGGCCTCGACACGGTCGTGCGTGAGCACGGCCAGCTGCCGATCCCCATGGTGCACGCCATCCTCTCCCAGGTGGGGGGCGCGCTCGGCTACGCGCACCGGCGCGGCATCGTGCACCGCGACATCAAGCCCGCCAACATCATGCTCGACGACGAGGGCTGGGCGGTCGTCACCGATTTCGGGATCGCCAAGGTCTCCGATGCCCGCGGGCTCACGATGACTGGGGTCGCCATCGGCACGCCGTCGTACATGAGCCCCGAGCAGTGCGGCGCGAAGGAGATCACGGGCGCCTCCGATCAGTACTCCCTCGGCGTGGTCGCCTACGAGATGCTGACCGGCCTGACGCCGTTCCGGGCCGACTCGCTGATGGCGATCATGTGGCAGCATTTCAACGAGCCGCCCCCGCCGATCCTCGAGCGCCGGCCGGACTGTCCGCCGGCCCTGGCTGAGGCGGTGATGCGGATGCTGGCCAAGGGACCGGCCGAGCGCTGGCTGAGCATGGAAGAGGCGGTGGCCGGCGCCCCCGTCCTGTCGCATGACGATCCGGTGCGCCTGCAGATGCGCAGCCTCGCCCGCGCCGGGCACGCGGCCCAGATGCTGTCGCAGGTCCACACCCCCGAGAGTCCGATCCCCGCCACGCGGCCCGGTGCGCCGGCCCCGCCGTCGGTCTCGCCCGACGCGCCGACGATACCGTCGGGAGCCTCCGCGGCGCCCCCCACACCGCCGCCGGCCCCGCCGATCGGCGCCGTCCCGCCGGCGCCGGCCACCCCGGTGCCGACCGTCGAGCCCTACGACATGACGCTGCCGCCCGTGGCACCGACCCGGCCGCCCGCGGTCGAGCCCTACGACATGACGCTGCCGCCCGTGGCACCGACCCGGCCGCCCGCGATCGAGCCCCCAGCGCCACAACCCGTGTGGACGGTGCCGGCGGCGCCCACGGCGCCAGCGCCTGCGCCGCCACGTGCACCCAAGGCCAAGCGGGCACCGTCGCGCGCGCCGCTGCTGCGCGCTGCCGGCATCGTCGCGGTTCTCGGCGCCGGAGGGGCGGCCGCGTGGCTCGCGTTCGGACCCGGGCGCGGAGGCCAGTCGGCGGGCCCCGCCACGGGCGGTGAGCCCCTGCCCGCCCCCGTGAGCACGATCCTGGTGGGCCCGTCGCCCACGTCCATCGCGGTCGGCGGCAGCATGCGGCTCACGGCGATCGCGGCCGACAGCCTCGGCAATCCGCTCACCGGCCGCGCGATCGCGTGGCGGTCTTCGGACAGCGCCGTGGCTCGGGTCAGTCCGGCCGGCATCGTGGAGGGGCTCGCCCCGGGGACGGCCACGATCGCCGCCGCGAGCGAGGGCCGCGAGGGGGCGGCGTTTCTCACGGTGACCGAGACGCGGGCGCGTGTCGCGACCCTCGAGATCACGCCGCGCGCGGTGAGCCTCGCCCCCGGCGACACGGCGGCGCTTCGGGCGCTGCCCAAGGACCAGAGCGGCACGATCCTCGGCGATCGCGAGGTGGCGTGGACGTCGAGCGATCCGTCCGTCCTCCAGATCTCGCCGGCCGGCGGGCTGCTGGCCCGGGGGGAGGGCGCCGCCACGATCACGGCGGTAATCGAGGGCGTGCGGACGACCCTGCGGGTCGCGGTGACCCAGCCGCCGGTCGCCAGCATCGCCGTGAGTCAGCCGCCCGGCGAGTTCCGCGCCGGGCAGACGGCGACCCTCACGGCCACGGTCCGGGATGCCCGCGGTCGCGTGGTGACCGATCGGCCGGTGACGTGGGCGTCTTCCGACGAGCGCACCGTGTCCGTGACGGCGGCGGGGCTCATCACGGCGCGCCGCGAGGGCACGGCGCGGATCACGGCCACCGCCCAAGGCCGCACGGGCGAGATCCGGGTGACGGTAGCGCCGCCGCCGCCGGCCCCGGTGGCGGGAGTCGCCGTGACACCCCGCACGGCGGAAGTCGAGGTCGGCCAGACCGTCACGATCGGGGCGACCCTGCGCGATGCGCGGAATCAGGCGGTGAGCGACCGGCTCGTGGCGTGGCGCTCGAGCGACGAGCAGATCGCGACCGTCACCGCCGGCATCGTGACGGGGCGCCGCGCGGGCCGCGTGACGATCACCGCCACGAGCGAGAGCCAGTCGGCCTCCGCCACCGTGACGGTGACCGCACCGCCGGTCCCCGTCACTCCGCCGGTCGCGCAACCCGGGCCGGCCACGCCCGGTCCCAGCGGGGGCGGCATGCCGGCCATGCGGGGCGGCACAATCGTCGCCGGGACCGCGCACTCGTGCGGCGTGCTGCAGGACGGTGCGACCGCGTGCTGGGGCACCGACGCCGCCGGTCAGGTGGGACTCGCGTCCGGCGTGCGCGGGCTCGTGGCCCTCGCCGCCGGCGACGACCACACCTGCGGCCTCACCGCCGACGGCTCCGCTCGATGCTGGGGCACCAACAAGAAGGGCCAGCTCGGCGCCGGCCGCCCGTCGAACCGTGCGGTGACGGAGCCGGTGACCGTCGCCGGCGCGCGGCGGTACACCGCCCTCACCGCCGGCGCCCAGCACACCTGCGGCATCGCCGACGACGGCAGCGGGTGGTGTTGGGGCGCGAACGGCTCCGGCCAGTTGGGCAACGGTTCGACCCGTGACAGCCCCACCCCCGTCGCCATCGCGGGGGGGCACAAGTTCAAGGCGCTGGCCGGCGGCGAAGAGCACACCTGCGGACTTACCACCGCCGGGAAGGTCTACTGCTGGGGTGACGGGTTCTCCGGCCAGATCGGGCGCGGCATTCTCGAGTCTTCGCGCGATCCCTACCCGGTGGATCTGCCGGCGGCGGCGAGCGGCATCGCCGTCGGGCGACGGCATTCGTGCGCGGTACTCGGCACCGGCGTCGCCTACTGTTGGGGCGACAACCAGTCCGGCGAGGTCGGGGACGGCTCCTCCTCGCAGCGGATGTCGCCCAGCCAAGTGACCGGCACGACCCGGTTCGCGAGTCTCGCGGCGGGCCGCGAGTTCACCTGTGGACTGACCGGGCGCGGCGAGGCTTATTGCTGGGGTCGGAACCGCGAGGGGCAGCTCGGCGACAGCACCCGCGCCAACAAGTCGCGGCCGGTGCGCGTGCGGTCCCTCGTGGCCATGGAGACGTTGGCTGCCGGGGAGCGGCACGTCTGCGCGCTCACCGAGGGACGGCTGCCGATCTGTTGGGGCGCCAACGCGAGCGGACAGCTGGGGACCGGCGGCACGGACGGCTCGCCCGTCCCGGTCCCCGTGTCCGCCGACATCGTCCGGCGGTGACGCCGCCGGTCACACGCACACCTCACCTGGAGGGTTTCGTGTCGACACGCAACGCATGGGGCATCGGCGCGGTCTGCGCGCTCGCGCTCGGGCTCTCACCCGCACCGGCGGTGGCCCAGGGAGCGGTCGAGTTTACCCCGTTCTTCACGAGTTACTACCCGATCGCGACCGTCGATGACGCCGTCGGCGGGGATCAGACGATCGACGAAAAGCAGGTCGCCGCGCCGGGCTTCGGGGCACGGCTCACGTTCTGGGTGGGGCGGTCCATCGGATTCGAGGGCGCGGGTTCCATGGCGTGGAGTGGCACGAAGTTCACGTCCACCAACCCCACCAGCACGCCCGTGTCAGTCTCGCTCCCCGGGTATCTGATCGCGGCGAGCGGCCGACTGCTCTACCGTCCCGCGCGCACGAACTTCTACCTGCTGATCGGGGGAGGCATTGTGTCGCACGGCGGCGACACGTGGAACTTCTCCGGCATCACCGGGAAAACCGATCCGGCGGCCGTGGTGGGATTCGGCGCGCGCGCCTCGGTGACGCCGAAGATCGCCCTCACCGTCAACGTCGAGAGCTACTTGTACGCCTTCGATCCGGATGGCACCGGCACCGAGTACGAGTCCAAGCTGCAGCCGGACATTTACGTCTCGATCGGGGTGCCCATCAGCTTCGGCCGCCGCTAGCCCACCGCGGGGAACATCACGAGGGACGGGGCCAGCGCCCCGTCCCTTTGTGCTGGGTCAGCAGGTCCCGCCGGTCCCGTCCGCGATCTTGGCCGTCACCTCGCACGACTCGGGACTCTCGCCGTCGTCGTTGAGCGCGGTCACCACGAAGTAGTACAGGATGTTGGGGTCCAGGCCCGGCGGATGATCGAACTTGTCCGACAGGTTGGGGTGGAACATGTTCCCCGTGAGCGTCGCATAGTTGATCCGCTTCACGCCCCCGACCGCCGCCATGTACACGTTGTACCGGGTGGCGCCCGGGACATCGGTCCACGTGATCAGGATGTTGTTGGCCTGCACCGCCGCGGAGATCGACGCCGGGGCGGCTGGGGGATTGCCCGCTTGGGTGGGCTGGTCGCCCGCGCAGGCGAGCGCGAGCGCGGATGCCACACAAGTGGCAAGACGGGCGTTCATGACGGGCCTCCCTTCCCGAACATGGAATACGGACGATTCCGGCCACATTGGTCCGCAGTCACCAGTGTGTCAAACAATCGCCGTGCCGGTCGCGCGCGGCCCGCGTCGGGCGGCCGGGACAGCGAGCCCCGCCACCCCGTACGCCAGCGCCGCGAGCGCGAACACCCTCGGCGACCCGAGCTCGAGCCCCACGAGGGCCGCCAACGGTGCCGCCACCACCGACGCGAACCCGTTGATTGCCCAGGCCCACGCCACGCGGGGCCGATCACCACCCGCAAGCGCGCGCAGACCCAAGGGGAACGGCATCCCCATCGCCACGCCCAGCGGAGCGAGGAGGAGCGTCGCGCCGAGCGCCCGTAGCGCGAGCGGGAATCCCTGCATGGCGTGCAGCACGCCGAGGAGCGCGAGGGCAACAAGCGTGAGCCCTGCGGCAAGCGTGAAGGCGAGCGCCGTCGGCCGCCAGTCGAGGCGATCCGACCAGGCGGCCCCGAGGCCCGAGCTCACCAGCAGCACGGTGAGCACGGCGCTCGCCGCATACACGGGGTGGCCCAGCAGCAGCGTCAGCTGTTGGATGGCGGCGAGCTCGGCCGCGAGATAGCCCAGACCGATCGCGCCGAAATACGCGAGCAGAACGCCGAAGCTGCCCGGCCCCGGCGGCGGGCCGCGCACGGCCACCGGCAGGAGCACGAACACGGCCGCCAGCACGAGGCACTGCGCCAGGGTCGCCACGAGCGCGATCACGCCCCATTCCGCGAACGGCAGCAGCGCCCCGCGGTCGGGGCCGATGAACCGGGCGAGGGCGCCCAAGCCCAGCGCATGATGCGGGTAGGGACGGGCATCGGTAGCCGGGGCGACCCGGAGCGGATAGGCGTCGGCGAACGCGTCCGCCGCCGCTGCGGACGTCGCCGCCGCGTGCGCGGCCTCGAACACCGCGGGCGGCTCCAGCACGTTGAACCGCGTGGCCGGTCGCTCGAGCCCCGGCCGCCAGTCCACGTCGAACCAGCGTTCGGCCGTCCACGCCTCGATGGCGGCGAGATCGGCGGCCGTGAAGCCCTCAGGTTTGGCCAGCACCGTCACGGTGCCCCAGCTCCGCACGACCAGCATCCCGCGCGCCGCTGCCGCCGGATTCAGCCGGCGGAGCGCCGCGGCGACGGTCAAGACCGCCCGCACTTCCCCGCGTGGCGGCAGGGACAGCCACGTGGTCACGGCGAACACGCCGCCCGGCGCCAGCAGCCGGAGAAACCGCGCGTACGCGTCCACCGTGTGATCGAAGTCTTCGTCCAGCGCGTGGATGCCGGCCGCCGCGTGTCCGGGCGCACCGGTGGGCGCCAACGTGACGAGATCGTGCGTGGCGGCCATCCCGGCCGCGGCGCTCCGAACATCGCCCGTCACCCACCGCACGTGCACGCCGGCGCGCGCCTCGAGCCAGCGCGGCGTGGCGAGCGCTGCGACCGCCCCGTGCAGCTCGACCGCCGTCACCTCGTGCGCACCGTGCGCGAGGGCAGCCGGCAGGTCCATCCCGCCCCCGGCCGCGAGCACGAGCACCCGGTGCCGGGACCCAAGCGCATACGGCAGACCGGCGGGGAGCCAGTCAAGGAGGCTGACCGTCGAGTCATCCCAGGTCGTGGCCGCCCCGATCGCGTCGCCGTCCACGAAGAGCCCCGTCTGTGTCGGAAACGGCCCGCGGTAGGCCAACGAGAGCCCGGGGGCAAACCGCAGCGCCGGGGCTCGGACGGCCACCAGCCAGCCCGTCGGGCTCGCCTGGTCCGCAACCCGCTCCGCCTGAGGAAGTGCCAGCGCCTGTGGCAGCCCCTTGTACGGCAGCACGTCGAGCCGCCACACCGGCCGCGTGAGTACCACGACGGCGACCGCCGCGCCCACGACCGCCACGCCGAGCCGGGCCCGGCGGTTGGCGAGGGTCCACGCCCCGCACACCGCCCCGGCCGCCGCGAGCAGGACCGGCACCGCGAGCGCCCGCGGCGGCGGCGCGAGCGCGAGTCCCGCCAGCGCGGCTGCCGCTCCGAGCCCGGCTCCCACGAAGCTCGCTCCATACAGCCGGCCCGTGCGCGCGGGCTCCCGCACCAGCGCCAGCAGCGTGACGAGCGCCGCCGCCGCGAACGGAACGGCGAGGAGCGCGTACACCAGTCCCAGCCGCGCCCACTGTGACGGCTGCCAGGCGAGCTGCGTGGGATCCACCGAGAGCCGGCCCACGGCCACTGGCACCGCGGCCAACGTCACGGCCGTGAGCGCGGCGGCCCCTGCGAACCACGACGCCACCCAGGTCGCGCGCCGCGGCCGCAGCAGGGCCACGAGGGTGCCGCTCGCACCGTACCCCAGCATGGCGACGCCCACCGCCATGTAGGCGAAGTGATGGAACTGCTCGATCGCGAAGAGCCGGACGAGGAGGATCTGCCAGGCGAGCGCCGCCGCGGACGCGAGGGCGACCGCGAGTGCGGTCACCGCAGGCCTTCGAGCATCGGGACGAACCGCACCGGCAGCAGGTTGCGCGTGGTCATCCGGCCACGGGGGTCCTTCTCCACCAGGATGAGGTTCTGCACACCGTAAACGCTACCCACGGGTATGACCATCCGGCCGCCTGGCTTGAGCTGCTCGAGCAGCTTGGGTGGGACGTAGCCCGCGGCCGCCGTGACGATGACGGCGTCGAACGGGGCCGCCTCCGGCCAGCCGTGGTGGCCGTCGCCGTGGCGCACCCGCACCCCGTCGTACCCCAGGAGGCGGAGCCGCGCGGCCGCCTCGGTCGCGAGCACTTCGAAGATCTCCATCGTGTACACGTCACAGCCGATGGCGGCGAGCACGGCCGCCTGATAGCCGGAGCCGGTGCCCACCTCGAGCACCTTCAGGCCGGGTCGCGCGCCCAGGACTTCGGTCATGAAGGCGACGATGTAGGGCTGGGAGATCGTCTGCCCGTGGCCGATGGGCAGCGGGTGGTCACCGTACGCGAGGTCCCGCACGTCGGCCGGCACGAACTCGTGCCGCGGGACCCGCAGCATCGCGCCCAGCGTAGTCGTGTCCCGCACCCCGGCGCGGACGATCACGTCCACCATCGCCTGCCGGCGCGCGCGCTGAGCGGCGTCGTCCCGACCGGCCTGGGCCACGAGCGGGCCGCCGGCCGCCACGAGGGTCAGGACCAGCATGGCCGTCTGACGCAGCATGGGTCCCCTTCCGGAGCCGTTGGGTTAACCTCCCGCGTCCGGCACGGTCCCGTCAAGCGATTGGCGACCCCGGTCTTGCCCTTTCTCACCCCCGGCCCGTCGCGTTACGTTCCGCCCCGCTTCTGGCGGGCGGCTGCCGGTGCCTCAACGGCGGAGCCCGGCTGCACGTAATGAGTCTCGGTCCTTCCTCAGCAGGGGTGTTCATGCGACGCATTCGGAGTCTGTTCGTGCTTGCAACGGCGGTCGTCGTGGCGGGGGCGTGTGCCCGAGCGCAGTCCCAGGCCCCCACCCCGCAGACCGGCCCGCGGGATTCGGCCGCCGCGCGAGCCGCGGCGCGCACTCAGGACAAAAAGCCCAAGCCCTACAAGGAGGTCATCACCGCGGAGGCCAAGACCGATTCGGGCCTGTTCCACGTCCATCGGATCGCCGAGAAGCTCTACTACGAGATCCCGCTGACCCAACTGGACAAGGAGATGCTGCTCGTCTCCCGGATCGCCAAGACGCACAACGAGATCGGGTACGGCGGCGAGGAGGCCAACGAGCAGGTGCTCCGCTGGCAGCGGCAGGATGACAAGATCCTGCTCCGGGTGGTCACGCACGTGAACGTGGCGAGCGAATCGCTCCCCATCTACACGGCGGTCCGCAACTCCAATTTCGAGCCGATCGTCCAGGCGTTCGACATCAAGGCGTTCAGCACCGACAGCGCCAACGCGGTGATCGAGGTGACGGAGCTGTTCACCAAAGACGTCCCGCTGCTCGGCCTCCAGCGGCAGCGGCGCGAGACCTACAAGGTCCGCCGGCTGGATGACAGCCGCACCTATCTCGTCTCCGCCAAGAGCTTCCCCCGCAACATCGAGGTGCGCCACGTCCTCACGTACGAGGCGGGCGAGCCGCCGGCCAATGCGTCGACGGGGGCCATTTCGCTCGAGATGAACCAGTCGATGATTCTGCTGCCCGCGGTGCCGATGCCGCGCCGTACCTGGGACGAGCGGGTGGGGTTCTTCAGCGTGCGCCAGACGGACTACGGGCTCGACGAGCAGCGGGCGACCCAGCGGCGCTACATCACACGCTGGCGGCTGGAACCCAAGGATACGGCCGCGTTCCGGCGCGGCGAGCTGGTGGAGCCGGTGCAGCCGATCGTCTACTACATCGATCCGGCGACGCCGGCCAAATGGCGGCCGTACTTGAAGCGGGGGGTCGAGGACTGGAACGTGGCGTTCGAGCAGGCCGGGTTCCGGAACGCGATCCGCGCCGCCGACCCGCCGAGTCCGGAAGAAGATCCGGAGTTCAGCCCGGAGGACGTGCGCTACTCGGTGATCCGCTACTTCTCGTCCGACGTGCAAAACGCCTACGGGCCCCACATCTCGGATCCGCGCACCGGCGAGATTCTCGAGAGCGACATCGGCTGGTTCCACAACGTGATGAACCTGCTGCGCAACTGGTACTTCGTGCAGACCGCGGCGGCCAATCCCGCCGCCCGGCGGATCAAGTTCGACGACTCGGTCATGGGCGAGCTGATCCGCTTCGTCTCGGCCCACGAGGTGGGGCACACGCTGGGGCTGCCGCACAACATGAAGGCGAGCGCCGCCTACCCGGTGGACTCGCTGCGGTCGGCGAGCTTCACGTGCCGCATGGGCACGGCGCCCAGCATCATGGATTACGCGCGATTCAACTATGTGGCGCAGCCGGAGGATCAGGGCGTGTGCTTCATGCCCGGGATCGGCGTGTACGACAAGTGGTCCATCCGCTGGGGGTATCGGCCCGTCCTCGACGCCGCCACGCCGGAAGCCGAGCGGGCGACGCTCGACCGCTGGGTGCGGGAGCACGAGGGCGACCCACTGTACCTGTTCGGGGACCCGTCCGGCATCGACCCGACCTCGCAGACCGAGGCATTGAGTGACGACGGCGTGCGGGCCAGCGAGTACGGCATCGCCAACCTCAAGCGGATCGTGCCGAACCTGATCCAGTGGTCGCACGAGAGCCTCAACGATTACAGCCAGCTCGAGGAGCTGTACGGACAGGTGATCGTCCAGTGGGCCCGGTACATGGGTCACGTGGCCACGGTGGTGGGCGGCGTCACGCAGACCCGCAAGACCGTGGACCAGGCGGGACCGGTCTACGCGATCGTGCCGGAGGCCAAGCAGCGCGAGGCCATGCGGTTCTTCCGCGAGCAGGCGTTCGCGACGCCCACCTGGATGCTGGACCGCGACATCCTCTCCCGCATCGAGCACGCGGGTGCGGTGGAACGGATCCGGCAGCGGCAGGTCTCGGTGCTCAACAACCTGCTGTCGTTCGACCGGCTGCAGCGGCTGATCGAGTCGGACGCGGCGATCGGCAACCAGGCCTACACGCTCGGCGAGTTCTTCGACGACCTGCGCGGCGCGGTGTGGACGGAGCTGGCGGCCGGCCGCACGACGGACGTGTACCGCCGCAACCTGCAGCGTGGCTACATCGAGCGCATGAAGTACCTCATGACGGAGGAGCTGCCGCCGATTCCGGCGCAGTTCCGTCAATTCGTCACCCGCACGGACGTGAACGTCGCGCAGAGCGATATTCGGGCGTTCGCGCGCGGCGAGCTGGAGGCGCTCAAGCGCCAGATCACGGCGGCGCTGCCGCGGGTGACCGACCGCGCCACGCGGCTTCACTTGCGCGATGTCCAGGCGCGGATCGACGAGATCCTGGAGCCAAAGGACTGAGTTCGCCGGCTGGCAGGGAGCGGGGAGCGGGACCTTCCGCGAGAAGGGAACCACTCCCCGCTCCCCGCACGTCTTGGAAGGCCCGTTCACAGCCCCCGGTCCGCCACTCAAAGTGACCATCGCTATGAGGGTATCTGATAACAGGAAGTCCGTTCATCGCGATTTGCGCAGAATCCATGCCGGGTCCGCAGCACCAATCCTCGAAGCCTCGGTCGTCTAACCAACCTCGATACCCTACTAGTGGTAGTAGCTTGACGGCCGCAACCAAGACCGTAGCATGGAAGTAGGCTCTGAGAAGCGTCGGTGGTAGAGAATGAGTAACGTCGATCACCCCCCGTCGAAGACCCTGCGACGGCACGTCGTTGCGCGCATATCGCGAGTCGCTCTCCCTTTGCTCTTGACGCCGGTTCTAGAACATCCCCTCCACAGTCAGGCGCCAACTGACTCGGTCATCCCGAGACAGATTCGGGAAACGAAGATCCCCCATCCGATTCTCGACCTGTCCGAGGCAGTCAGGATAGGAAGCGAAAACGGCGAATACGATGCGTTCGGCCGCGTAACAGACGCTGTGTTCCTTGAGTCCGGCGCCATCGCTATCGCGGATGCGATCCTCGCACAAGTCGTGGTGTTCTCCCAGGATGCTCGCTGGGTTCGGTCCATCGGTCGTTCGGGCGACGGCCCGGGTGAGTTTCGGCTTCCCGCCGTCCTGGCCGCTGGGGCCGATGACTCTCTTCTGGTTTGGGACGCCCGCACCCGCACGATCTCGTTCTTCGATGCCCAGGGGAAGTACGTACGATCGTTCCGGACTCCCCCGCAGTGGATTGTATCGAGCATGAGGAGTCTCCCCGGCGGGCAGTTACTCGTTTCGGCGTTTGATCCACAAAGCGGCAGGGTCTTGCACATTGTCGACATGACCGGCGCCGTCTTGCGGTCCTTCGGACCAAGACCATCTCGACCGCTACTCGAGCCGTTCCAAGCCACGCTGCTCGGCGGCTATATCGATGTCATGGGAGGCAAGGTTGCGTACACGAACAAGAGCCCCTATGAGATCTGGCTGTTTGAAGAGACGAATGCGAAGGTGTTCTGCGCCGGACGGCCCAACTGGACGAGCGACCCTCGAACGGTCGTGTCGAGAAGCACAGAGGTGGCGCACCTCGACTGGAACTCGTACATCCACTCCGCTAGGATCTTGTTTCTTTCGGACTCCCTCCTACTCAACGTGCTTTTCGACCCCGTCGCTGAACGACGGACGGTCGACTTGGTCACGATAGACTGCCGCTTACTCAGGAGACAGGAAGTCCACAGTCCGGTGATGTTCACTGATCGTTGGAAAGGACGCCTGCTGGCGGTACGCAACCTCGATTATCCCGAGGTGGTCCTCTATGACTACACGGTGGGCAGCGCTCGCAGAGGAGAGCAGTAGCGTTCGTGTTTGGCGAGTGTGTCTTGGTCGTGCATGACCAAGACAAGTGTGAAAATCAACTCCTCACGTAGGAGGTATCGATGTTGACGAAGCTTGCGATTCCGGTGATCGCAGCGATGGCGGCTGTCATTGCCTTCCCAGGCACGACGGTGGGCCAAGGGAATGAGTGCGTTTTTGGGTGTCACTGTACGCCGACCGGCGGGTGCGCCTGCCAAGAAGGTTGGGGGGCAGCGCGTGACTGCGTGCTTCCAGCAGGTGGAGGATGTGAGGTCATCGCGTGCGAGAAGCTGGAGGGGTTCCTCTTCGGTGCCGACGGGAGTGTCTTTGCGGTCGCCTCTGCTCCCGAGAGCGGCCCGGCCACACGCCGGGGGGTGAACACTGCAATGGCGGAGCTGCAACTGAGAAGCGCAGTCGTTCGCAGGGACGCCTCAGCACAGGAAGGTCAACTCCTTCGCCACTGTACCGGTGTCGTGATGCTCAGAGTGCGCGCGAAGTCAGAAGCTCGCGTCCTCAGAGAAGCGGATCGGAAGATGGTTCTCTAGCTAGGGGTGGCACAGCTGTCTTTGGGCTTGGGACTCACGCGGCCGCAGCGGCAGCGCTGGGTGCCGGACTCAGTCATCACAGACCGAGGCCCGGCGCCCGGCCAGCGGCTGCTTGGGGCAATGAGTGCCCTTGGATCCTCGGTCCTACTGAGCTTGGGCATTCTGACGAGCCTCTTCGTGACCACCCTGCGCGCGCAGGAGCCAGACCACGTCCGCGAAGCGCTGGCCATGGGCGACACGGCGTTCGCGCTCGACTTGCTGCGCGAGCGCGTCTCGCAGCGGAGCCCGCCCGACGAGCAATGTCGCCTGGCGATCCTGATCGCGCGCACGGCTACGAGTCGCCCGGAGGATTGGCGGGCACGCCTGGAGGCGAAGTCCTGGTTCGATCGCGCGCTCAAGGGGCGGGACGATCCGCTCTGCCTCCTGGAGTACAGCGCGCTGATGGAAAAACAGGGCATTCGCGTGGACGCCGGCCGCCTTGCCAACCGCGCGTTTCAGATGATCGCACGGGATTTGAGCCTGCAGAGTGATGCGGTGCTCGCCGAGGTCTACTACCGACGCGCGCTGCCGCTGGCCGACTGGGTCCGCGAGTTCGAACACCTCGTGCTCGTCCACGACCTGCCCGTTTCGACGCCCAACTGCGTCGAGGACGCCTACTTCTGCGAGAGCATCGTCCATCCCGAGGACTTCCGCGCGCGCCTCAAAGCTGCGCCATCGGGGACGGATCTCGTCCGCGACAAGCGGACGTTGCTCGGCGCCCTGCTCGACTCGGCCCTCGCCCGGGACGTGGCTCACACGGGCGCGCTGCGCCTGGCGCTGCGTGACGCCGCACTGCACGACGACTGGGAACGCTACGCGCACCTTGCTCGTCGGGCGCGCGGAGCCGACAGCGCCAACGCCGGGACGCTGCTGACGATACTGTCCGCCCATGTCCAGTTGGGACATCAGGAAGCGGCCGGGGCGGTCTTCGATACGCTCATGCAGCGGCTCGGTCCGGACGCCATGGCCCGATACGAGGGGCTCGCGCTCGTGGCGGACACCACACTCCGGGAACGTCTCGCGGGTAGTGAGCAGGTGGTGTACGGAGAAGCGGTGTGGGGCCTTTCTGATCCGTTGTATCTCTCGCCGCGGAACGAGCGCCGGCTGGCACATTACGCGCGCATCGTGCTTGCCGACGTGCTCTTCTCGGACCCCGCCGCTGGACGCGCCGGGCGCGAAACCACGCAGGGACAGCTGGTCATTCGCTACGGACTCCCACGCGAGGTGTACGTCGTGCGCGCCAACCGCAGCCTGCAACTCACCTCCGAGCAACGGGACGTCCTCGAACAGGTCCTGGCCTGCGGAACGCAGCCGATCTATCTGGGACCGCGGACGACGGAAAAGGAAGGCGCCTGCTCCCTCATGGTTTCCCGCGGGCATACGTTTGACGCAGGCGGGCGGTGGGAATTCTGGTACTACGGCGATCACGGCCCCCCGTTCGTGTTCGAGCGGCCACTCGGCGGGCGCACGGCGCGCCACATGTTTCAGACGAAGAGCGAGTGGCTCGACTCACTGCTGCACCGCGCGTTGCCCTCTTCGTACGTCCCCCCCTTCGCGGCCGCGCAGATGAGCGCCCTGGTGACCGCCTTCCCGCGTCCCAGCGGCGCGATCCTGGAAGTGTGGAGCAGGTTCCGGGCGGAGAGCCTGCCTGGACCTCAGGAACGCGTCGACCTCGGCGTGTTCGTGCACGATCGCACCACGGGACGCCTTCTCTCGGAGCGGCGGTTCCGCCGGGCGGCTGCACCCGAGCTTTCCTTCGGCGCCCGCTTGCGCGTCCCGTGGGGCGCGCTCCGAATCGCGGCCGAGGGGGCGGATCAGGGACTGACGATAGGCGCCCAGGTCAGGGCGGAGACACACCTGGAACCTCCCGGTCACGGCCTGGTACTCTCCGATCTCCTGCTCGGAGACAGCGCGGACGCCCCGGCGAACCCCGCAGGCCGTGACGACGTCCGGATTCGCGCGAGCGCGGACAGCAGCTTGCAGCCCGGAGCTTCGTTGGCCGCATACTGGGAGATTTACGGGCTCACGCGGGCCGACACGACGGGCGAGGCGTCGGCGCGCTACCGCGTTCGTCTGGCCCTTCGCGATGCGCTCGACCGCCCGTTGGCCATTTCTGCCCTGCGTGCGATCGGGCGGCTGCTCGGTCTGCGCCGTGACGTCGCGGCGACGGCCGAATGGGAGGCCGAGCGCTTGGCCCCGGGGGAGTACGTCGCGGAACTCGTCACCCTCCGTCTCCCTGACATCGAAGGGCTGGTGCGACTGAGCATCACCGTCACTGACATCCGCACCGGTGCCGAGGCGTCGAGCGAACGGGTGATCGAGCTGCGGCGCGAGCGGTAGCGGGTTCGGCAACGGCCGCGTTCGTTTCCGCACTTTACCCTCCCCGTACCCCTGGCGACCTTACGGCATGCGTCACCTCTGCATTGCCGTCCTGCTGGCGCTGGCGTCGCCGCTCCACGCGCAGCGCACCGCGCGCGAGATCGTGGACCATGTTGATCGGCTTTTGCGCGGCAACTCCAGCCGCGGCGAGATCACCATGGAGGTCGTGACCGCCCACTGGCAGCGCTCCATGACCCTCGCCGTGTGGTCGCTCGGCACCGAGTACGCCCTGATCCGGATCGACGCCCCGCCCAAGGACGCCGGCACCGCCACGCTCAAGTCCGGCACCGAGATCTGGAACTACCTGCCCCGCGTGGACCGTGTCATCAAGCTCCCGTCGTCGCTCATGGGCCAGGCGTGGATGGGCTCCCACTTCACAAACGACGATCTCGTGAAGGAAAGCCGCATCATCGAGGACTACGAGATCGCGATCGGCTTCGACGGGATGCGCGACGGTGTGCGGGTGTGGGAGTTCGTGCTCACCCCCAAGCCCGAGGCCGCCGTCATCTGGGGCCGGATCACGGAAGAGGTCCGCCAGGACGACATGATGCCCACCTGGGCCCGCTACTACGACGAGCGTGGCGACCTCGTGCGCGAGATCACGTTCTCCGAGTACCAGCGGATGGGCGGGCGCCTGGTGCCCGCGGTGATGACCGTCGTCCCCACCGACAAGCCCAACGAGCGCACCGTGATCCGCTACGTCCGGCTGGCGTTCGACGTGGGACTCGAGCCGTCGTTCTTCTCGCTCCGCCGCCTGCGGAGCGGCGCGGAGTAACGGCCCGTGGCGGCGGGCCCGTGGTGGCGCATCGGCTGGCGTAATCTCGGGCGGAACCGCCGTCGCACCATCCTCACCGCTACCGGGCTGGCCTTCGGCTACTGGGCGGTAGTCGTCATCGCCGGCATGGCCGACGGCATCGTGGCCGACATGGTGCGCACGGCCACCGGCATCCTGAGCGGCCAGATCCAGGCGCATGCCCCGGCGTACCTGCCCGACCGCACGCTGTACGAGACCATCGGCGGCAACGAGGGGACGGACGTCCCCGCCCTGCTCGCCGCAATCGAACGCGAGCCGGGTGTCCTGGGTGCCGCGCCGCGCGTGTACGCCGGCGGCCTGGTGAGCTCCGGCGCCACGACGGTCGGCGTCCTGCTGGTGGGCGCGGACCCGGCCCGCGAAGACAGCGTCTCTCGCCTCACCGCGGCGCTCGTCGAGGGTCATCTCCCCGCCCCCGGCACGCGTGAGCTGCTGATCGGCAGCGAGCTGGCCCGCCAGCTCAACGTGCGCGTGGGCACCGAGCTGGTGGTCGTGGCCCCCGCCGCCGATGGCTCGCTCGCCAACGACCTGTTCACCGTGGCGGGCCTCTACCGCACGGGCATCGCGGAGCTGGACGGGAGCTATGCCGTGGGCCCGCTCGACGCCATTCAGGCGCTGCTCGTGCTCGATCCCGGCCGCGTGCACGAGATCGCGATCCGCATCGCCGACCCGTGGACCGCACCCGCCATCGCCGACTCGCTCGGCACGCGGGGCGTGACACCGGCCGGCGTGCCCGTCGCGTTCCGGCCCTGGACCACGTTCCGCCCCGAGCTGGTGGATTACGCCAACCTGTCGGCGGGCTCGATGTGGATCGTGGTGGTCATCGTCTTCCTCATGGCCATCTTTGGTGTCGCCAACACGCTGCTCATGACCACGTTCGAGCGGCGCCGCGAGTTCGCCCTGCTGCTGGCCCTGGGCGCCACGCCGCGCGGCATCGTGCGCGCCGTGCTCGCCGAAGCGGCCGCCCTAGGGATCTTGAGCATCGTGCTGGGCGTGGTGATCACGGTGCCGGTGCTCATCTGGTGGCACTACGATCCCATCGATCTGGGCCGCCTGTTTGGCGACTTCACCATGGCGGGCGCGCTCGTCCGACCGGTCCTGCGCACCGACTACCCGGTGACCATGTTCTTCTACGCCGCCGGCGCCCTGCTGCTCACCGCCCTGCTCGCGGCCCTCTATCCGGCGTTCCGCGCCACCCGCGTGCCGCCCGCCGATACCCTGGCGGGCCGCTGACCGTGCAACGGCTCCGGCTGATTGTCCGTCTCGCGCTCCGGAACGTGCGCCGGCAGGCGCGCCGCAGCGCGCTCACGGCGGCGGCCATGGTGGTGGGGCTGGCGCTCCTGGTGATGTCGCGCTCGCTCGCCGATGGCGCGCACGACGAGTGGATCGAGGCCGGTGTGCGCCTCGGCTCCGGCCATCTCGCCTTCCAGGCCCCGGAGTTCCGCGCCCGCCACGCCATCGAGGAACACCTCTCGGCCGCCGATCGCGCGGCGGTCGAAGCGGCCCTCGCCGATACGGTCATCGCACCCCACCTCAAGGCCGTGGCCCCGCGCCTCGAGATCACCGCCCTCGCCTCCGCCGCCGCGGCGGCCGTGCCGGTCACGGTGGTGGGCGTGGATCCCGCCCGCGAGCCCGCCTTCTCCGAGATGGATCAGCGCATCGTGGAGGGCCGCTACCTCGAGCCCCACGACCACCTGCAGGGCTTCGTGGGCGTCGAGCTGGCGCAGCGGCTCCGGCTCCGGCTGGGCGACCGGCTGGTGCTCACTGCCGCCGGTCCCGACGGCGCCATCACCGACCAGCTCGTGCGCGTGGTCGGTACGTTCCGCACCGCCATCCCCGAGGTGGACCAGAGCCTCATCCATATCCCGCTCGCCACCGCGCAGGCGTGGCTCGGCGTGGACTCGGGCGTCACCACCATCGCGGTGCTGCTGGACGCGAGCTGGAACGCCGATCGCTTCACGCGCCGGCTGCAGGAGGCCCTCGCCCCCCACGCCGACCGCATCGCCGTGCTCTCGTGGCGCGCGGCCAGTCCGGAGCTGGACGCCGCGGTCCGCATGGACGACTACGGGGACTACGTGTTCCACGGCATCCTGTTCATCATCATCGCCCTGGCGATCGTGAACACCGTGCTCATGTCCGTGCTCTACCGCACCCGCGAGTTCGGAGTGGTCCGGGCCCTGGGCCTGCGCAAGCGCGACACCGCGCTGCTCGTCCTGACCGAAGGCCTGATCCTCACCGGCATCAGCGGCCTGGTGGGCGTCCTGCTCGGTCTCGCCGTCACGTGGGGGTTCTTCCACGACGGCTTCGATCTCACCGCGTTCATGGGCGACCAGATGACCGCGGCCGGCGCCGTGATCGACCCCGTGTTCATTCCGCAATTCCGCGTCGTGCAGCTGATTCAGAGCGCGGTCTCGGTGGCCATCGTGGGCCTCGTGGCCTCGCTCTATCCCGCCTGGCGCGCCACCCGCATCGACATGGCCGAAGCCATGAAATTCGAGGCATGACGACTCCGACCAACGCGGCCGTCCGCACCGACACGGTCTGGAAGATCTTCGAGCACGACGGCATCACCGTGGAAGCGGTGCGCGGGGTCACCGTGCGCATCGAGCCCGGCGAGTTCGTGGTGCTGGCCGGCCCGTCCGGCTCCGGCAAGACGACCCTGCTCAACCTGTTCGGCGGCCTCACCCGCCCGTCGCGCGGGCGTGTGTGGATCGACGAGCAGGACATCACCGACATGTCCGAGCGCCAGCTCGCGCGGCTCCGGCTCGAGCGGCTGGGGTTCGTGTTCCAGGCGTACAATCTCCTGCCGGTGCTCACGGCGCTCGAGAACGCCGAGTTCTCGCTCCTGCTCCAGGGCGTGGACGAGGAGGAGCGCCAGCGGCGCGTGAGTGCCTTGTTCGAGAAGATCGGGATCGCGGGGCTGGAGGACCGCCGGCCGGGCAAGCTCTCCGGCGGCCAGCAGCAGCGCGTGGCCGTGGCGCGGGCGGTCGTGAGCGAGCCGGCGCTCGTGCTGGCCGACGAACCCACCGCCAACCTCGACTCGGCGTCGAGCGATGCACTGCTCGACGTGATGGTCCGGCTCAACGCCGACCTGGGCACCACGTTCGTGTTCGCGACCCACGACACGCGCCTCATGGAGCGGGCCAAACGGCTGATCCGCCTGGTGGACGGCGCCATCGCGTCCGACCACCGCCGCTGACGACCATGCCCCGCGCGGCCGGCATCGTGTTCGCGCTCGCGGTGGCGGCCGCGCCAGTCGGCGCCCAGGAGATTCAGCTGCGCGGCTACGCGCTCAACGTGTTCCTCGCCGCCGCCGAGGGGCCGTTTACCCCCTCGGGGATACGCGACGCCCAGCGGCTCCGCCTGATGCTCGGGCTCCGCGCGGGCCAGGTCGCGTTCGACCTCGCGTATGAGCACCTGCTCTCGGTCGTGTCGACTCCCGAACTGCTGGCGCTCGGCGTCGGCGCGGCCGCGCCCGCGGGCTCGGGCGACTGGCTGCCATTCCAGGGCACGCTGGACGACGGCGACCACCACGCCTGGCGGCATCGGATGGACCGAGCTGCCCTGTCCCTCGAAACCGGATTCCTGGACGTGACCGTCGGTCGCCAGACGGTCTCCTGGGGAACGACCCTCTTCCTCACTCCCGCCGACCCGTTCGCGCCGTTCGATCCCGCCGACCCGTTCCGCGAGTACCGCGCCGGCGTGGACGCGATCCGGCTGCGTACGTTCCCCGGACCGCTGAGCGAGATCGAAGGCATCCTGCGACCGGCGATCTACGGCAGCGACACGACCCTCACGGCGCTCGTGCGCGGTCGCGCCGCGATTGGCCGCGCCGAGCTCACGGGCTGGGGCGGACTCGTGCACGACGAGGCGGCGGCCTCGGTCGCGGGGACGGTCGCGTTGGGCGGCGGCGTGCTGCGCGCCGAGGCGGTGGTACGTCGCGACGCCGACGAGACCGTGCTGCGGGTCGCCATCGGCGCGGACCGCAGCTTCAGCATCGCCAACCGTACGCTCTACGTCGTCGCCGAGTATCAGCGCGACGGATTCGGGGCGGCGTCGGGCACTGCCCTGCCCGCCCTGTTCACCTCGGCTCCCTACCAGCGCGGCGAGCTCCAGGTGCTCGGCCGCGACGAATTCGCGCTCCAGACCACCTATCAACTCCACCCGCTGGTGGGCCTCGACGCGCTCGGGCTGTGGAACGCCGGCGACGGCAGCGTCCTGCTCGCGCCCGCGATCGGGCTCGACGCCGGCGCGCACCTCGCCCTCCGCGCGGGCCTGTTCCTGGGACTCGGCCCCGAGACGAGCGCGGCGGCGATCCCCGCGTCGGAGTACGGGGCCGTGCCGGTGACGGGGTATGTCGCGGGGAGTGTCTTCTTCTAGGGAACGGGGACCCCTAGAGGTACGGTGCCCCCAGCCGCACGATCCCGTTGCGCAACCGGATGGGCAGCGACAGGGCGTCGAGCTCCTCCGGGGTCACCAGGCGCGACATGTCGCGCTTGGCGTCCATGAAGGCGCCGAGCTGGGTCGCCAGGGTCGCGTCGTAGCATTCGACGTTGAACTCGAAGTTGAGGCGCAGGCTGCGCGGATCCCAGTTCGCGGAGCCGAGCAGCACCCACGTGTGATCCACCAGCATCAGCTTGGTGTGGTCGAACGGCGGCGGCGTGTAGTACACGTCGCAGTCCCGTTTCACCACCTGCCACAGCTGCGCCTGCGCCGCCCAGTGGACGAGCAGGTGGTTGTTCTTCGCGGGAAGCAGGATCTCCACCTTCACGCCGCGCAGGGCCGCGACGGTGAGCATGGTGACGAGGGTCGCGTCCGGCAGGAAGTAGGGCGTCATGATCCGCACCGATTGCCGCGCGACGCCGAGGGCACCCTGGAGCACCCAGCGGAGCTTCTCGAAGTCCTCGTCGGGACCGTCGGTGATGCCCCGGGCGGCCACCGCCCCATTGGGAACGAGCGGCGGAAACCACAGGGGGCCGGTGAGCAGCTCGCGGGTGGTGAACACCCAGTCCTCGGCGAACGCTTCCATCAGGTGCTGCACCACCGGGCCTGCGAGCCGGAAGTGCATGTCCTGCACGGGCCGTTTCGGCAGCGCCGCCACGAGGTGCCCCTGCCGCAGGTTCATGCCGCCGGTGAATCCCACGGCGCCGTCCACGACCAGGATCTTGCGGTGGTTGCGGAGATTCCAGAACGGGGCGCGCCACGGAGCGATGGTCGGCATGAAGCGGGCGACCGTGAGCCCGCGCCGCTTGAGCGCGCGCACGATCGGCGGCCAGGAGTAGCGGGCCCCCAGCCCATCGATCAGCACGCGCACCACGACGCCCCGCCGGGTGGCGCGTTGGAGCGCGTCCGCAAACCGTTCCCCGGTCGCATCCTGGTCGAAGATGAACGTCGAGAGCGCGACGGACCGCTCGGCCGCAGCGATCGCCTCGAGCATGGCCGGATAGGCCTGCTCGCCGTTCACCAGCGGCGTCACCGTGTTGCCCTCCGTGAGCGACCGACGCGTGACCCGGTCCACGTAGCGCGCGAGCGTCACGAGGTGGGCGTCGTCGGGGCTCAGGTGGCGCGCAAGCGCCCGGTCGGCGGCGGCAACCGTGGCGAACGAGCCGGACAGCCGCGGCGCGTCGGCCTTGAGCCACGTGGCGTTCCGCCGGATCCGGTTGATGCCGAGGAGGGCATACAGCAGGGCACCCACGACCGGCACGAGCACGATGAGGCCCACCCAGGACACCGCAGCCCGGGAATCGCGCTTGTAGAGAATCGCATGGCCCGACGCGATCACGGCGAGGAGCACCGTAAGCGCGGCGGCGACGTAGTAGCCGAGGTCGGCCAGGAAGGCGATGACGCCGTGCACGGCTGGAACTTATGGTCCCGCCAGCTATTGACAAACCCGCTGGGGATTCACACCTTAGCGCAGCTTTCGCACCATCGACTCAGGTACGTGTCTCCGTAGCTCCGAGTTCGCCGCACCGGCCCGGGTTCCCCCGCGGGCGGTGCGTTTTTTGTTGGCCGGCCTGCGCGGGCCGGTGGAACCGGGCGGCAGCCCCCCATGGTAGGAGCAGACACGGTATGGCGCAGGGAACGGTGAAGTGGTTCAACGACGCGAAGGGGTTCGGGTTCGTGCAGCAGGACGACGGCCAGGACGTCTTCGTCCATCACACGGCCATCGCGATGGACGGGTTCCGCTCGCTCGCGCAGGGCGACCGCGTGGAGTTCGAGATCAAGGAGGGGCCTAAGGGGCTCCAGGCGGCGAACGTCAAGAAGGTCACGTAGGCGGATCGGACGCCTAGACGCGTAGCGGTTCGTGGACGGGAATGTGCAGGGGAGGACCGTGCGAATACCCTGGACACTGGCGGCTACGAACCGCTGGGCGTCTAGGCGTCTATCCTCATCGTCGCTTCACTTCCGACCGCCATCCCAGCCCGCCGGCTCCGGGCTGCACCCGTTCGCTCCACCCCGCCGCCGGCTCCACGGTGTAGTCCATGTCCGCGTCCGCAGCCTGCGCGGCCGCCAGCAGAGCCGGTAGCCGCCGGCCCAACGCCGCCACGAACAGAAGCGACACGGGGCCCTCGGGTGTGGTCCCCGGGAATGCGGCCAGCACCCGGCCGTGCGGGTGCACCGCCGCCGAGACCTCGGCGGCGCGGCGGGTCGTGAAGATCCGGATCAGATAGCGGCCCAACGAGACCCGGCGCTCGACCAGCATGCCCACTGCCGTGCCCGCCGAGAATCCGGCGGCGTAGAACACGGCCAGCAGGAACGAGTCCCCGATCCGCATCACGACCTGCGAGACGGCGACCACCCAGATCAGCACTTCGAAGAAGCCGAGGGTGACCGCGAGGCGGGCTCGGCCCTGCACCATCGAGATCGTGCGGATCGTCCCGATCGGCACGTCGACGATGCGGAGCGCGAAGATGGCGAGGCCCAGGAGCCAGGTTGGGACGGCGGCGAAGGTATCCATTCGCCAAGTTTAGACGGGGAGACGGAGACACGGCTAGCGGACGGGGAGACGGACAGGAATCAGGCGGTGTCAGAAGCTGGTACGCGGGAAGGTGAGCGGGCGCGGCCTCCACCTCCCACGCAGCCCCGCTAGGGCAGCTCTCCACAAGTCGGCGGCGGGCCGCTCCGTGCAGATGTTCCACTAGCGGCCTCCCCGTCTGAGCGTCTAGACTTCCGCCCGCCCCCGACCACCTTTCACCTCCGACCTATGCCTGGACCGCAGTACATCTTCACCATGATGGACCTCCGGAAGGTCGTCCCGCCGCAGCGGGAGGTCCTGAAGGGGATCAACCTCGCGTTCTTCCCCGGCGCCAAGATCGGCGTGATCGGCGCCAACGGCGCCGGCAAAAGCAGCCTGCTCCGCATCATGGCCGGCGTGGACCACGACTTCCAGGGCGACGCGCGGCCCGCCGACGGGATCCGCGTGGGCTACCTGCCGCAGGAGCCGGTGCTCGATCCCGCCAAGGACGTGCGGGGCAACGTCGAGGACGGGCTCGCGCACATTCGGGATCTCCTGGCCGAGTTCGAGCGGGTGAGCCTGCAGTTCGCCGAGCCGATGACCGACGACGCGATGAACGCCCTGCTCGAGACCCAGGGCGAGCTGCAGCATCAGATCGAGGCGCTCGACGGGTGGGAGTTGGACCGGAAGCTCGACATCGCCATGGACGCGCTGCGCTGTCCGCCCGGCGAGCAGGACGTGACGACTCTTTCTGGCGGCGAGAAGCGCCGCGTGGCGCTGGCGAAGGTGCTGCTCCAGCAGCCCGACCTGTTGCTGCTCGACGAGCCCACCAACCATCTCGACGCCGAGTCCGTGGCCTGGCTCGAGCGGCACTTGGCCGAGTTTCCCGGCACCGTCGTCGCCGTGACCCACGACCGGTACTTCCTCGACAACGTGGCACAGTGGATTCTCGAGCTGGACCGCGGGGCCGGCATCCCGTACAAGGGCAACTACTCCTCGTGGCTCGACCAGAAGCGCCGGCGGCTCGCGTCGGAGGAAAAGCAGGTGTCGGCCCGCCAGCGCACGCTGGAGCGCGAACTGGAATGGATCCGCATGGCCCCGCGGGCCCGGCAGGCCAAGTCCAAGGCGCGCATCAACGCCTACGAAGATCTGCTGGCGCAGAAAGGACCGGAGCGGGACGCGGGGGCGGAAATCCTGATTCCCAGACCCCCGAGGCTGGGGGACGAGGTGGTCGTCGCCGAGGAGGTTGCCAAGGCCTACGGCGACCGGCTGCTGTTCGAGGGCATGCGGTTCCGGCTGCCGCGGGGCGGGATCGTGGGGGTGATCGGCCCGAACGGCGCGGGCAAGACCACCCTGTTCCGGATGATCGTGAGGCAGGAGCAACCCACGGCCGGCACGCTCACGGTTGGTCAGACCGTGGTAACCCGCTACGTGGACCAGTCGCGCGAGGCGCTCGACGCGACGCACACGGTGTTTCAGGAGATCACGGGCGGTGCGGAGCAGCTCGACTTCGGCGACCGCGAGGTCAACGCGAGGGCGTACTGCGCGAGCTTCGGGTTCCGCGGCGCCGATCAGCAGAAGAAGACCGGGAGTCTCTCGGGCGGCGAGCGCAACCGGCTGCACCTCGCCAAGCTCCTCAAGGGCGGCGGCAACCTGCTGCTGCTGGACGAGCCCACGAACGATCTGGACGTGGACACCCTCCGTGCGCTGGAGGACGCCTTGCTGGCGTTCCCCGGGTGCGTGGTGGTGGTGAGCCACGACCGCTGGTTCCTGGATCGGATCGCCACCCACATCCTGGCGTTCGAGGGCGACAGCGAGGTCTTCTGGTATGAAGGCAACTACCAGGAGTACGCGGCAGACTTCAAGCGGCGGAAAGGGGTCGAGGCCGACCGGCCCCACCGGATCAAGTACCGGCGGCTGGGGGTGTAACGCCCCGGCACGGTGACCGTCAGCGTTGATGAACGCGCCTTCATGGCATCTTGCCGACTGGCCCAGAGGTCGCTAACTACCATATCCATGCGTATGTCGCACGATCGGCCCATGACCGTCCTCCTCGCCGCGCTCGTCGCGGGGGTCTTCGCGTTCTCGTACGCGGGGCCCGTGGTGTGCGAGCACGTGCACGCGCATGGCGAGGCGCACGGGCACGCCGGCGAGCACGCGGGTCACGACGGCATACCCGCTGGCGGCGCCACGTGGGCGCCGGTCCAGATGGACGCCGGTACCTGTCCCGACATGATGCACTGCGGGCTGACGCTCGTGGGTCCGGTTCTCGAGTCCACATGCCACCTCGCCGATCAGATTCCCGGCCCGAACCGACTCGCGTTCGTGCCGTTGCCGGGCCCGGACCTCACCTGGTCGCCGGCCACCCCTCCTCCCAGAGTCTGACCTCTCCCAACCAGGCGTAGTGTGCCCACCCGCGGCCTAGACGCGCGGGTGGGGAACCAGACTGTGACCCCTTCGTGGGGGAGAGGCTGATCAGACGATGACACGCACCATGTGGGGCGCGTTCGCGGCGTGTGCCGTGGCGCTTGCCACTCCCGTGGCCGCCCAGCAGCCCACCGACACGCTTCGGCTGGCCGAGGCGTTGGCCCTGGCCCGCGAGGCGAACCCAATGCTGGCGGCGGCCCGCCTCGGTGCCGACGCCGCCCGGGCGCGCGCGCCGCAGGCCGGCGCATGGCCGGACCCGCAGTTCGTGTTCGGACTCATGAACCGGCCGCTCGCGGGGTTCGGCACCGACGAGCCGATGACGATGAACACGATCCAGCTGACGCAGATACTGCCGTGGCCCGGCAAGCTGGGCTTCGGCGAGGCGCGCCAGCAAGCGCTTGCTGACGCCGCACAGTTGGACGCGGCGGAAGCCGAGCGTCAGCTGCTCGCCCGGGTCGCCGGCGTCTACGCCGACCTGGCCGCGATGGATCGCTCGCTCGCGATCATGAGCCGGACCCGCGAGCTGCTGCGCGACTTCTTCCGCGTCTCCCAGGCCATGTACGGCGTGGGCGAGGCGGTGCAGCAGGACGTGCTCCAGGCCCAGGTGGCGGTGGCCCGCATGACCGAGGACCTCACGGTGATGGAGCAGGAACGCGTGGCCATGGCCGCCCGCCTCAACGCACTCCTCGGTCGTGACGCCACCGTGCCGATTCCCGGGCTCGAGCTCCGGCCTCCCGGAGTGGAGCTGCCTTCCCCGGACTCCTTGATGGTGCTCGCGAGTGCCTCCCGTCCTGCCCTCCAGGCGGCGCGGGAACGCGTGCGTGCGGCGGAGGCCGGCTCTCGGCAGGCGCGCCGGGAACTCTACCCGGATGTCATGGTGTCGGTGGGCTACGGCCAGCGTCCGCAGTTCGACGACATGGTCTCGCTCATGGTCGGCGTGAGCATTCCTCTGTGGGCCGGATCGCGGCAGCTCCCGATGCGGCGCGAGATGGACGCGATGCGCGCCACCGAAGACGCGATGGCCCGCGACCTCACGAACGAGACGTTCGCCATGCTCACCGAGCTCCGGGCCGACGCGGAGCGCGCGCGCGCGCTGGCCGACCTCTACGCCACGGCGATCCTCCCCCAGGCGCGGGCCGCCGTGGACGCCGCCCTGTCGGCGTACCGGGTGGGCAGTGCGGACTACATGACCCTCGTGGACAGTGAAATGACGGTCAACCGCTACGAAATCGAGCTGGTCCGGCTGGCGGCGCGCTGGCAGCGCGCCGCCGCACAGGTCGCGGCGCTCGTCGCGGGGGACACCGGAGGTGACCGATGAACCGGATCCTGCTGGTGACGGTCCTGGCGACCGCGTGGGCTTGCGGCGGCGCACAGGACGAGGCCTCGCCCATGGCCGGGATGACCGCCGAAGAGCACGCCAAGATGCTCGCCGGGGGCACCCAGGGCACGTTCGATACGACCGGCGCCGCGGTGCGCCAGACCGTCCATCTCACGCCCGAGCAGGAACGCGCGCTCGGCGTGTCGTACGCGACGGTCCGGCGCGAACCGCTGGTGCGGACCGTTCGCACCGTCGGCGAGATCATGGCCGCCGAACCGCGGATCGCCGACGTGACGCCAAAGGTCGAG
>JAOTWJ010000108.1 GCA_029862925.1 Gemmatimonadota bacterium
ACGACCCCTTGGCCGGCAACCCGGAAGATCACGCTCGCGGCGAGCACGATGACGGTCAGCGAGACGTGGAAGCTGGGGAAACAGTTGTCGAGGCCGCTGATGGGTCGGACGGTCTCGATCAGGGTAGACGTCCACCGGTCCGAGAGCAGCACGGCTCCCGATTCGGACGCCGACCACCGCTCCGGGATCGGCAGCAGCAAGTAGAACGGCAGGCTGAGCGCGTAATCGGTTGCGACCGCCGTCCCAAACACGCGATACGGGACGATCGAGGCGCGCCGCGCGAGGGCGATCGCCACGGCGACGACGAGGACCGGGAACACGAAGAAGTACACCGCCGCATACCCGTAGGCCGCGAGATCGTTGGTGACGTCGTGGGCAACGAAGCTGATGCCTCCTTCGAGCCAATGCAGCGCGTGCGCGAGCTGATGCCGAAGGTGGGCGATCGTCCCGCTGCTGGTGCCGACCCGGTTGTCTCCGACGGTCTCGATCCAATTCGCCGCCATCACGCCGCCCAGCACGAGCGTGACGCCGAGGCGTGTGGTCGGCGCCCACGCCCGGCGCTGCGGTGGCTCGGCCTGCCGGGCCGCGCTCACGCCCTCGAGAGACGCGCGCGCTCGCTGGATCGGAATGACGGTCGGACTGGGGATAGTCACCCCATCGGGGGTAGGCATCACGAAGCTCAGCGCCTCGCGAAACCGCTCCGCCGACGTGAACCGGTCGGCCGGGGCACGGGCCAGGGCGATGCGCACCGCGGCGTCCACGGGGGGCGGGACGCTCTCCCGGAGCAAGGACACTTGCGGCGGCGTGGCGTAGAGCTTCTTGGCCATGATCGCCTCGGGCGTGGCTCCGAGATGCGGGGGCTCGCCGGCCAGCATCTCGTAGAGCACACAGCCCAGGCTGTAGATGTCGCTCCGCGCGTCCACGGTTTCCGTGCCGACCGCCTGCTCGGGGCTCATGTACGCCGGCGTCCCCACGGCGTAGCCGATCTCGGTGATCGCGCGGCCTGCCGTCGGCGCAATGGCTCGGGCGATGCCGAAGTCCGCGACGATGGCGTGGTCGGCCTGCAACAGGATGTTCTCGGGCTTGATGTCGCGGTGGACGACGTCCTGGTGGTGCGCGTAGTCCAAGGCGTCGGCCACTTCACGCCCGATCTGCAGCGCGCGCGCGATCGGTAACTGGTGCTCGCGCGCCAGCAAGTCGCGCAGGGTGTCCCCCTCGATGTAGGGCATGACATAGTACAGCAGCCCGTCGGCCTCGCCGGCGGCGAAGATGGGCAGGATGTGGGGATGAGCGAGGGTCGAGGCCAGCTCGACCTCGCGCAGGAACCGGTCGGCGCCGACCGTCGCGGCCACGGCCGGGTCGAGCACCTTGATGGCGACTTGCCGCTGCGGACGGAGCTCGCGCGCGAGAAAGACGCGCGCAGCTCCCCCACGCCCGATCTCGCGTACGAGGCGGTACCGGGTCGGCAAGGCCGGGCGCAGGCGGTCCATGAGGTCGGACATGGCGGTCCTCCCTGGCGCTACCATACGAGTCGGGCCGCCAAACCGCCAGGAATGTGCGGCGTTGTCGGGACCGGCGCCCGCGGCGGCCCGTCGGGCTTGCGGGGGTCGCGTCCGGGACCTAGATCCGCAACGAGACGACTCCTCCGAGGGCTCTGATGACCCGCGCCGCGTTCCTGCTCCGTTCCCTGGCCCTCGCCGTGACCCTGGGCGTCCTTCGCCCGGTCGTGCCCGCGCCGGTCCTGGTGGCCCAGCAACGGCCCGCCGCCTCGACGAGGGCTCCGTATTTCCCCTCCCGCCACGTCTGGGAACAGCGCCGCCCCGCCGACGTCGGACTCGACTCCGCCCGGCTCGCCGAGGCGATCGCGTTTCACCGGGCCAACGAGACCTCGGCCCCGCGCGACCTCGCGCTCGCGCACCAGGCGGGGTTCGGGCTCGAGCCGCACGGCGAACCGATCGGGCCGTTCGCGACCCGCGGCGAGCCGGCAGGGATCGTGGTGCGCCACGGGTACCTCGTGGCCGAGTGGGGGGACTCACGCCGCGTGGACATGACGTTCTCCGTGACCAAGAGCTTCCTCTCCACGGTCGTCGGGCTCGCGGTGGCTCGCGGCCTGATCCGCAGCGTCCACGATCCCGTGCGGGACTACGTGCCCACCGAGCACTTCGCGTCGGCCCACAATGCGCGGCTCACCTGGGACCATCTGCTGCGCCAGACCAGCGACTGGGAGGGCATGCTGTGGGGGAAGCCCGACTGGGCCGACCGGCCGCCGTCCGACGTCCCGTTGACGGACTACATCGCCCGCGCGCGGAACGCGCCCGGCACCGTCTACAAGTACAACGACGTGCGCGTGAACGTCCTCGCCCTCGCGGCGTTGCATGTGTGGCGACGCCCGCTGCCCCAGGTGCTGCGGGAGCTGGTGATGGACCCGATCGGCACCTCGAACACGTGGCGCTGGCACGGCTACGACAACTCCTGGGTGCTGCTGGACGGACAACGGATGCAGTCGGTGAGTGGGGGTGGGCACTGGGGTGGCGTGGGGCGCCGGCTCGACACCGGCTCCCCACGGTCACGCTGCACCGTTCCCCGGGACGCATTTCCAACTCCGCCACGGACATTCGCAGCACTGCTCCCGCGCTCCTGATGCGGGCGTCCGGCCCGACGGCGGACGCGAATCGGATCGGGTTCGCGTGGGTGGTTCCTCCCCCGCCATCCGATTAGGTTGCGCCCGGACATTCAACGGGGAGCTACCGATCATGTGGCAGCGTAGGGTTGCACCTGGAGTTCTGACAGGAATCGTGGCCGCGCTCGCGGCGTTCTCCGGCGCCTCGGCCCAGGACGCCCCCGAACCTGTGGCGGTCACTGTCGATCTGGGGTTCATGAATACCGCCGGGAACACCGAGGTCACCACGGTCAACGCCGGCAACAAGCTGGTCTACACGGCGGCCCCGCTGGTCCTGACGCAGACGTTCGGCATCGTGTACGGTCGCACGGGCGACTCCACCACCACCAACCAGTGGAAAGCCGGAGCCCGACTCGACTACCAGCTCACGCCGCGCGTGTCGCTGTTCGGCCAAGGCCGGTTCGAGCGCAATACGTTCGCCGGCATCGCGCGGCGGTTCGAAGAGGCCATCGGCGTGGCGGCCGTGCTGCTCGATGCTGGAGGCCACAAGCTCACGGCCGAGGCGGGCGCGTCGCTCAACCAGCAGACGTCCTCGATCACGGACCTGACCGAGAGCTTCACGGCCGGCCGCGCGGCGACGGAATACCGCCGGGCCCTCACCGAGGCGGCGTTCTTCACGCTCGGCGGCGAGTTCCTGCCGAACTTCGAGACGTCCGAGGATTACCGGATCAACGGGTTGGCGGCGCTCGTGGCTCCCATCTCCCGGGCCATTGCCCTCAAGGCCTCGTACGAGGTGCGGTTCGACAACCTGCCGGAGCCGTCCTTCCAGAAGACTGACCGCATCCTCACGACCGGGCTCCAAATCGTCTTCTGATCCGGCGTTCGTCTGGCCGCGGCGTCGGTCCGGTGCTACACTCTCGGAGTCGCCGGACCGCGCTGCGGTGCGGCGCATACGACAGGGGTGCTGGGGTGGTCCCCGGCTGAGAGCAGACCCTCCGACCTGATCCGGGTAATGCCGGCGCAGGGAGTCGGCCGCGATCCCCCCACCCCGGCGCGTCCACCCTCACGCGAGGGATCCGCATGCCATTCACTTCCGAGCAGCTCGCGCGCGTCCGGACCATCTGGGACCGGATCGTCTCGCACCCATTCCTGATCCAGACGCGCGACGGCACGATCCGGCCGGCGACCTTCGCTACGTGGCTGCGGCAGGATTACCTGTTCGTCGAAGCGGCCATCCCGTTCCTCGCGGCCTTGATTCCCAAGGCGCCTCCCAAACACGTCGAGCCGCTCACGCAGAGCATCGCCGCGCTGTATCGCGAGCTGGAGCTGTTTCGAGATCGGGCCGACGCGGCGGACATCGACGTCACGGACGTGCAGCCGTCGTTCACCAATCACGCGTACATCCAGTTCCTCCTCGCGAGCGCGTGTCGGGAATCGTATGCCGGGGCCTTCACCGTGCTGTACACGGCCGAAAAGGCCTACTACGACTCGTGGATGGTGGTGCGCCGCGGGCTCGACCGGTCGTCCATCTGGTTCCCGTTCGTGGAGAATTGGACGGGCGAGGCGTTCGCGGGCTACGTGCAATACCTGGAAGGCGAATTGAACAAGCTGGCGGACGGCGCCGGCCGGGCCGAACGCACACGCATGGCGGCGCTGTTCGAAACGACGGCGAAATACGAGCTGGCGTTCTGGGAGATGGCCGCGACCGGTGAGGGGTGGCCCGGCCTGGACGCGGAGGCCTGAGGCGAGCCATGGTCTTCACCGACGACTTGCACGCGGCCGCACGCGGCATCTGGGATGCCCAACACGCGCACCCCTTCGTGCGCGGCATTGCGGATGGCTCGCTGGCCGAGGAGCGGTTCACGCGCTGGGTGCTCCAGGATTACCGCTATCTCAAGGAGTTCGCGCGGATCTTCGCGTGGGCGGTCGCCAAAGCCGACGACCTCGCGAGCATGAGCTGGTATGCGGCGGTGCTCAACCTCACGCTCAATACCGAGATGGACCTGCACCGCCAGTATGCCGCGCGCTTCGGCCTGTCGTCGGCGGACCTCGAGGCGGCGCCGATGTGGCCCACGACCCGGGCGTACACCGATTTCCTGGTGCGCACGGCGGCGGACGGCGACATGGCGGACCTCGTGGCCGCGCTGCTGCCGTGCGCGTGGGGGTACGTGGACATCGCCCAGCGCCTCGCGGCGGGCAACGTCCCGCGCGACCAGCGGTACGCGGACTGGATCGCGCAATACGCCTCCGAGGAATTCGCCCAGGCGGCCCAGTGGCTCCGCGACGAGATGAACCGCCTCGCCGAGGACGCGGGCGCGGCGAAACGCGCCAAGCTCACCGAGTTGTTCGTGCTCTCGAGCCGCTACGAATGGCAGTTCTGGGAGATGTGCTGGGAGGGCGAGGCCTGGGCCGTGTGACCCACGTCCCGCCGCTCAGACGTTGAGCCGCCGTTCCGGGTGCAGGAGCGCTTCCGGGCCGGAGACGATCGTGAGCTGATCCAGCCAGTACGCCTTATCGTCGCGCAGGGCAACGACCATCTTGCCGTAGTCGTCTTTCCAGTGGGCCCGGTGGTAGCGCATGTACAAGTAGCGCTCATCCGCGCCCACGATCTCGATCTTCCCCGTCTCGTGCGACATGGCGAAGCGCGCCCGCTTGGCGAGGCCCGAGACCATCCGATTGGCTTCGAGGAAAATGTGGAGCCCCTCGATGATGGGCACCTCGTAGGGCTCGTTGCCCGCCGTCGGCCGTCCCTGAAACACGTAGTACTGCGGGCAGCCGATGAACGACAGCTCGCGGAACAGCGCCGCGAACACCTGCGGCCGCGCGTTCACGCCCCGCACGATCGGGCACTGGTTGACCGTCTGTGCGCCGGCCTGGCGCAGCCGTCGAACCGCTTCGCGCGCCTCGGGCGTCAGCTCGCGCGGATGGTCGAAGTGGTTCATCACGTAGATCTGCGTCCCCTGCCCGCAGGTCTCGGTGATGAGGCCGAGCAGGCCGGGGTCGTCCAGTACCCGGAACGGGTTGAACGCCGGCATCTTGGTGCCGATGCGGATGATGCGCACGTGCGGGACGTGCGCCACGTCCGAGATCACGGCCCCCAGCCGCCGCGTGGACAGCATGAGCGGATCGCCGCCCGTGAGGAGCACGTTGGTGATCTCCTCGTGCTCCTTGATGTACTGCAGCCCGGGGCGGTAATCGAGGGACGCATCGTCGTTGTCGTTCATGAACAGCCGCTTGCGGAAGCAGTAGCGGCAATACGCGCCGCAGACCTCGTTGACCAGCAGCAGCGCCGTGTCGGTGTACTTGTGCTGGCAGCCCCGCACGGGGGTGTAGTCGGCTTCGCGCGACGCGTCCAGCGTCCCCCAGTCGTTCAGCTCGCGCTCGAGGGGGACGACCAGGAGCCGCAACGGATCACGCGGATCGTCCCAGTCGATCAGGTTGGCGTAGTACGTATTGAGCCGAAACGCATACCGCTCGGCGACGGGCGCCAGCCGGCGGCGCTCGTCGTCCGTGAGGCCGTCGAGCTTGGCCAGGCTGGTGATGTAGCGGACCTTCATCGGGCCCTCCCGTGTTGGCGCGGGTCCGTCACTCCCACGATGGCGGTCGCTGCTGGATTCGGTCTCCCGTTTCCCTCGTTTCGCCGGCCCGCAAGCCGGTGCACCGGTCGGTGCCGCAACGCCCTTCTTTAGGCATGGTACCCCCCTCGCAGCGACCGGACAAGGCGCGCGGCGGGATCCCGCTGTAAATCTATGTAATATCTTCTCTTACGAGCACGACCTTTCCGAGGTTCCGGCGCTCGTGCAGATACCGGTGCGCCGCCATCGCCCCATCCCGGTTGAGCGGAAAGTCCCGGTCCACGACCGGCGTGAGCTCGCCGGCAAGGACGGCCCCGAAGATGGACTCGAGCGCCGGCCGCAGCAGCGGCTCCCGTGCCCGGAGGTGCAGAAGGTGAATCCCGCAGACGCCGACATTCGGCTGGATGAGGTCGGCCGGGTGGAGCCGGGGGGTGCGGAGCCACGCCACGGCGGCACGCAGCCAGCTGCGTCGTGATCCCGGCATGGCGTCGCTCAGGCCGTAGAACACGAGGCGCCCGAGCGGGGCCAGCAGGCGGCGGCAGGCGGCGGTCGCTCGACCGCCCACGGAATCCAGCGCCACGTCGATTCCACGCGCGCCCACCAGGGCCTCGATCTCCCGCTCCCAGGCGCCCCTGGCGTCCGCGCAAAGCTCGGCACCGAGCTGCTCGACCACGAACGTTCGTTTGCGCGCGGTGCCGGCCGTGCCCAACACGCGCAGCCCGTGGCGCCGCGCGAGCTGCACCGCGGCGGTTCCCACGCCGCCGCCGGCCCCGAGCACAAGTGCGGTCTCCCCGGGACGAACCCGTGCGGCCTCGAACAGCGCGACCCACGCCGTGAGGAAGTCCACGGGGATCGCCGCGGCGGTGACGGGTGCGAGCCTTTCGGGGTAGCGGAACAGCTGCGCGGCTGGCAGGACCACGTCGTGCGCGTAACCGCCGTGACGCAGTAGGGCCACCGCCCGATCGCCCTCACGCCAGCCGGCGACGTCGGTCCCGACCCGCGCGACCTCGCCGGCGACCTCGAATCCGGGGCTGTACGGCCGTGGGGGGACGGTGCCGTACAGGCCGGCCCGCATCAGCAGATCCGCGAAGTTGACGCCCGTGGCCCGCACGCGGAGCTGGACCTCGCCCGGCGTCGGGTCGCGCAGCGGCACGCGGCGCTCGACGAGCACGGCCGGCGGGCCATGTCGCTCGATCAGAATCGCCGTGGTCGTGGGCGCGCTCATGCGACGGCGCACCATTCGTGGATTTCGCGCCAGCCCGCGGCCTCCAGCGCGGTGCGGATCTCGGCCCGCGCGTCCGCCGCCCCCACCGCCGCGAGCGCGTAGGCGCCGCGGACTTCGTGGATCCGGCTGGGCGGGATCACCGGGGCCCCGTGGATCGTCTGGCCGAGCTTGCGGGGGTCGAGCTCGACGAACGCCACGACCGTCTGTCCCTCCTGCTGCAACGCGCGCGCGAACGCTTTGCCCACCGGTCCCGCGCCCCACATGAGCACTGACCGTCCCGCCAGTCGCAGGCGCGGCAGGAACGCGGCCTTGAGCCGGCGAAACGCGTCCTCCGCGTAGCGCGGATCGGTGCGGGACAGCCGGTCGGGTCCCTCCCGCCAGTCCAGCAACACTTCGGGAACTTTGCCCAGTCGCCAGCCGTCGGCGACCAAGCGGAGCAGGAGGTCGTAGTCCTCCGGCCACTCCGTCTGGCGGTATCCGCCCGCGGCTTCGTACGCGGTGCGCCGCATCATGAGGGTGGGGTGGGGAATGGGACACTCGACGAACAGATTGCGGTCCATGTCGTCCGGCGTCAGCACGTCGTTGATCCACCGCTCGTAGCGGCGTGCCCCGTCCCGGACGAGCCGGCGCGGGAAATAGCGGATCTGCGTGCCGCATGCGGCGGCGTCGGGGTGCGCGTCGAGCCATGCGACCTGCCGGGCCAGCCGGTCGGGGGCCGCGAGATCGTCGGCGTCCATGCGCGCGAGGAGCTCGCCGCGCGCCACGGTCGCCGCCGCGGTCAGGGCCGACACCAGACCGCGGGCCGGCTCGTGCAGCACGCGCAGGCGCGGGTCGCCCCGGGCGCGCGCGGCGAGCCGCGCGCCGGTGCCGTCGATCGAGCCGTCGTCCACCGCGATGATCTCGTAGGCGTCGTAGGTTTGCGCGGCGAGCGAGTCGAGCGCGGCGTCGAGCGTCGGCCGCGCGTTGCGGCAGGGGAGCAGCACGGACACGCGGGGGGGCATGGCCGCAAGATGCCGCGTCGCGCGGACGCGGGCCAGCGCGCTCCGAAACCTGCTATCTTGCGGGCTCGGACGGGCCGGTCCCTCGGAGCCGCCGTCAGCCGGTGACCTTCAGTCGCCCCGCGCATGCGCCTACTGCACTACTACCGTCACCCCGGCTTTCCTGACACCACCACGCACGCGCTCCTCACCCGCATCAGGGACGGGGTGAGCGCGGATATCACCGCGCTCGAGACGGAGGTTTGTTTCAACGTCGCGATCGCGGGCGAGTTGAGCGCTCCCCAACAGCGCACGCTGCGGTGGCTGCTGGCGGAGACGTTCCAGCCGGACGGATTCGGGACGCGCCCGTTCCTGTCCGAGGGCGTCGTCGTGGAGGTGGGTCCGCGCCTGAATTTCACGACGGCCTGGTCGACCAACGCCGTCGCCATCTGCCATGCCTGTGGGCTGACTCCCGTCGGACGCATCGAGCGGTCGCGCCGCTACCGGATCCAGCGTGCCCGCCCGCTGACCGAGCGGGAAACCGGCGCCCTCCTCGCGCTCGTGCACGACCGGATGACGGAATGTCCCTATCCCGCGTCGCTCGAGACCTTCGCGACGGGCATCCGCCCCGACCCCGTGTTCGAGGTCCCCGTGCTGACCGAGGGCCGAGCGGCGCTCGAGCGCATCAACCGCGATCTCGGCTTGGCCTTCGACGACTGGGATCTCGATTACTATACGGACCTCTTCGTCCGCCGCGTGGGGCGCAACCCCACGAGCGTCGAGTGCTTCGACATCGCGCAGTCCAACAGCGAGCACTCGCGCCACTGGTTCTTCAAGGGTCGACTCGTCGTGGACGGCCGCGAGGCGCCGCACCACCTGATCGATCTCGTCAAGGCAACGCTCGAGGCCAACCCCAACAACAGCGTGGTCGCGTTCCGCGACAACTCGAGTGCGATCCGCGGCTACCCGATCCGGACGATTCTGCCGGCCGCCCCGGGCCAGCCGTCGCCCCTCGCGGCGCAAGACGTGGACTACCACGTCAGCTTCACCGCCGAAACGCACAACTTCCCATCGGGCGTGGCGCCGTTTCCCGGGGCGGAAACGGGGACGGGCGGGCGGATCCGCGACGGACATGCAACCGGCCGCGGATCGCTGATCGTCGCGGGTACGGCCGCGTACTGCGTCGGCAACCTGCGGATTCCGGGCGACGAGCAGCCCTGGGAGTCCGCAGACTTCCGGTATCCGCCCAACCTGGCCTCGCCGCTCGAGATCGCCATCGAGGCGTCGAACGGCGCCTCCGACTATGGGAACAAGTTCGGCGAGCCCGTGATGCAGGGGTTCACGCGGGCCTTCGGGCTGCGCCTGCCGAACGGGGAACGCCGCGAGTGGATCAAGCCGATCATGTTCAGCGGCGGGATCGGGCAGATGGACGCGCGCCACGTCGAGAAGGAC
>JAOTWJ010000109.1 GCA_029862925.1 Gemmatimonadota bacterium
GACGGTGATGACGGTGGGCACCGGGCTCATGATTTTGGTGGGCGGAGTGACGGTTCTGCTCGGCTGGCATCGGTTCATCGGGGCGGGTCTCCTGGTGCTCTTCCTGGTCTCCACGGCGTTCCTCATGCACCCGTTCTGGAAAGAGCAGGATCCGACGGCGCGCATGAACGAGATGGCCCATTTCCAGAAGGACCTCGCGCCCGCCGGCGCCGCGTTGCTGCTGGCGTATTACGCCGGATGGCCGTGGCCGTTCAGTCTCGGCGGCTGACGGGCGGGAGATCTGCCGGGGTGACGGGCCTGCCGCTGCTGAGGCGGGCCCGCACGACCTCGAGCACGCGTGCGTCGCGGGCGCTCCGGGCGGACGAGCGACGGGCCAGCGACCGCAGGGGCAGCGCCACGCGCGGATTCCCCGCGAGGCGATCCCGGTTCCGGGCGAGAAATTGCCAATAGAGGTCTGAGAGCGGGCACGTCCCCTTCGGGTCGAACGCGCACGCGAGGCAGTAGTCGCTCATCCGGTTGATGTAGGCTGCGCCGGAGACGTAGGGTTTGGTCGTCATCACGTCTCCGGCAGCATACGTTCCCATTCCCAAGACGTTGGGCTCCACCACCCAGTCGTAGGCATCGGCATACGCCACCCAGAACCAGTCCGTGAGCTCGCGCGGCGAGACCCCCAGCAGCGTCGCGATGTTGGCGAGGACCATGAGCCGCGTGATGTGATGGCCGTACGCGTCGTCCCATACCTCGCGCACGACCGTGTCCAGACAGGCAAAGCCCGCCGGCGCTCCCCAGAACGCCGGCGGTAACGGCCAGTTCGCGTGGAGCATCGACGGAGCGGCGTCGCCCGCCGTCAGGTCCGGCTTTGCCCCGGCTAGGCCGTCCCGCGATCCCTCCGTCCGCCGAAACCCATCGGTCTCCCGGTGGACGTGACGCACGAACTCGCGCCACCCCAGAATCTGGCGGATGAACCCCTCCTGGCTTGCGAGCGGCAGATCGAGCGCCAGGGCATCGGTGACGACGCGACGCGGCGTGAGGCGGTGGAGGTTGAGCAGGGCCGCAATCCGCGTGTGGAACAGCCCGCGAGATCGGGTGGACATCGCATCCTCGTATGGTCCGAACGCCGGCAGGCATTCGCGCATCGCCCAGGTCCACAGCGCGTCGGCGTCGGCCGCCGTGGCGGGCAGGTGCTCGAGATCGAGCCGGCCGGGATGGTCGCGGTACCGGAGCTCGATCAGCGACGCGACTTCCTGCGTGACGGCATCGGCGGTGAACGTCGGTGGGGTGGGCGCCGGCGGCTCGCCGCGCCATGGCCGCCGGTTCTCCGAGTCGAAGCTGTACTTCCCCCCCACGGGCTTGCCGTCCTCCATGAGGATCCCCGTGGCACGTCGCACCAGGCGATAGAACGCGTCCATGCGCCACGGCGGGCTGGCGCCGGCCCCCGCGAGGAACTCTTCACGCGTCGTGAGCCACCCGTCATGGGGCAGGACCCGCAGCGCACCGGCGTCGACGGCGCTGGCGAGATCTGCGCGCAACTCCCGCTCGGCAGGTTCCATCACGCGCAGCGGTCCAAGTTCCTGCGCGAGCGGCGTCAGCGCGTCGGCGTACGTCCCCTCGGCGATCTCGTAGCGGACCGCGACGCCTCGCGCCGCCTGCTCCAGGGCGAAGTGGCGCTGGTTGGCGAGCACGAGGGCGAGCTTCTGCCGGTGGTACGGACGCAGTGCGGCCTTGGCCGGCGCCTCGACCAACACGATCCCCACCTCGTGGGGATCCTCTTCGGACAGGGGACCCATCTCGGCGGTCAGCTGATCGTAGGGGACGTACAGCCAGCGGCGCCCGGCCGGGTCCGATTGCCGGTCGGCGAGCAGGCGGGCGAATGTGCTGCGGGGTCGTGACATGTTGACTTCCCTTCGGCGCCGCGACGTCGGAATTCCGAGTGATGTGCTCGGAACCCGATTCCAACTTGACCGTGAGGGACCGCCGTGTAAATGTGTCCGCTTCACGGCCACACCCAACCCCCCGGCCGGGTCGCCCCCCGTCGACGCTGGATGAGGCATGATCCGACACCAGGAACCACCCTCGGGAGCTGCGCCGCGCCTAGGAACACTGATCGCCGTGATTGCGGTGTTCGCGCTGCTCGGCACACCCCTCGTGTACGTTGCGTGGGAATCGATCAATCAACTGCTGTCTGGGAATCTGGCCGGGGCCCGGCTCGGGCGCGGTACCTTGGCGACCGGCGGGCTCGCCGTGCTGCTGCTCGTCATGGCGCGGGTGCTGCGTCGCATCGCCCCCGACTGGTGAGTTCAGGCCTCCCCGTCCAGCGACACTGCACGGAGGTGAGATGAACGAACCACAACGACCCACCGAGGAGCGCGCCGGCAGGGAGGAGCCGAACGTGTCCGGCACCGTGTTCCTGACGGTGCTCCTCCTGATGCTGATCGCCGGGATCTGGCTCATCATGTACTTCCAGCTCCTCAGCCGGTGACCCCATGAGAGTCCATACCTACGAGAAGGCGTTTCTCATCGTCGGCGCGGCACTCCTGGTGGTGTTCATGATCGCGCTCACGTACACCTCGGTGGCCATGGGCATCCACCTGCCGGGCAAGGTCGCGATGGTGGATCCGGCGGCGCTGGCCACGACTCCGCCGTTCGATCAGCCCGGTGTCCGCCAAACCGGTGACAACACCTACGAGGCGGTCGTGGTCGGCCAGGCGTGGCAGTTCCTGCCGGGCGAGATTCGCGTTCCGGCCGGTGCGGAGGTGACGTTCATCCTGACGAGCCGCGACGTGATCCACGGGTTCCACGTCGAGCGCACCCGCATCAACATCATGATGATCCCCGGCCAGATCGGGAAGACCACGTACACGTTCAAGACGCCGGGCGAGTACCTCATCATCTGCCATGAGTATTGCGGGGCGGGGCATCACTTCATGTTCGGAAAGGTGATCGTCGAATGAGCACGCCCGTCGTCTACGATCCGAAGGGGTTCACCTTCCCCGACCCCCAGCGGCGCGTGCTCCAGTGGAGCATGTTCATCGCCATCATCGCGATGTTCGCGGGTGTGGCGCACGGGCTCGCGCAGGCGCTCTCGTACGCGGGCATCAATATCCTGCAGTACTTTCCCGGCCTCAGCAGCTATTACCAGGGGCTCACGGTGCACGGCGTGGCACAGGCCCTGGTCCTGACGTTTGCCTTCTCCAACGGCTTTCTGCCGCTGGTCACCGCCCGTGCGCTCAGCCGCCCGCTCAATATGGCGCTGTTGCACGGGACGTTCTGGTTCCTCTTGGTCGGATTCCTGCTCGCCGGCTACGCACTCCTGACCAACCAGGCGAGCGTGCTCTACACGTCGTACGCGCCGCTCCAGGCGCACCCGACGTACTACCTGGGTCTGTCGCTGGTTGTGGTCAGCACGTGGCTCGCCTCGGCGAACATGTTCGTCACGCTGCGCGGGTGGCGGAAGGAGCATCCGGGCGAGCGCATTCCGCTCCTCGCGTACATCGCCGTGCTGTCCTACGCCATGTGGGATCTCGCCTCGATACCGATCGCCGTTTCCTTCCTCGGGTTCCTGCTGCCATGGTCGCTCGGATGGCTGCAGCACGTGGATCCGCTACTGAACCGCGTGCTGTTCTGGTTCACGGGCCACGCCATTGTGTACGCCTGGCTCCTGCCGGCGTACGTGTCATGGTACGCGTTGATCCCCCGGCAGGTGGGCGGCAAGCTGGTGAGCGACCCGCTCACCCGCGCCGTGTTCATCCTGTTCCTGCTGCTGTCGATCCCGACCGGCTTCCATCACCAGTACACGGACCCCGGTATCGCGACGTCGATGAAGGCGTTTCACGCGCTGCTCACCTTCGGGGTCTTCTACCCCAGCCTCGCCACGGCCTTCAGCGTCACGGCCTCCCTCGAGATGGGCGGGCGCGCGCGCGGCGGGCGCGGGCTGCTCGGATGGATCCGCAAGCTGCCGTGGGGCGATCCGTCGGTGGCGACGCAGCTCCTGGCGATGTTGACGTTCGTCCTCGGCGGGGCCACGGGCTTGGTGAACGCCAGCTTCACGGTGAACCAGGTGGTGCACAACACCGCGTGGATTCCCGGACACTTCCACATGACCGTCGGCAGCGCGGTGCTGCTCACGATCATCGGCGTGTCCTACTGGGCGGTGCCCTATCTGACGGGTAAGCGCCTCTGGGCGCCCAAGCTGGCGGTCGCGGGCTCGTGGATGTACGCGATTGGCCTGCTGATCTTCGCGCGCGGGCTCATCTCCGGCGGCCTCCAGGGCATGCCGCGCCGCACGTTCATTGCCGAGGCGACGTACTCGGCGTCCGGGTGGAAACTTGCCGGTGCCCTCGCCGGCATCGGCGGCACGATCATGACGATCGGGATGCTCATCTTCTTCCTCATCATGATCATGACGTTCCTGGTTGGGAAGCGGGACGGCGCGCCGCGCGACATCCCCATCTCGGAGTCCCTGACGCCGCCGAGCCAGAACGGGTGGGACAGCACGATGGACCGGATTGGGGTCTGGGTGATCGTGGCCGTCGTGCTGATTCTGCTGGCGTACGGGCCGTTCTTCCTCAGCTATACGCCCAACATGGTGTCACCGGGGTTCAAGTTGTTCTGAGCGCGGTGAAGCCGTGAAACGTGAAACGTGAAACGCCAGGGCAATCGTTTCACGCTACCGGGCGCGCGGCAGCAGGACCACGCCCACCGCCGCGCTCGGCGCGAACACGCCACCATCACCGGTGTGGTAGTACCGCGCCAACGCGTCCCCCTGTATCCCGAAGCGACCGCTCACGCGCGCCACAAGACCCAGCCCGCCGTACGGGCCGCCCCCCGCGATGATGCTGCCGTCGCTGTCGCCCCCGGCGAGGCCGGACGCTCCCGCTTTGAGCTGGACGAGGTGGCGGCCCGCCGGGATGCCGTAGGTCAGTCCCAGAATGCCCGAGGTGCCGGTGAGATCGTAGAATCCCGTCGGCAGGACGAACGACGCGCGCACGTCGCAGCCGATCCCCCGGGGGCGGACGTAACTCAGTTGGACTGCCGGGCCATAGGCGGCGTCGAAGGGGGCCTCCGTGTCGGTCCACCAGGTGGCCGCGCCACCCAGCCCAGCGTCCGGCCGCAGGGCGCGGGTTCGGTGTCCTGCCCCGCGGCGCGGGCCGCCGTCGCGACCAGCACTATCCCGGCTCAAGCCAGCACCCATCATCGAGACATGCGGCTGTCTCCGCAAAGAAAGAGGAGCGCCGAGTCTAATCGGGCCCGATTCTGCGCGCCAGCGCGTCCTCGCCGACCCGCGACCCAGTCGTCTACCAGGGGGACCGTACCCCCGTAGAGGCAGCCGCACGCCCCGAGCGTCTCGGCGCCCGCATCATGCCGAAGGGCATGGTCCCGGGCCCCGACGCGTGGCAGGGCGGGGGGTCAGACATCCGCTTCATGTAAGCTGCACACAAATTTCAAGCTATCTTCATTTTTTGAAGTCAAATTAAATCACCGCAGGAGGCCGGAGTGGCTGACCGCACTGCTCGTCGGGCACGCGAGTCGAATTGGGTAGCGGAGAAGCGCCGTCGGCGCCGCGCCGAGATTCTCCATGCCGCGTTGCGTGCGTTCCGCGCCAGGGGCTACCACGCC
The DNA here is from genome assembly GCA_029862925.1 of Gemmatimonadota bacterium. Lineage (GTDB taxonomy): Bacteria > Gemmatimonadota > Gemmatimonadetes > Gemmatimonadales > GWC2-71-9 > JAOTWJ01. The sequence goes on from JAOTWJ010000109.1 coordinate 5,617, forward strand.
ACCACGCTGGACGACATCGCCGCGCACCTCGGGATTCGGAACACGGCGCTGTACCACTACTTCCCCGACAAGGAAGCGATCCTGTTTGCCTGCCACCAGGAATCTCTGGCCGAGGTGGAGCGCATCCTCGCGGAAGCCCGGACGCAGTATGGGCGCGCACTCGAACGCCTTGCCCATGTCGTGCGCGAGCACGTGCGGGTCATGATCGACACGCTCGAAGGCTCGCCCCTGGCATTCGAGGTCACGTCGCTGTCGCTGGACCTCCAGCGGAAGGTCGTCACCGCCCGCGACCGGTACGAACGCGGCATCCGCGCGATCATCGAAGAGGGCGTCGCCGCCGGGGAGTTCCGGCCCGTCGATCCCAAGGTGGCCACGTTCGTGGTGCTGGGTGCCATCAACTGGGTGGCGCGCTGGTACCGACCCGAAGGCGCGCTGCACAGCGCTGAATTGGGCACCAAGTTCGCCGATTACCTCGTGGGAGGCCTTGCATGCAGATGACCGCGTCACGCCAGTTCGCGTCGCGTCCGGTGGAGGCGTTCGGGTTCAAGGAGGTTCTCTACGCCAAGGGCGACGGGGTTGCGCGTATCACCATCAACCGGGCAGACCGGTACAACGCCTATTCGACGGGTGCGCTGGAGGAGCTGGCCACCGCGTTCCGCGACGCTGGTTTCGACGATGCCGTCGGCGTGATCGTGTTCACCGGCGCCGGCGACCGTGCCTTCTGTACGGGCGGTGACGTGAAGGAGTACGCCGAGCACTACGTCGCGACGCCGCGCGACTACTGGAAGTACATGGCGCTGTTCCGCGCATATATCGAGAGCATTCTCAATACCGGCAAGCCGGTCGTCGCGCGCGTGAACGGCATGGCGGTCGGGGGCGGCAACGAGAGCCAGCTGGCGTGCGACCTCACGGTGATGGCGCAGCACACCTACATCAAGCAGGTGGGGACCCACGTCGGGTCCGTGGCCTGCGGAGGGTCTACGCAATGGCTGCCGCTCGTGGTGGGTGACAAGCGCGCGCGGGCCATCCTCATGCTCAACGAGCCGATCCCCGCCCGGCAGGCGGAAGCGTGGGGGCTCGTGAACTGGGTGGTGCCGTCGGTGCGCCGCGGCGATCAGTGGCTCGACGACGCCGGCCCGGACGAGATCGCCAAGGCGCAGAAGGGGAAGGACGGCTACTGCATCGATCTGTCGAAGCTCGACGCGTACGTCGACGACCTCGCCCGGCGGCTCCTGGCGTCGTTCCCCGAGTGCACGCGGTACACCAAGCAGCAGACCAACTTCTGGAAGGACCTGGCATGGCACGCGACCGCTCGGCATGCCCAGGACTGGCTCTCGCTGCACTATGCGTGCTGGGAGCCGCTGGAGGGCATGCAGGCGTTCGTCGAGAAACGGCCGGCGCGCTACGCCATGCTGCGTGAGCGCGCGGCCAGCGGCGCGTCGTCGGAGGCGCCTTGGGGGGCCCCGCTCCGCGAATGCCCGTCCTGTGGCGCCAAGCACTTGCCCACCGACCACACGTTCTGCGGCGCATGCGGGCAACGGCTCTCGTGACCGGTGGCGCGCGCGGCATCGGGCGCGCCGTCGTCGACGCACTCGCCCCGGATGCCTGGGTGGCGGCGCTGGACGTAGCGTCGCCGACACCGCCGGCCGGGGTCGGGACCGCCCTCGAGGTGGACGTGCGCGACCCGGCGGCCCTCGAGCGCGCGGTGGCGCAGGTGATAGCGGAACGCGGCGGCCTGGACTGGGTGGTCTGCTGCGCGGGCATCGTGCGCGACCGCGTGAGTTGGAAGATGTCCGATGCGGAGTGGGGCGACGTGCTGGACGTGAACCTCACGGGCGCCTTCCGCACTGCCCGGGCGGCCCTGGGCGCGCTGCGGGCGTCCCCGCGGGGGCGACTGGTGTTCGTCTCCTCCATCAACGGTCTGCGCGGTCGGTTCGGCCAGGCCAACTATGCCGCGTCCAAGGCCGGGCTCACGGGCCTCGGACGCACGCTGGCGCTGGAACTCGCGCGTGATGGCGTTACCGTGAACGTCGTGGCACCCGGCTACATCGATACCGAGATGACGCGTGCGCTCCCGGCCGATGCGCGGGACCGGGCCGTGGCCCGCACGCCGCTCCAGCGGATGGGGCGGTCGGAGGAGGTGGCGGCCCTCGTGCGGTTCCTCTGCAGCGACGCCGCAGGATTCATCACCGGCACCGTGATTCCGGTGGACGGCGGTCAGCTGCTCGGAGCGGTGAACTGATGACGATCCGTGCCTCGCTCGACGACGGGATTGCACGGCTGGTCCTCGCCCATCCCCCGGTGAACATCCTGACGCGGGCGGTGCTCGGCGACCTCCGCGCCCAGCTCGACGAGTGGGCGACCCGGCCCGACGTGCGCGTCCTGCTGCTCACCGCCGACGGGAAGCACTTTTCCGCGGGCGCCGACGTCGGCGAACATCTGCCCCCCGCGCACGAGCAGCTGATTCCCGAGTTCGTCGCTACCGTGCGGTCGCTGGCCGCGTTTCCGGTTCCCACGGTCGCCGGGGTGCGGGGCCGCTGTCTGGGCGGCGGGTTCGAGCTCGTGCAGGCCATCGACCTGATGGTGGCCGGCGAAGGGGCGACGTTCGGCCAGCCGGAGATTCTCCTGGGCGTGATCCCCCCCGCGGCGTGCGCCCTGTTGCCCGCGCTCGTGGGCCGCGGCGCGGCGGCTGAGCTCGTCTTCACGGGTGAGGCGATCGACGCCCCACGCGCGGCGCGACTCGGGCTCGTCCAGCGGGTCGTGCCGGATGCGGAGGTGGACGAGGCCGCGCTGCTCCTCGCCGGCCTGGTCGCGCGACACAGCCGGGCTGCGCTGGTCTGCGCCAAGCGCGCGCTCGCCACTGGCGGGTCGGATCCCGCGCTGGACGCGGCCGAGCGGGTGTACCTTGCCGAGCTGATGCGATCGGCGGATGCGGTGGAGGGACTGCACGCCTTTCTCGAGAAGCGGACGCCGGCCTGGAGCCATCGATGACGGCAACCGCCGCCGTGTTTCCGGAATGGCAGGATGCGCCCGTCGAGGGCGTCATCGCGGCCTGTCGCGACCTCCTCGAGGATCAGTCGTTCCCGACCGTGCGACGATGGCGCGAGGCGGGCGGGAAGGTGGTCGGGCATTTCCAGGTGTACTTCCCCGAGGAGATCGCGCACGCGGCAGGGCTGCTGCCGTTCAAGGTGCGCGGTGCACCGGTCGAGCCCACCCGGGCCGACTCCCGGTTCGGCTCCTACCTCTGCTCGATTCTGAAGACGTCGCTGGAGCTGGCCCTGACCGGCCGGGTCGAGCTGGAGCTGTTCGTCACGCACCCCATCTGCGACGCGGCCCGCAACCTCGCCGCGGTGTGGGGACGCAACGTCCCCTACCCCTGCGAGATCCTCTACCTGCCGCAAAACCCGAACTCGGCGCACAGCATCGCGTATCTGCGCGGGGAGTACGACCGGCTGCGCCAGCGGATCGAGTCGGTCGGCGGTCGTCCCGTGACGACGGCGGCGCTGCGCGACGCGCTCGCGGTGTTCAACGCGAATCGTGCGCTGCTCCGCGATCTCTACGCGCTGCGCCGCGACACGCCGTGGCTCGTGGCGCCGGAAGAGGCCTACGTCCTCATGGCGGTGGGCGGGCTGATCCCACGGGAGGAACACAACGCGCTCCTCGCCCACGTGCTGCCGCAGCTCCGCGCCCGCGACGGACACCGCCGCGACAAGATCCGGGTGGTGCTCGAGGGCGGGTTCTGCGAGCAGCCCCCGCTCGATCTGCTCCAGGCGATCGGCCGCTCCTGCTACGTGGTGGACGACGACTTGCTGATCGGCCTCCGCTGGCTCGTGCGGGACGTGCCGCTGGACGGCGATCCCCTGCACCAGCTGGCCGAAGCCTACATCGAGCATTCCGCGCACAGTCCCGTGCAGCACGATCTCCGCAAACCCAAGGAGCGCATGCTGCTCGAGCGGGTCGAACAGGCCGGTGCCCAGGCCGCGATTCTCCTCGCGGCCAAGATGTGCGAGCCGGGGCTGGAGGAGCAGGTGGTCAACACGCGGGCGCTCGACGGCGTCGGCCTGCCGTATTTCGTGAGCGAATTCGAGGAGAACATGACGAGCTTCGAGCAGCTGGAGATCCAGCTCGAGACGTTCGTCGAGAATCTACTGTTCGACTGAGGAGCCGA
>JAOTWJ010000282.1 GCA_029862925.1 Gemmatimonadota bacterium
GCCCACCCGCCCAGCCGCCCAACCGCCATGTCCGTCTCCACCGAGCTCACCCGCGCCCTGACGGGCTCCACGACACTCGAGCGCGCGCTCGACCTCGAGACGCCGCACCGCTACGTCATTCTCTCCGATCAGCACAAGGGCGCCCGCGACAAGGCGGACGCGTTCCGCCAGTGCGAGCCGACCTATCGGGCGGCCCTCGACAGCTACCGCGACCGCGGGTTCACGCTGATCCTGCTGGGTGACGTGGAAGAGCTGTGGGAGCAGGGCTTTGCCGAAGTGCGGCATGAATACGAGGGCGTGATCCTCCAGGAGGCGAGCTTCGGCGCCGACCGCTACCTGCGGGTGTTCGGCAATCACGACGACGAGTGGATGGAACCCGAGCGCGTGGCCCGCGAGCTGGGCGGCCTGATCCCCACGAACACGGTGTACGAGGGCATCCGCTTCACGGTCCGCAGCGGCACGACGGCCGTGGGCACGCTGCTCATGGTGCACGGGCACCAGGGCACCGTGTTCAGCCACAAGTTCCGCTGGCTCTCGCGCCTGGCGCTCCGCATCTGGCGCCCGCTCCAGCGCATCTTCGGGTTCAAGGTCAAGAGCCCGTCCAAGGACCCGTGCCTCCGCGGCGAGCACGACCGCCAGATGTACGAGTGGGCCGCCACGCAGGCCAAGCTGATCCTGGTGGCCGGCCACACGCACCGGCCCGTGTGGAGCTCGCGCACGCATCTCCAGAAGCTCGTGGCGATGCTCGGCGACCTGGTGGCCGGCCCCGCGCCCGACGACCCCAGCCACGCCGCCCGCATCGCCGAGCTGGAGGCACTGATCGCCGACCGGCGCGAGAAACACCCGCCGTGCCAGGACACGCCCAAACCCGTGCCGTGCTACTTCAACACGGGCTGCTGCATCTTCGAGGACGGCGACATCACCGGCCTCGAGCTGGAAGACGGCATGCTGCGCCTGGTGAAATGGCCGGCCGGCGGCGCCGACCCGGCGGTCGTCCTCGAGGAAGACCGGCTGGCGGCGATCTTCGGAAGGCTGCCGTAGCGCATGCCCTGCCCCAACGTCCCCAGCGTTCCGCCCCACGTGGCCAACCTGCACGCGCGGGCCACCGTGGTGGACCTGCACGCGCACCCCACGCTCAAGATCGCGCTGTGGGGGAAGCAGCTCGCCGACTGCCATCGCTCGGGCGGCGCGTTCGACCCGTTCTCGATGCGGGTGGATTTCCCCAAGCTCAAGGTCGGCGGCGTGGACGTGCTGCTGTCGACGGTGTACGTGCCGGAACGCGCCCTGCTCGCCGATTGTTTCCCGCTGCGGATCGTGAAGTTGCTGCTGCCGCGCGTGCGGCGGCTGTTCGACGGCGACCCGTTTCTCGAGACGCTGCGCATCCTGGACGCGCTGGAAGCCGAGGTGGCCCTCACGCCGCCCATCGACGGCGTCCGCCTGGAGGTGGCCCGGTCCCACGCCGAGCTGACGGCGGCGCGCGCGCGCGGGAGCGTGGTGTTCCTCCACGCGGTGGAAGGGGCGCACCATCTGTCGGGTGACGCCGCCAACGTGGGCCGGCTGTTCGACCGTGGCGTCTGCCTGATGACCCTGGCCCACTTCTACGCCAACGGGATCGCGCCCCCCGTGGACGGCATCCCGCCCGACAACAAGATCCTGGGCTGCTTTCAGTCACCCAAGGACCTCGACGCCGGTCTCACCCCCGTCGGAAGTACCGTGGTGGAGGAAATGGTCCGCCTCGGCATGGTGGTGGACCTGACCCATTGCACGCCGCCCGCGCGGCGCGACGTGCTGGCACTCGTCGGGACGCGGCGACCGGTGGTGATGACCCACGTGGGCGCACACACGCTCCAGGACGTGCCGATGAACCCCGACCCCACGGAGGTGCGTCGCATCGCCGACACTGGCGGCGCGATCGGCGTGATCGCCATGAACCACTGGCTCAGCCCGTTCCGCGTGGTCAAGGGCATCGAGCTGATGGTCCGCACCGCGCGCGCGCTCGCCAATCAGGGCGGGGTGGAGGTGGTGGCGCTCGGCACCGACTTCGACGGCTTCACCGACCCGCCCGACGATCTGCCCGACCACGCGGCCCTGCCGCGACTCACCGAGGCACTCCTCACGGCCGGATTCTCGACGGGGGAAGTGGAGCAGATCCTGGGGGGGAATGCGACTCGCGTGTTG
>JAOTWJ010000283.1 GCA_029862925.1 Gemmatimonadota bacterium
GCGGGAATCGCATGCGACGCAAAGCCGATGCAACGGCTCGGCTATGATGCGCCCAGGCTGCCGACGACGCAAGAGCCCCCGAGTCACGGCGTCCATGCCGTGACCCCTCGACGATGCTCGCTTCGAGGTGCTGTTACGCGGTCGCCGAAGCGCCTTCCTGATAGACCTTACCCGCGGCGAGCCCACCCAGCACGACCTCCACGATCGAATACGCGAGCGTGACGAGGACGAGCCACGTGCCGATTCCACCCATCAGCATCCAGCCGACGGTGGGGAACAGGTAGGCCGCCACCCATACGACGACCGCCGCCTTCACCGCGGTCCCTGGGCCCGCGCCAAAGCGCGGCCGGATGGCGGCGTAGGTCCACGCGATCAGCAGGCCGAGCACGAACGCCAGCACCACGTAGCCGGCGAGCGCCCCGCCGCCGGGTTCGGCGACGCCCATCTTGGCGTACACCTCGGACCAGGCGTCCCGCAGCACGAACATGTTCATGAGGAACTCGACGACGTTGATGATCAGGCCGGCGAGCAGGCCGCCACCGATCACGCGCGCGGTGTTCATGGCACCCATACGGTCCTCCACGAGGTGGTGATCCCGACCAGAATGAGCCATGGGCCTTTCACGCGCCAGGGCCGCGTTGCGACCGGGGTGGCATGTCCAAGAAGGAGGTCTGCACCCGTCGAGCGGCGTGTCGCGAAGGCCGCGTCGGTAGGCCGATTCAGACCACCGCGAGCTTCCTTGGGGCCCGTGCCGCGGTCGCCGGCACGTGGGGCGCCCGGGCCGGGAAGACCTTCTGCCGTGCGTGATACCGCTGGAACCGTGACAACTGGAACAGGACGAACGAGATGACCGCCGAGCCGAACAGCCGGCCCCTGGCCGCGCCGCCGGTCCAGTAGCTCCGCATCAGCCGGCCCCAGCGACGGATCACGTTGGGCCACGAGTAGAACGTCCGCATCAGCCGGCTTCGCGTCTCGAACACCTGCCCGGCCGTCACGTCGCGCGGCGCGAACACGAGGTGATCACCCTCGTAGTGGGCCAGGTCCGTATCGAAGATCCGCCCCTGCTCCTCCAGCTCCCGATGGAACGGTGTCCCCGGAATGGGGATGGAGATCGAGAGGAAGATGGCCGACGGGTCCACCACCTCGAGCTGCTCCGGCAGCATCTGGTAGTACTCGGGCGTGTCCTCCTCGAGCGCCAGCATCATGCCGGTGAACGTGAGGATGCCGCGCTCCTTGAGCATCCGGATGGTGCTCTCGTACTCGCGCACCTTGTTCTGCCGTTTCTGCACGGCGAGCAGACTGGGCTCGGAGAGCGACTCGAGCCCCAGGAACGCCATGCGACAGTTGGCCGCCGCCAGCAGGTCCACGAACTCGGCGTCTTTGAGGCAGTTGAACGTGAACTGCACGCCCAGCGCCCAGAGCTCGAGCTTGGCAATCTCCTGGAGCAGCTCCTTCGCATAGCCCATGTCGCCGCCCAGGTTGTTGTCGTACAGCATCCCCAGCTTCCGCTTGTGCCACGGGAGCCGCTGGGTGGCGGTGAGGTCGCGGATCACGTCGTCGATCGGCCGCACCCGATGCGCCGTGGGCCGAATGTTCAGCTGGCAGTAAGTGCAGCGGAACGGGCAGCCGCGGGTGGCTTCCGTCACCATCGCCACGGCGTAGGCCGGTTCCACCAGGTCGTAGCGTGGCGGCGGGATGTGGGCCAGCGTGGGCGCGAACGGCGCCTGATAGAGCCGTCGGTGGCGCCCGGCCACGAGGTCTTCCACCACACGCGGCCAGATGAAGTCCGCCTCGCCCGCCACGGTGACGTCGAAGTGCGGTGCCACGAGCTGCGGGAACGCGGACGGATACTTCCCGCCCGCGATCACGATCTTGCCGCGCGCGCGGAATCGCCGCGCCACCTCGTACGCGTGCGGCGCGCAGAAATCCATGAAGCTCAGCGCAATGAAGTCGGCGTCGGTGTCGTAGTCGATGGGCCGCACCATCTCGTGCAGCACCTCGACTTCCACCACGTCCGGCGTAAGCCCGGCCAGCAGGATACCCGACAATGGCGGGGCCGGCGAACGCGCGTAGTACGCGCGCGCCTCGCCCAGGTTCTGGAACAGCACGATGATCTGAAGCTTCGGCTTGGACATGGTCTCCCGACCCGTGTATGGCTCGGGTGAACGGTGCCGTT